>NZ_JBEYTP010000007.1:115857-220304 GCF_040643125.1 Micromonospora sp. NPDC047465
AGCCGAGCCGAGCCGAGCCGAGCCGAGCCGAGCCGAGCCGAGCCGAGCCGAGCCGAGCCGAGCCGAGCCGAGCCGAGCCGAGCCGAGCCGAGCCGGGCCAGGCCAGGCCGAGCCGGGCTGCGCCGGGCGCAACGTGCTCGCTGTCGGCGCGTACCGCGACCCTGCGGTGTCGACTGTGGTCGCCACTGGCGGTCGGCGGGGCGTACTGCCAGGTCAGTGGGCCTGGCGGGGGTGCGGTCGCCGGGCCGGGGCCGCCGGGGCGGGGCGGTGTTGCCAAAACGAGGTCTTGACGAGTCGGGAAGTTTGACATTTGATAAATCCCGCCGATGCAGGAGGTCTCATGTCAGCTCGCACCCGTCTCGTCGCGGCCGTCGCCGCAGCGGCTCTCACACTCACCGTCGCCGGCTGTGGTGATTCGGAGAAGGCCGATTCCCCCGATGCCGCCTCCGTCACCTACCTGACCTCCTTCGGGACGTTCGGTCGGGACGCGTACGCATACGTCGCCCTGGAGAAGGGCTACTTCAAGGAGGCCGGGCTCAACGTCACCATCAAGCCCGGCACCGGCACCGTCGATGTCATGAAACTGATCGGGTCGGGGCAGGCCGACTACGGCCCGGGCGACCTGTCCGGGGTCATCACCACGCTGGCCAACGAGAAGATGCCGGTGCGCGTGGTGGCCGCCATCCACCAGCGGTCGATGGCCGGCATCGCCTCGCTGGACAAGGCGATCGACTCGCCGGAGAAGCTGCCCGGCGCCAGCATCGCGGACAGCTCCGGCTCCACCAACATGATCATTTTCCCGGCGTACGCCAAGGCGGCCGGCATCGACCCGAAGTCGGTGAAGTTCGTCCCGTCCTCGCCGCAGTCGCTCCCGCAGTTGCTCGCCGCCGGCTCGGTGGACGCGATCGGCCAGTTCGCCGCCGGCAAGCCGCTGCTGGAGAAGGCGGCCGGTGGCAAGACCGTCACCATGCTGCCGTACGCGGACAAGCTTCCCGACCTGTACGGCAACGGCCTGCTGGTCTCCGCCGCGAAGCTGGAAAGCAACCGCGCAGAGGTCGAGAAGTTCACGGCAGCGCTGGTCAAGGGCCTGCTCTACGCGGTGGAGCACCCCGAGGAAGCCGCCCAGTTGCTCAAGAAGCACGACCGGACGGCCGACGAGAAGGTCGCCGCCGCCGAACTCACCGAGATGCGGCCGTACGTCCTGGGTGACGGCGGGCCGGCCGGAAAGCTGACCCGGGAGCGGGTGGAGGCGATGATCAAGCTCCTCGCCGGCACCGGCACCCTCAAGTCGACGCCGAACGCCGAAGACATCGGCGTCTACGACATCGCAAAGTCATAACTTCCTCTTCGACGGCGGTGCGCGCGGCTGGTTGCGGCGCGCACCGCGAGGGGCGAACCATGATCGGAATTCGTAACGTTTCGCAGATCTACCGCACCCGGGCCGGTGACGTGGAGGCCCTGCGTGATGTGTCGCTGGAGGTCGCCGACGGCGAGTTCGTGGCGATCGTCGGGCGGTCCGGGTGCGGTAAGTCCAGCCTGTTGCGGCTGGTGGCGGGCCTCCAGGCGGCCACCTCGGGCGAGATAACCGTCGCCGGCACCCCGATCCGGGGGCCACGGCGGGACATCGGCTTCATGTTCCAGCGCCCGGCCCTGCTGCCGTGGCGGTCGGTCATCGACAACGTGCTGCTGCCGACCGAGGTGTTCAAGCAGGACCGCCGGGACGCCCGGGCACGCGCGCACGAACTGCTCGACCTGGTCGGGCTGAACGGCT
Organism: Micromonospora sp. NPDC047465; assembly: GCF_040643125.1. Lineage (NCBI taxonomy): Bacteria > Bacillati > Actinomycetota > Actinomycetes > Micromonosporales > Micromonosporaceae > Micromonospora > Micromonospora sp. NPDC047465. Next base: position 117,629 of record NZ_JBEYTP010000007.1, read on the forward strand.
TCGAGAAGCGCCTGCCGCACGAACTCTCCGGCGGGATGCAGCAGCGGGTCTCGCTGTGCCGGGCCCTCATCCAGCAGCCGCGGGTGCTGCTGATGGACGAGCCGTTCTCCGCGCTCGACGCGCTCACCCGCGCCGACCTCACGGTCGAACTCCAGCGCCTCCAGATGAAGCACGCCTCGACGGTGCTCTTCGTGACGCACTCGGTCGACGAGGCCGTGCTGCTCGCCGACCGGGTCGTCGTACTCAGCCCGCGACCGGGCCGGCTGCGGCAGATCGTGGGGATCGACATCGCCCGCCCCCGTTCACTGGGACGCGACGGCCACTCGGCCGAACTCGGCGTACTGCGCGCCCAACTGCACGACCTGCTCATGACCCCCGAGGAGGTGGCACGGTGACGGTCACCGAAACCCGCCGTACCGGCCGCGACAAGCCACGCGCCGCAGGCCACTGGGCCCAGCAACTCCCGCCCGTGCTCGGCGTCGTGGGCGCCACCGCCCTGTGGTGGGCGATCACGGTCGTCTTCGAGGTGGAGAGCTTCATCCTGCCGTCCCCCGTGCAGGTGGCGCAGACCATGGTCGAGCAGTCCGGCTACCTGTGGGACAACACCCTGGTCACCCTCTGGGAGACGCTGCTGGGCTTCCTGCTGGCCATCGCGGTCGGGGTGCCGCTGGCGCTGATCGTCACCGCCTCGCGGATGCTGGAACGGACCGTCTACCCGCTGCTGCTGATGCTCAACGCCGTACCGAAGGTGGCCGTCGCGCCGCTGCTGGTGGTGTGGATGGGCTTCGGCCAGTTCCCCAAGGTCTTCCTGGTCTTCCTGGTCTGCTTCTTCCCGATCGTCATCTCCACCGCCGCCGGGCTCAGCTCCACCCCGGCCGACCTGGTGGAGCTGGGCCGGTCGCTGAAGACCAACTGGTGGCAGACGTTCCGCATGATCCGGATGCCGGCCGCCATCCCGCAGCTCTTCGTCGGTCTCAAGCTCGCCATCACCCTCGCCGTCATCGGCGCGGTGATCGCCGAGTTCGTCGGGGCCACCGAGGGGCTGGGCTACGCGATCGTCGCCTCCGGCGCCAGCGCCGACACCGCGTTGGCCTTCGCCGCGATGATCCTGCTCGGGGTGATGAGTGTCGTGCTGTTCTACCTGCTCGCCGCAGTCGAGCGGTTCTTCGTGCCGTGGGCGGACCGGTCATGAGCGCGCCGGACTTCCCGCCGACCGTCCCGGTCGGGTGGCTCACCGACGCCGTCGCCTCGGTCTTCGGCGCACTGGGCTTCTCCGAGCAGGCGGCCGACCTGGTCGCCGGCTCCCTGGTGGACGCCGACATGCGGGGAATCCCCTCGCACGGGGTGATGCTGCTGCCGATGTACGTGGACCGGATCAGGGCCGGCTCGGTCAGCCGGGCCGAGCGGGCCGAGGTGGTCCGCGACAAGGGCGCCATCGCGGTGCTCGACGCCGGCCACGCGCTCGGGCAGCTCACCGGTGACCAGGCGATGCGGCTGGCGGTGGCGAAGGCGCGGACGTACGGCGTCGGCGTGGTCACCGTCCGCCGGGCGTTCCACTTCGGCGGGGCGTTCCGCTACGTGGACCTCGCCGCGAACAACGGCTGCGTCGGCATCGCGGCGGCCAACACCCGCCCGCTGATGCCCGCCCCCGGTGGCGCCTCGGCGGTGGTCGGCAACAACCCGCTCGCGGTGGGCGTACCCCGCGCGGGCGGCAAGCCGGTGATCCTCGACGTGGCGCTCTCCGAGGCCGCGCTCGGCAAGATCCGGCTGGCCGCCGGTGAGGGCCGCGAGATCCCCGCGAGCTGGGCGACCGACGCGCAGGGACGGCCCACCACCGATCCGGCCGCCGCGCTCAAGGGACTGCTGTTGCCGTCCGGCGCCCACAAGGGATACGGTCTCGCGCTCATGATCGACGTACTGACCGGGGTGCTGTCCGGCGGGGCGTACGGCCGGGGCGTCCAGGGCCTCTACGCCGACGTCTCGGTGCCCAACGACTGCGCGCACTTCTTCCTCGCCCTGGACGCCGAGGCGTTCGCCGAGGACGCGGAGGAGCTCGCCCGCCGGGTCGACGACCTGGCCGACCAGGTGCTCGGCTCCGCGCTGGCACCCGGCACGGAGCAGGTCCACCTGCCCGGTGACATCGAAGCCAGCCGGTACGACCGGGCGTCGCGCGACGGTGTCGCGCTCCAGCCGTCGGTCTTCGCCGGACTGGCGGAGGTCGCCGCCGGGCTGGGCGTGCCGCTCCCGTCACCGGCCAGCGCCGGCTGACCCCGGTCGACGAAGGAGGAAGGAAGTCATGCAGGCCAGTTTCGACGCCACCGGCGAGGTGCTCGTGGTCACCGGCGGCGCCAACGGGATCGGCGCCGCCCTCGCCCACGCGTACGCGGACGCGGGGGGCACGGCCGTCGTGTTCGACGTGACATCGGGCCAGCCGCACCCCAGCGGGCGGGTGCACGAGCACCGGGTGGACGTGTCCGACCGGGACGCGGTGCACGCCGCGGTCGCCCGGGTGCTCGCCGAGCACGGGCGGATCGACGCCCTGGTGGCCGGAGCGGCGGTGCAGCCGCGGTGCGACGTGGTCGACATGGACCCCGAGCAGTGGCGCCGCACGCTGGCGGTGAACCTCGACGGGGTGGTCTGGTGCGCGCAGGCGGTCCTGCCGGACATGATCGCCCGCCGCTCGGGCGCGATCCTGGTCTTCGCCTCGGGCCTGGCCACCGCCGGCCGGGCGCAGGCGTCGGCCTACGCGGCGAGCAAGGGGGCGTTGGTCGCCTTCGCCAAGTCGCTCGCCGCCGAGGTCGCCGAGCACCGGATCCGGGTGAACACCGTCTTTCCCGGAGTGGTGGACACCCCGCAGTTCCAGCAGGCCAACCCGACCGGTGGTGAACGGGAGCACTGGGCGCGGGTCACCGGCATCGGCACACCGGCCGACGTGGTCGGCCCGCTGATGTTCCTGCTCTCGCCCGCCGCGACCATGACCGGATCCACCCTCACCCGTGACCGGGCGTACCCGAGGAGCGAAGCACAATGAGCAGCACGACCGAGCAGTTGCCGGTGGGCATCGTGGGCGCCGGGCCGGTCGGCCTGGTCACCGCGCTGGGCCTGGCCCACTACGGCGTGCCGGTGGTCATCTTCGAGGAGGACGAGCGGCTGTCGCTGGACACCAAGGCCGGCACCGTCCTCACCCGCACCCTGGAGGTGCTGCACCGGTACGGCGCCCTGAACGACGTGCTGGCCGGGTCGCTGCGCATCGACGAGATCGGCGAGCTGGACCGGGCCACGAACACCCAGACCCTCAGCGTCCGGACCGGGGACCTCACCGAGGACACCCGCTTCCCGTTCGTCATCAACATCCCGCAGCACGAGTTGGAGCCGATCCTGCGGCAGCGGCTCGACGCCACCGCCCCCGGCGCGCTGCACATGGGACACCGGCTGCTCGACTTCGTCCAGCACCCGGACCGGGTGGACCTGCGGCTGCGCACCGCCGAGGGGGAGCGGACGGTTCCGGTGCGGTACCTGCTGGGCTGCGACGGCGGTCGGTCCGCCGTCCGGGACCAGATCGGCGCGCGGGTCGAGGGCGAGACGTACCAGGAGCGTTACATGCTGGTCGACCTGAAGGTCGACCTGGACGTGGAGAACCCGCGCGACTACCCGTACCTGGCCTACTTCGGTGATCCCCAGGAGTGGATGATCCTGGTCCGCCAGCCGCACTGCTGGCGTTTCCTCTACCCGCTGCCGGCCGGGCAGGCCGAGCCGGACCGGGAGGAACTGGCCGACAAGGCACGCCGGTTCATCGGGGACACCAAGACCCTGGAGATCGTCGGCACCAACATCTACAACGTGCACCAGCGGGTGGCCGACCGGTGGCAGGACGGGCGGGTCTTCCTGCTCGGCGACGCCGCGCACCTGATCACCCCGATGTGGGCGCTGGGCCTGAACACCGGTGTCCTGGACGCCTCCAACCTGCCCTGGCGGATGGCCTGGGTGCTGCGCGGCTGGGCCGAGCCGAGCCTGCTCGACGGTTACCAGGTCGAGCAGGAACCGGTCGCCACCAAGGGCTCCGCGGCGATGGCCGCGGCGGCGCGGGCCTACATGGCCCGCCGCGCGGACGACCCGGGGGTGATGACCGCCGGCAACTGGGGCAACGCGTTCACCCGCGCCATGCTCGGCGTACGCCTCGACGTGGGCGGCACGGGCGACTGGTCGATGGTCGCCGCCGGTGACGAGCCGCTGCCGGTGCTGGCCGGGGCGCGCTGCCCCGACCTGCCGCTGTTCGGTCAGTCCGGCACGGTGCACCTGCACGACCTGGCCGCCGACGCCTTCGTGGCGCTCTACTTCACCGACCCGCGCCGGGTCCCGGCACTGCCGCCACAGGAGTCGCCCGCGCTGCGGCACTACGTGGTGAGCCGGTGGGACGCGCCGCACGACTCCGGGCTGCGGGACCGGGCGCTGTTCGACCCGGGAGACCGGGTGCGGCGCCGCTTCGGGGTCGACAACGACACGCTGGTGCTGGTCCGCCCGGACGGGCACGTGGCGGCGATCGTCCCGTTCGACCCCGTCTCCGGCGTCGACACGGCCGCCCAGCTCTACGCCCGGATCACCGGCTGCCCACCGCCCGTGACCCGGTCCGACAACACCCTCGTCTGCGAAAGGGATGACAATGAGTAACTACGGTCACGCGACCGCCCCGGACGGAACCCAGGTCGAGCTCGGTGCCGTCGGCCAGCAGGTGGTCTTCGAGAACGACCAGGTGCGGGTCTGGGAGATCAGCCTGGCGCCCGGCGAGCAGCAGCCCTGGCACCACCACCTCAACCCGTACATGGTGATCGCGCTGGAAGCCGCCGACAACCGGATCGACGCGCTCGCCGGTGGCGACCCCCGCCTGGTGCACGAGGACATCGGCGGGGTGGTCTACCGCGAGCCGGGGGAGATCCACATGCTCACCAACAACGGCACCACCCGGTACCGCAGCCGGCTCATCGAGCTGAAGTGCCTGGGGGAGAACCTCGTGTCCGGTCAGGGCGAGCGATGAGCGACCTGCCGCTCGTACCGACCCCGCCGGTGCCGGCCGGCGTCGACCCGCAGGAGTGGGCCAACAACCTCTCCGAACCGTCGAACTACGGCGGCGAGGCGGCCGACCGGTCGCGGGAGGAACTGGTGCCCGGCCCGGACGGCCTGGTGCTGGCCCGCTTCCGCGAGATCCTGCTCCAGACCGACGAGTTGGACTGGGCGGACAAGACGCTGGCCGGCCTCGCCCACAAGGCGCTGTGGCGCAACGAGGAGACCGAGGCGTCCATCTCGCTGATCCGGTTCCGCAAGGGCGCCGGCATCCCATTGCGCCACTCACACGCGTCCAACCAGTTCATGTTCTGCCTCAGCGGCCGGTACACCTACGTGCCCACCGGGCTCACCCTCACCCCGGGCTCCTTCTACTGGAACCCGAAGGGCAGCCTGCACGGGCCCACGCTCGCCGAAGAAGAGAGCGTCCTGCTGGAGATCTACGACGGGCCGCACTACCCGACCCAGCCGGAGTGGTACACCGACCCGTCGGACGCCCGCTAGCTCCACCTCGAAGAAGAGAAGATGACGATGCCCAAGCAGCAGATTGTTTCCCCCGAGCTGGCCGCCCCGAACGGCCACTTCGCCCAGGCCACCCAGATCAGGGCGCGGGGCCGGATGGTGTTCGTGTCCGGCATGACCGCCCGCAACCGCGAGGGCGGGGTCACCGGCGTCGGCGACATCGCCGCCCAGACGCACCAGGTCTGCCAGAACCTGCGCGCCGCGATGACGGCTGCCGGCGGGTCGCTGGAGGACATCGTGCGGGTGGATGTCTACGTCCGCAACATGGAGGACTTCCACGCCATCCACGAGGTGCGCCGGCAGTACTTCACCGGTGAACCGCCGGCCTCGACGATGGTGGAGGTCTCCAAGTTCGTGAACAAGGACTACCTGATCGAGATCAACGCGATCGGCGTGATCGACGACGAGCAGGACGCCTGATGAAGCTCGCCAGCGTTCTCACCGAGACCGGCCGGCGGATCGGGGTGGTGGACGGCGACACCGTCGCCGTGCTTCCCGCCGAGCTGGGCGACCTCGACGAGGCGATTCGTGGTGGCGCGGACGCGTTGGAGGCCGTCCGCGCCGCCGCGCGGCAGGTCGCGGCGGTGCCGTTGGCCGAGGTCCGGCTCGACGCGCCGCTGCGCCGGTTCAACCGGGACATCCTCTGCACCGGTTGGAACTACTGGGACCACTTCGAGGAGTCGCGCGGCAAGCGGGAAGGGCAGGACCCCGCGGAACGGCCCAAGCACCCGACCTTCTTCACCAAGGGCCCGGACACGGTCGTCGGCCCGTACGACGACATCGCCTACGACCCGCAACTCTCTGCCAAGTGGGACTACGAGGCGGAGGTGGCGCTGGTCATCGGTGCGGACTGCCGCTCGGTGAGCGAGGCGGACGCGCTGTCGTACGTGGCGGCGTTCTGCGTGGCCAACGACGTGTCGCAGCGCGACCTGCAACGCGCGCACGGCGGCCAGTGGCTCAAGGGCAAGAGCATCGACGCCACCATGCCGCTCGGGCCGTGGCTGACCACCGTGGACGAGGTGCCGGACCCGGCGAACCTGCGCATCCAGTGCGAGGTGAACGGCGTGCTGCTCCAGGACGCGTCGACCGGGCAGATGGCCTTCCCATTCGCCCGCATCATCGCGGAACTGAGTTGGGGGATGACCCTGCGGGCCGGCGATGTCGTGCTCACCGGTACGCCGAGCGGCATCGGCAACGCCCGTGACCCACAGGTGTTCCTGAACGACGGGGACCTGGTGGTGACCCGGGTGGAAGCGCTCGGTGAGCTGCGCAACCGGGTGCGACTGACGAAGCTGCACTGACCCCGCGACGGGTGCGGGTCGGCGCAGCGCGGCACCGACCCGCACCATTCCACAGCGACGAAATTGGTACCATTTCCAGGGCCCTGATGCGTTTGTGGGATCACCCGAGCACCCCATGAACATGGATCATGTCCCGCGAGAACGGGACGAGCACGGCATCCACCAGCGGCCTATCCGGAGGCAACCGTGGTAACAACGCATCGTCGATCCGTGCTGAGCGACGCCAACGACGACGGCCGGGCCGGTGCCGGTGGAGCCGACGGACAGCACCGCACCCTCGCCGACTCGGCGACCGCGGTCCTGCACGAGGCGATCCTCACCGGCCGGCTGCCGGCCGGCACCCCGCTACGGCTCAACGAGATGGCCGACCTGCTCGGCATGAGCATGAGCCCGGTCCGCGAGTCGATCCGACGGTTGGCCGCGCTCGGCCTGGTCGAGGTGGTCCAGCACAAGGGCGCCTGGGTCATGCCGCTGACCGTCGAGGACGCGGTCGACACCCATGAGACCCGGATCGCCATGGAGACGGCACTGATCGAACGGGCGGCCGCCCGGTTCACCGCCCAGGACGCCCGGCGTGCCGAGGCGGCACTCGACGAGCACCTCGCCGCGTCCGCGCGCGGTGACGCCACGGCTGCCCGCCGTGCGCACACCGAGTTCCACTTCACCATCTACCGGGCGGCCGGATCGCGTTGGCTGCTGCGTGGCCTGGAGCCGGTCTGGGAGAACAGCGAGCGGTACCGGTTCGCAACGGTCACCCCGACGGGGCAGAACGAGGAGCGGGTCCGCGAGCACCGGGCCATCCTCGACGCGTGCGTGGCGGGGGACGTGGCCGCGGCGGTGACCGCCGTGCAGGTTCACATCCAGAATGCGGCCGACCGGGTGATCGGCAAGATGAACACCGACGCCGCGGCAGTGCCTGCCGCCCGGGCACCGGGACGCGCGCGTACCGGGAGCTGACCGCCGGCGCCACCGCGTCCGCCGGTAGTGGCGCCGCCCTCCAACCGTCGGGGCACCTCCGCCCCCGACGGACTGTCCGCCGCCGAGCGAGCGGCCACGCCAGCCACCATCCCGTACCGTCGGCGCGTCCCGTCGTGACCGCCGGTCGGGCCGACCGTTAGGAAGCCCCGTTGCCTGGCATCGACATGCACGCCCACCTCGCCCCCGACCTGCGCCCGGCCGACCTGCCGGGGGTGGCGGTCGACGGTGACGGCGCCGCCGTTCTCGGTGGCAAACGGGTCGGCCCGCCCGACCTGTACCACCCGGACCGGCTCGAGAACCACCTGGACCAGGCAGGGCTGGACGAGGCGATCGTCAGCGTGCCGCCGCCCTTCTACCGTCAGCGGCTGTCCGGGCCGGAGGCGGCGGCGTGGGTCCGTGCGGTCAACGACGGCCTGCTCGCCGTGGTCGCCGACCGGCCCCGGCTCACCCCGCTGGCGTACCTGCCGTTCGAACATCCCGAAGTGGCCCTCGCCGAGTACGACCGGATCGCCGCCGACGACCGTTGGGCCGGGGTGGTGGGCGCCGCCGGTGGAGACGCCGGGCCGCTCGACGGTCCGCCGCTGCACCCCCTGTGGCAGCGTCTCGACGCGGACCGGCGCACCGTGCAACTGCACCCCGCGCACTCGGCGGACCCCCGTCTGGAGCCCTACTACCTGGCCAACCTGCTGGGCAACCCGGTCGAGACGGCGGTGGCAGTGGCCCAGCTCGTCTTCGGTGGGGTGCTCGGCGGGCACCCGGGAATCCGGTTCGTGCTGGTGCACTGCGGCGGTTGCGTGCCGGCGGTGGTCGGGCGCTGGGAGCGCGGTCACACCACCACCCGACCGGGCGTACCGGTGCTGTCGCCGACCCCGGCCGAGGCGGTGCGCGCCCTCTACGTCGACAATCTGGCCCACGATCCGCAGGTGGTCGACCTGGCGGTGTCGGTCTTCGGCGCGGACCGGCTGGTGCTCGGCAGCGACTGGCCGTTCCCGATGGGCACCGACGCTCCGTCCGCCACGGTGGCACACCGGGGCGCTGACTACGCCCGGCAGGTGGCCACCGACAACGCGGCGCGGGCCCTGGGCCGGGCACCCGGCGGTCGGTGACGGCTCGGGCCGGGGGAGCGTCGAGCTGCGGCTGCCGCCGTCACCCGGCGCCGGGGCGCCCGGCATGCCGGGCCCACCCCGCCGCCTGCCCGGCAGCCCCGTATCGGACCTCAGCGCCGGGTCAGCGCCAGCACGCTCAGACCGAACATCAACACACCCAGGGGGAGATGGACCGACGGGACGTGTGCGATGCCCAGCACGACCTGGACCGAGGCGAGTACGAGGAATCCTGACGCGTGCCAGACAGGCCGGGGCGAGCTGCCGCCCGGCTTCCACGCCAGCACCGCCGCGAGGACGTACAGCATCGACGCCCCGTACATCACACGGGCTCCGACACTGTGCAGTGTCTCTCCGTAGGACGAGGTCAGCAGCAGTCCGGCGGAGACCGCCTGAAGGAAGATGGTCAGGGTCTGCAGGGCGATCGCGATCTGCAGGAACGAGGAGCTGCGTTGTGCGTTCGCCGTCACCTGAGTGGCCATGTCACAGTCCCCTTTTCCGCCCTCGGGCAGTAGGTCGATAAGGTCTCACCGGTCCGACGACGTGGGCCTGCAAAAGGTAAGGCGAGGGGCGGCCGGAGCATGGGGACTGTCGCGACCAGCGCAGACGAGATAGTCGGCGAGCGACGTCAACTGATCAATGTCGCTTACCGGTTGCTCGGTTCGGTGACCGAGGCCGAGGACGCCGTACAGGATGCCTACGCACGCTGGTACGGGCTGCCGCGGAGCCGGCAGGAGGAGATCGTGTCCCCGGGCGCCTGGCTGACGACGGTGACCAGCCGCATCTGCCTGGACCTGCTCGGCTCGGCGCGGGTCCGCCGTGAACGCTATGTCGGCGCGTGGCTGCCCGAGCCGCTGCCCGACCGCACCGAGTGGGACCACGCCGGCGGCGCCGACCCCACCGGCCGTGCAGACCCCGCCGACCAGATCGTTCTGGACGAGTCGGTGGCCATGGCCTTTCTTGTCGTCCTGGAGTCGATGACGCCCGCCGAGCGGGTGGCGTTCGTCCTGCACGAGGTCTTCCGGTACCCGTTCGCCGAGATCGCCGACGTTCTCGGCCGGACCCCCGCGGCCTGCAAGCAGTTGGCGGCCTCCGCCCGGCGGCGGGTGGGCGTCGCGCGCGCTCGGGTGACGGCGGCCGGCCAGGCCGACGTGGTGAGGCACGTCAAAGAGGCATGGGAGGCCAAGGACGTCGCAGCCCTCGTCGGTCTCCTCAACCCGGCTGCCGTGATGACCGCCGACGGCGGCGGCATGGTCGGCACCGTCCTGCGCCCGGTCGAGGGCGGCGCGCGCATCGCCCAGTACATGGTCGCCATTGCCGACAAGGCTCCGGGGCTCGAACTCCTGGAGCGGTCGGTCAACGGTGTGCCGGGCCTGGTGGCCCAGCGCGCCGGCGTCGTCGTGACCGTAGCCTCGTTCGACGTCGCCGACGGGCGCGTCACCCGGATCTGGGCGGTCCGCAACCCGGAGAAGCTGCGGCCGTGGGCGCGGGAGGGCTAGCCAGTGCTGTGTCCACAGACGTTTGCCGGGTCGACGGCGGTGAAAAATGTCGTACCGGTGGCGTCGGTGATCAGGTGCCCGTGCTGCCCCGGTCAACGGTTTTGCCGGGGAGGACCTTGCGTAGCCGGGGCCATACGCCAGCCACGGTCCATTCGGCCAGGCGGCGCCAGCAGGTCATATCCGAGTCAAAGCCGCGTTCCTGCGGCAGGTGTTCCCAGAGGATCCCGCCGAGGTAGCTGAGCAGCGGCTCGTCGGTCGCGTCGGCGACGGGTGCGGGATCGGCCTATCGGGGGCCCTCCTCCGTGGCGGTCAGCTCACCCTGGCCGGGTGAAGCGGTCGACCAGCAGGGCCAGCCGCCGCTCGTGCTCCGCGCGCCGGAGCCGGCCGCTGCGCATGAGCGTGACCAGGCCGTGCACTCCGCTCCAGAAGGTCTCGGTGAACGTCTCCAGGTCGTCGTCGCCGGCGACCGGGCGCAGGGTCTCGGCCAGCTCGGCGAAGGCCCGGGCCAGCTCGACCGGCGCGTCCTGGCTGGCGAAGGACAGGTCGACGGGGAGGTTGAATATCGCGTCGTAGAGCGCGGGCCGGCGCTCGGCGAACGCGACGTAGGCCGTGGCGATGTTGGCCACCGCCTGCCGTGGGTCGGTCGCGGCGGCCCGGGCGGCGGCGAGTTCGGCGGCCAGATCACCGCAGCCTTCCACGGCGACCGCCGCCATGATGGCGTCCTTGCCCTTGAAGTGGCTGTAGAGGACGGGCTGGCTGTACTCGATCTCGGCGGCGAGCCGGCGGGTGGTGACCGCGTCCCAGCCTTCCGACTCGGCCAGCTCCCGGGCAGCGGCGACGATCGCCCGCTCCCGTTCCGCCCGCTCCCGCTCCCGGCGGGCCTGAATCGACATGCTCGCAATCCTAGCACCGCTAGCCAACCTGCCGACGCTCTGCTAGCGTCGCTCCCAGATCTAGCACTGCTAGCTATCGGAGTCGAACATGCTCAGCCTCATCGCCTACGGGCTCGCCGTCGTCCTCAGCCTCTTCGTCGTTTTCATCGGCGCGCGGTTCCTCCTGGCGCCGCGGGCCTCGGCCGCCGGCTACGGCGTCCCGGCCGCCCCGGATGGGGACCCCGCCTACCTGACGATCAAGGGCCTGCGCGACCTCAGCTACGGCCTGCTCGGCCTCGCCCTGATCGTCTTCACCACCGCCGACGCGGTCGCGTGGTTCATGCTTATCGTCGCGCTCAACCCGTTGGGAGACACCGTCGTCGTGCTGCGGCACGGCGGCACGAAGGCGGTCGCCTTCGGCATCCACTTCGCCACCGCCGTGGTCGTCCTGCTCGACGCCGTCCTGCTGTTCGCCCTCTAGTCCGACCCGACGACAGGAGCCGCCCGATGTCCCTGACCACGCCCGATTTCGACCGCACCGTCATCGTCCGCGACGCGGATGCCGAGGTGGTGGGGCGGGCCCCGACCACGATCCGCCTGCTCGCCGACAGCAGCGCCACCGGCGGGGCGCTCTCCACCCAGCGGGTCACCCTGACCGACGGCGCGGACGGCGCCCGGCCGCACCACCACGCCAACTCGGCCGAGCTGTTCTACCTGCTGGACGGGACCGCGCAACTGCTCTCCGGCGAGCAGGTCGTCACCGCCGAGCGCGGCGACCTGGTGATCGTGCCGCCCGGCGTGGCGCACGCGTTCGCCGCCGCCCCGGGCGAGAACGCCGACATCCTCATCGTGATCACTCCAGGCGTCGAACGGTTCGAGTACTTCCGGCACCTGGAGCGGATCGCCTACGGGACGGTGCCGCCGGAGAGCCTGCTGGAGGTGCAGGAGTTGTACGACACGTACTTTCGGGGCAGCCCAGCCTGGGATGCCGCCCGTCGTTGACCGACGACCGGGCCCGCGACCGTCGACTCTGGTCGCGGGTCCGGTCGGCCGACGGCCGCAGCGGCGGGCCGGGCCGGTGGGGCGCGGTGCAGTCAGGGCGATGGAGTCCCGCCGCCTCCCGCCCCCGATCGCGCTGCTGCTGCTCGCGCCCTGGGCCGCCGAGTGCGCCGAGTGCGCCGGGGGCGGCTTCACCCTCGCCGAGACCGGCCTCGCGATCGCTGGTCGCACCCTGCCCCCACGCCGAAAGCCTCAGGAATCGTCGCGGTACAGGTCCCGTCTCTCGGGCAACTGCTGGAGGCCGGCCGACTGGTAGGTGGCGACGGCGCCGACGTTGGAACTCGGGGTGCACACGACCACGCTGGACGAACCCAACTCCTGGAGTGCGCGCGCCGCGGCGACCGTGATCGCTCGGCCGTAACCGTGACCGCGGTGCGCCGCGTGCACCCCCATCGGCTCGATCAGCCCGAGCTTGCCTTCACCCGCCGACCACACCGTCGTGGCCGCCACCGCCTCGCCCTGCTCATTCCGAACGACCAGGCACCGCGCGTCGACGTACGGCGCACCTGCCGCCATCGCGTGCCAGCGCTCGTCGGTGAACGTCGACCCGTCGAACGACGCCCGCAGGACCGCGGCCCACTCGTGCGCCTGTTCCGGCCCGATCACCTCGGCACGTACGCCGGGATCCGGCACAGGAGCGCCGAGGTCACGCCGAAGTGGTGTCCACGGCTCGCCACTGTCCCAGCCGTCCTTGAACAGCAGGTCCTGGACCAGCGCACCCGTCGGCGCCTCGACGTACACCTTGCCCTCGAACAGCACACCACGCTCAGGCACCGACACGTCCCCGACCACCTGTTGCGCCAACTCCTCGTCCCGCAACGCCTCCGGCGCGAACGCCAACCGCAGCAGATCAGCACCATCCAGCAGCCCGACCGCCAGAACCTTCCCAGCCCGACTCCAGGTCCGCGTGGCCTGCGCCGTTCGCTCCGCACCGAACCGCCAGAACCACCCCACATCTCCCGGATGCAACTGCACGGGTCCTCCGTCGTGCTGCCATTCCGCCAACACCCGCACCACGTCACCGAGCCCGTTGACCCCCGGGCTGCCCATCTCGATCGCCATCCCCCGATCACAGACCACCCCACCGGCCTCCGCACCCGGATTTCCCGCCGGCAGCCTGCCGATCACGCGCCCACGCTCGCTTCGGCACCGAGCAAGTCGCCGTCCACTCTCGGCACGCCGTCGGGTCGTGGATCGCCGGGTTCGCGCTGGAGTCCGCCCTCGGCGCCACCGAAACCGGTGCTGGTGAGTCAGACCCGACCTGGTTGAAGTCCTCGAATACAAGGTTGAGCGGGAACATTTCGGCGAGTCTCGTGCCACCGGGTGGTCGAACAGTTCGCCTTCGGCGCGGGTCTCGTCGACTGTGAGCTCAATCTTCATGCGATCTCCCTTCATTCCCTTGTCACGATGGTGGCGAGACTGCCTATCGGGCCGGGCCAGAGGTGCCCTGTCAGTGCGCCTCTCGACAGGGCCTCCCTGCGCAAGGGAAAGGCAGCTTGGATAGCAGGAGACTGCCCACGGCATGGACCGGAAAGGCCTGATCGGAAGGAGTTTCATCGTATGCGGAAAGGGAATCTCACGGCAGCGGCAGCGCTCGTTCTGACGCTCGCCCTCGCCGCGTGCAGTACGCCTTCCACCGACGAGGCCACTCCCACTGCCGCACCATCCATGCCAGGTGCCTCGTCGGCGCCCCTCAGCACGACGAGCACGGCACCGCCCAGCATCGATCAGGACATTGTGGGCACGGTCGTCCGGTTCACGGTGGACTCGGAGTCGGTAGACGTGACCATCGGTGTAGACAGCCCAGCCACCCGTGACTTCCTGAGCATGCTGCCACTCACCCTCACGCTCGAGGAGTTCAACGGCCGCGAAAAGATCGCCGATCTTCCGCGAGCCTTGGAGTACGAGGGATCGCCAGGATCAGACCCGGAAGACGGCCACCTCATCTATTTCATTCCGTGGGGCAACATCGGCTTCTACTACAACACCGACGGCATCGGATATTCCGATCAGACCCTCCACCTGGGCACCTACAACGCCACCCTCGAAGAACTCGAACGCCTCGAAGGCCATGCGACCGTAGAGATCGTGCGCTGAGCCCGCGAGTACCTGACGCCGCTCGTACGTGGCGAGCTGTGCCCCGCTGGGCCACCGCGCCTGGCGGTAGTGGCAGAAGAACATGCTCCCCGCCAGTACTCCAACGTCACTTGATCTTGACGCGGCAGTCTCAAAAATTATCCGGCGGCGGTCCGGCGAGGGTTCGCCAATGTCCGGCGGTCTACGGCTGCGTGGACGAAGGTAACTTCCCCAGCGTGCGCACCGCAGTCGACGACACCGCGGCCAGTTCGGGCTGCGCAGGCAGAAATACCGTGGGGACACCCAGTGACTGGTTCATCGCGGCGAGCTGGTACTCGGTCCAAAGGTCGGTGGTGTTACGCACGCCGCGGACGATCACTCCTACTTCATGGCGACGGCAGTAGGCGGAGGTCAACCCGCTCCAGGCCGCAACGGTGACGGAGGTCCACTCGACCGGCAGAATGGCCCGAACAGCGGCCGCTCGCTCCTCCTCGTCGGTGCCCGGATGCTTCATGCTGTTGACCGCGACGAGCACGACCACTTCGTCGAAGAGGTCGCGTGCCCGGTTCACCACATTCAAATGCCCGGGAGTAAAGGGATCGAAGCTGCCGGGGTAGACGGCTCGCACGCGTACGCGACCGGGGGTGGGTGCTATCGGACGTGGCCCTGCCGATGGTTCGGGTGTCACGGCCGCACGACCCGCTGCGCATCGCGGATGAGCCGCTCAGGGGCCAGTGGGGCCCAAGAGGCGAACAGGTTCCCCCCGGGATGCGCGATCTGCTCGGCTCCATGCCGGCGGAGCCAGACCCGCACGCCTTCGTCGGTGCTCATGGCCCGACTGTAGGTATCGGCTGTCGGATTCGCTGGCCCCTGGGCGTGGGCGATATGTCACAGCGCCGTGGAGACGTCTGGCACGGCCGCGATCAGCGCGCCATGAGGTGTCGCCGCGCAGCTCGGTCCCGCGCATCCGTCCACACGTACCCACGTGCCGTTCGGCTGGCAGCGACGCCGTGAGGGGGGCCCGCCCTTGACGATCTTCGTGGACTCGGCTGAGGGGCCGTCCGGGCTGGTACAGGTCTTCGAGGCGTGCGGGGCGATGCTGGCGGCCATGATCGATGCCGTGCCGCCGGACCGACGGTCGTTCACGCGTACGGTCTCTCCGACCCTTCCGGGTTCGCCGCGATGGGCGTGGTCGAGGTCCTGGTCCACATGTACGACGTGGCCGCCGGGTTGGACCTGACGTGGTCGCCGCCTGCCGACCTGTGTGCGGGAGCGCTGCGCCGGCTGTTCCCTCCGTGCCGTCAACCGGCGAGCCGTGGTCGACGCTCCTCTGGGCTACCGGCCGGGCGGACCTACCCGGCCTACCGGCGCGAACGTCTTGGAGGTGGGACGGCACTCCGCGCCCCTGAACGCCGGCCCAGACCAAGGTCAGGTGCACTGGCGCCGGGCAGCCCCGCGCCACCCGTTCGGAGTCGACCCCGGCCTCGCACGGCCGGCCGCGGGATTTCGCCGTGGGCAAGACCCACCGGGCCGCTCACGCGGCGTGAGCGGAAGACCTGGCGGTCACCGGGCTCGGCACAGCCGGGCACGTGCCTGATCGCTCGCGGGCGTCGCTGTCCCGCCCTCACCGCGCCGAGGACGTCGTCTCCTTCACCCGGTCGGCCGCGCCGCCGTTGCCTGTCTCGCCGAACACGCTGTCCCGCATGGCAGGAAGGTCACCGGCCGTCGCGCCGCGCACGGCACGGCGACGGCTTGCTCGTACGACGACCGCCGCCGTCACCACCGCGGCCACGGACATCGCCGCCGCCTGCATCAGCGGCACCTTCCTGCTCCGTCGACGCCTCATCTCGCCACCCGTCTTTGTCGAGTCCAACCATGTCGTTCTCATCGTGAGGACACCGCAGCGGCAGCGGAGCTCTGTTCGACGCAATTGACACGGTCGGGTCATTCCCCACGCGGACACGCCGCCGGTGGGTGCGCCAGGTGCGATGGCGGGATCACGAGCGGAGCCCGCCGGCCGCCCGAGCCCACCCGTACGGATCCGAACATCCCCGAACGCCTGGTCCCGGCCTCGGCGGCGCAGGCGTGGTTACGTTCTGGACCCAGTGCCCGGAGGGCAGCCGGTGGTGGGACAGGACGGGGGCGGAGTGACCGAGCGCGCCGCGACGTACGCCGAGGTGTTCGCGGTGCGCGAGTACCGCTACCTGTTCGTGGCGTACCTGCTGTCCCTGGCGGGTGACCAGCTCACGGCCGTGACCGTGGCGTACCTCGTCTACACCGGCACCGGCTCGGCCGCGCTGGCGGCAACCGCCTACGCCAGTTCCTACCTCGCCTGGCTCGTTGGCGGGCCGCTGCTGTCCGGCCTCGCCGACCGCTTCCCCCGGCGGCGGATGCTGGTCACGTGCGACCTCGTCCGGGCGGCGCTCGTCCCGGCGGCGGCGCTGCCGGAACTCCCCGCCCCCGCCCTGGTGGCGCTGCTGTTCGCGGTCAACCTGATGCGGCCGCCGTTCGTGGCCGCGCGGGCGGCGCTGATGCCCGAAGTGCTCGACGGTGACCGCTACGCGGTGGCGAACGGCGTGGACAACATCTGCGCCCAGGTCGTGCAGGTGCTCGGCTTCGCCGTCGGGGGGAGCCTGGTGGCGCTGCTGTCGCTGCGCGGTGCGCTGCTGGTGGACGCCGGCACGTTCCTCGTCTCCGCCCTTCTGATCATGATCGGCGTTCGTTCCCGTCCCGCGCCCCGGCCGCCCGGCCGCCCGGCCCGCCGCGGCCGGGCGGCCGGCCTGCGGGTGATCTTCACCGATCCGCGGCTGCGCGCCTACGTCCTCGTCCTGTGGGCAGCCAGCGCCTTCACCTACGCCGCCGAAGGACTGATGGCGCCGCTGGCCCGACAGTACGGAGGCGGCGCCGGCACCGTCGGGCTGTTGCTGGCGGCGGCGCCGACGGGGATGGCCCTCGGCGGGGTCGCCCTCACCCGGCTCTGTCCGCCGGCGGCCCGGCCACGACTGATCCTGCCCCTGGCCGCGCTCTCCGCCGGGGTGCTGGCGGCGACCTGGCTCGTCCCTCCGCTGTGGGTCGTCCTCCTGCTGTTGGTGCTGGCCGGCACCGCGAGCGCCTTCGCCATCCCGCTGAACGCGTTGTTCGGCCGGGCCGTGCCGACGCAGTACCGGGGACGCGCGTTCGGGGTGGCCATCACCGGTCTGAGCGGGCTCCAGGGGGCGGCGATGGTCATGGCGGGTCTGGCCGCGGACCGGTGGCCGGCGACCACGGTGATCGGGTTCAGCGGACTGTCGGGCGCGGCGGCGGTCCTCGCCCTCGTGCCGCTCTGGCCGCGGCGGTCTGCCGGCACGCCGACGACGTTCGAGATCCCGGTCGAACAAGGCCGAACGACCTCGACCGCCGACAGCCCTACCGCCGAGGCGGGCGGCGGCCGACGCTGAGATCACGGGCGGGCACGGGGCCGCCACGAAGGGAGAGGAGAAGCGCATGCGCAGCGTCCGCAAGCGTGGCGTCAGCTGGACCTGACCCTGACCCTGACGCTCCATCACGTCGGCGACGCGCCTCCGGCTCCGACCTCACCGCCGGAGGAAGCCGACCGCTCTCACGAGAGGAGGTGCGGGCGATGCGGAAGGACGACTGCACTGCCTGAGATCCGTGAACCACGGTGGGTGGTCACCGCGGGTGACCACCCACCCCCTCGACGCTGGAGGAGTCATGCGCGGTCAGGGTGGCCACCCGCTCACCATGGGTCAGCTCTCCATGTGGCGAGCCCTCTCGGTGCGCCCTCCGGAGCAACTCTGGGAGTCCAACCAGGACGTGGTCTGGCCGGTTCCGGCCGGAACCACCGAGGAGCAGGTACGCCAGGCGCTCACCGCGCTGGCGGTGCGGCACGAGTCGCTGCGCACCGTCTACCGGCCGGCGGACGAGCCCGACGCCGTGCGGCAGGTGGTCCTGCGCGACCCGCTCGTGCGCTTCGCCGAGGCGTCCGTACGGGAGCCGTTCGACCTGGCCGCCCAGCCGGCCTGGCGGGCCTGGGTGCGTAGTTCCGACGACGGTGGACCGCCGCGGGTCCATCTGGTGATCCACCACCTCGCGGCCGACGGCGCCGCCGTGCGGATCATGGAGTCCGACCTGCACGCCCTGCTGCGCGGTGACCGCCTCGCCGACGCCCCCGCGCCCCGCGAGGTGGCCGAACTCCAGCGCGCCGACGACTTCCGGGCCAGGCTGACCGCGGCCGGCGAGTACCGTCGGCGGATCGTCGCCGCCGCACCGCGGGTTCCGGTGTCCCGGGGTTCCCTGGTGCGGGCTCGCGCGCACACCGGCATCCCGTACGGCGCGGTTCGCCACGCGGCGCGGCGCCTGCAGGTCACCGTGCCCACCCTGCTGCTCACCGTCTACGCGCAGGCGCTGGCCGCGACCACGGGCCGGACGGACCAACTGCTGTGGCAGTTGGCCGCGAACCGGATGGATCGCACGGTGCGGCACCTGGTGTCGTCGATGACCCAGTGGGTGCCCATGCTCGCCGCCTGCGACCCCGACGGGCCGCTGCGCCCGATGGCCCGCGAGGTCAACGTCGCGGCGGTGCGCGCCATGCAGCACGGCGTGTACGACCCGTTCGCCGTCGCGCCCATGGACTTCGACCACGGCAGCTTCTTCACCTTCATCCCGGCCCCCGCCGACGCCGACGCCGCGCCGTCCGAGGTGA
The DNA here is from genome assembly GCF_040643125.1 of Micromonospora sp. NPDC047465. Taxonomy (NCBI): domain Bacteria; kingdom Bacillati; phylum Actinomycetota; class Actinomycetes; order Micromonosporales; family Micromonosporaceae; genus Micromonospora; species Micromonospora sp. NPDC047465. The sequence goes on from NZ_JBEYTP010000007.1 coordinate 136,799, forward strand.
CGCCCCGGCGTGTCGAGTTCCTTCCGCCCCGCGCCTACAGCGGGGCCAGCTTCTACCTGATCGCCTGGGTGCACCCCTGCGTGCAGCTCACCATGCGGGTGATGCGCAGCGGGTACGGGCGCGCCGAGGTGGAACGCTTCCTGACCACCATGACCGACCTCCTGCTGCGCGCGGTCGAGGAGCCGGCATGAGCGACAGTCTGTGGCGGCACCGTGACTTCATGGTGTTGTGGTCGGGCCGGACCCTCAGCGAGGTGGGCGACGCCGTCTCGATGCTGGCCATTCCGCTGCTGGCCGTCACCGTGCTGGACGCCTCCGCCGTCGAGGTCGGCGTCCTCGGCGCCACCCGGATGATCGCCTACCTGTTCCTCTCGCTGCCCGCCGGGGTGTGGGTGGACCGGATGCGCAAACGCCGGGTCATGGTGGTCTGCCACCTCGTGCGGGCCGGGCTGGTGGCCACCGTCGCCATCGGCGCGTGGGCCGGCTGGGTCACGATGGCGCAGCTGTGGATCGTGGCGCTGCTGTCCAGCGTCTGCACCGTGCTGTACGAGACCGCGCACCAGAGCTTCCTGCCGTCGGTCGTCGCCGGCAACCAGCTACTCGACGCCAACGGCAAGCTGACGACCACGTACTCGGTGTCGCGGATCGCCGGATACGGCGTGGGCAGCGCACTCGTCTCGGCGCTGGGCGTGGCGCGTACCGCGGGCATCGACGCGCTCGCCTACGTGGTCAACGCCGTGTCCCTCCTGCTGCTCCGCCGTCCAGAGCAACCGCCGGCCGTGGCGCGGCGTCGGGACTTCCGCCGGGAGCTGGGCGCCGGGCTCTCCTTCGTGTTCCGCCACCCGATCATGCCCAGACTGGTGGCGGCCTCGGCGTCGCTGAACCTCTTCAGCCAGATGATCTTCGCGCTGGCGGTCCTGTACCTCGTGCGTGACCTCCACCTGAGCGAGCACATGGTCGGTGTGGTGCTGGCGCTCACCACGCTGGGCGGGATCGGCGGCGGCCTGGTCTCCGCGCGGCTGGCGCGCCTGGTGGGCACGGCCCGGATCATCTGGATCGCCCCACTGGGGCTCGGCTGGACGGTGCTGCTCGTACCGCTCGCCCAGCCCGGTTGGGGTGCGATCGCCTACACGGCCGGCATGGCGGGGCTGGGCGCGGTGTTCGCCATCTACAACGCGGCGGCGGTCAGCTACCGGCAGCGGGTCTGCCCGCCGGACCTGCTGGGCAGGATGACCGCGTCGGTCCGGTGGGTGATCTTCGGGGTGATGCCGGTCGGCGCCCTGACGGGCGGACTGCTGGGCAGTTGGCTGGGGGTGCGCCCGACGCTGTGGATCGCCGCCGCCGGAGTGTGGGCGTCCGGTCTGCTGCTCTACCTCTCGCCGCTGCGGCGGTGGCGCGACCTGCCGGACGAGGCCGGCACGCCGGACGGCGGGCAGCCGCCGCCGAGACTCCCGGCGCCGCACGGGCGGTCGCCGGTCGACCCGGCCGGAAAGGCCATGGGAGGTGTACGAGGTGGATGACCAGCCGTACGCGCAGCACATTCTGTCCTGGGCGGGCGGGCCGGCGGACACCGACCGGTTCGTCGCGCTGGGCGGGGCACGGCTGCCCGCCGAGCCCGACCCGGCAGCCCTGCGCCGAGCCCTGGACGCGCTCCTGGCCCGGCATCCCGTACTCGGCACGGGGCCGGTGCCGCTGCGAACGGTCGACGACGTGTGGGCGGCGGCCGCCGCCGGCCGGTACCCGCCCGACGCGCGGTGCCTGCTCCGGGCGTACCTGGCCGGCCGCGAGTTGCTTCTCGTGGCGCACCACACCGTGTCCGACCCGTGGTCCATGCGGCTGCTGCTCCGCGAGGTGATGAAACCAGGGACCGGCCCGGCCCCCGCCTACCACGCCAGCGCGTCCACGCCCGCGCCCAGGCGGGTGAACCGGTCCCTGCCGTTCTGGCGCCGGATGCTGGCCGACGTGCCGACCCTGGTCCCGGACCCCGCCGGCGACACCGGCACGGCCGAGATCAGGACGCCGAGCGGCATCACCCAGCAGCAGGCGGCAGCGGTCGCCCGGACCGTGCGCAGCACCCCGTTCGTCGTCCTGCTCACCGCGTTCGCGCGGGCCCTCGGCCCGCTGTGCCCGGGCGAGGCGGTCGTCCCGGTGTTGACCCACGGCCGGCAGCGGTCCGACTGGGACACCGTGGGGCTGTACATGAACGTGCTGCCGGTGCGGCTCGGCACGCCGACGGTGGGCGCGGTGCACCGCGCGTTCGCCGAGGCGTACGCCCACGAGATTCCGTTTCCGGTGCTGCTGGACGCGGTGCCGCAGGCCGACGCGCTGTTCGCCGAAGGCGGACCTGCTCTGGCCCAGTTCGAGGTCATCCAGGTGCCCGACGGCGCCGGGATCGAGCCGCTGACGATCCCGGCCGGGCTCGGGCTGGGCGGGCCGGTGCTGCCCGTCAACGGGCTGGCGTTCTGGCTCGAGCCGGGTGCGGGCGGCGCCTACACCGCCTGCCTGCGGTACCGCCGCTCCTACCGGGAGGCCGAGATGCAGGCCCTGACCCGGCGATTCATCGACAGTTGGGAGGATGTCCGTGCCGACGCGGAGCGAGCTTGAGTCGATGCTGACCCGGCTCTGGAGCGAGAAGCTGAACGTCACGCCGGTGGGTGTCGAGGACGACTTCTTCGCCCTCGGCGGCGACTCGCTGCTCGCCGCCGACCTGCTGATGGACCTCTACGAGCAGCTCGGCGTCGAGGTCGACGCCGCGGTGCTGTTCCTCAAGCCGACCATCGCCGAACTGGTCGACGAGGTGCTGGCCGCATGAGGACCCCGCCCTGCCTCCAGACCCGGCCACCGGGCCGGATCGACCTCGCCGACCCCGCCCTGCACGGCGCCGGCGACCCGCACGCCGCCTGGCGGACGCTGCGCCGGTGGGATCCCGTCGGCTGGCAGCCGGTCGAGGGCAGGTCGGGCTTCTGGGCGGTCACCCGCTACGCCGACGCCAGGACCGTCCTGGCCGACCACGCCAGGTTCACCTCCACCGGTGGGGTGATGCTCACCATGCTCGGCCGGGCGGAGCCGGCGCAGAACCAGCAGTTCGCGGCGACCGACCCGCCGCGGCACGGCCTCATCCGGGGGCCGCTGCAACGGCAGATGACCGCGCGTGCGGTGGCACGGCACGAGCCGGCCATCCGGTCCTTCGTCCGGCAGATGCTCCGCCCCGCCGCCGGGGTCCTTGACTTCGCCGAGCTCACCTCCGCCCTGCCGCTGGCCTTCCTGGGGCCGCTGATGGGCATCCCGGCCGCGGACTGGCCCGCCCTGGCCCGGTGGGTGTCCATGTCGGTGGCCGAGCACGACCCGGATGTCGCGCTGCCCGACGGCCCGTCGGCGACCCTCGACCGCGGGCACCGGGAACTTTTCGCCTACCTGCTCCACCTGGTGCTCGAACACCGTCGGCGCCCACGCGGAGACCTGGTGGACCTGCTGGGGGCCATGCCGCTGCGCCCCGGAGCGATCGTCGCCAACTGCTACAGCCTGCTCCTCGGCGGCAGCGCCGCCATCCCGCACGTGCCCCGCGCGGCCCTGGCCGAGCTGATCCGCACCGACCGCTACGAGCAGTGGGCCCGGCGGCCCGAGCGGGTCGGCCGCGCGGTGGAGGAGGCGCTTCGGTTCACCTCTCCCGCCGGGCACTTCATGCGGCTGGCGACACGGGACACCACCGTCGGCGGCGTACGCGTCGGGGCGGGCGACGCCGTCGTGGTGTGGCTCGGGTCGGCGAACCGCGACGAGACCGTCTTCCCCGACCCCGACACGCTGGACCTGGACCGCCACCCGAACCGGCATCTGGCCTTCGGGGACGGGCGGCACTACTGCCTGGGAGCGGCCGTCGCCAGACTGACGTTGCGCGTCTTCTTCGAGGAACTCTTCGCCACCTTCGCGTCCTTCGAGCCGGCCGGCGAGGTCGAGCGCGTACGGTCGACCTGGCTGGGCGGGATCAAGCGGATGCCGGTCGTGGCCGGGCGACGATGATCACCGAGGCGCTGGCCGCTCAGCTGCGCTCCCGCCGGGAGACGCCGGCCGTGACGGATCCCGAGCAGGCCCTGACGTACGCGGACCTGGACGGCCTGTCCGGCGCGGTCGCCCTCCATCTCCGGCAGCGGGGCGTGGCCGTCGGGGAGCCGGTGGTCGTGCACACCCGGCTGTCGTGCTGGGCCGTCGTGGCCATGCTCGGCGTACTGCGGGCGGGAGCACGTTACGTCCCCGTCGACGCGGCCTTCCCGGCGGCGCGCCGCGAGCTGATGGTCGCGGGCAGCGGCGCCCGGGTGACACTCACCGAGAGCCTGCTGACGTCGCTGCGCCCGGCCCGCTCCGGCTGGCGGGACGGGCCCGACGCGTACACGCTGTTCACCAGCGGTTCGACCGGCGTGCCGAAGGCGGTCACGGTGTCGCGGGCGGCGCTGAGCTACTCGACCGGCGCCCGGCTGGAGTACTACGGTCGTGCGCCGCAGCGGTTCCTGCTGTGCTCGTCCATCTCGTTCGACAGCTCCGTGGCGGGCATCTACTGGACGCTGTGCACCGGGGGCACACTGGTCATCCCGAGCGACCGGCCGTTCGACGTGCGGGCGCTGGTCCGGGCCGGCACCCTGCACCGGCCCACCCACACCCTGATGGTGCCGTCCCTGTACCGGCTGATGCTGCGCTCGCCGGTGCCCAGCCTGACCACCGTGATCGTGGCGGGGGAGAGCTGCCCGCCCGGCCTGGTCGACCTGCACCACGAGCGGATGCCCCACGCGACGCTCTACAACGAGTACGGTCCCACCGAGTGCACCGTCTGGAGCACCGTGCACAGGTGCGCGCCGGGCGAGGACCCGGTCCCCATCGGCCGGCCGATTCCCGGCACCACGATCTCCATCGACGACGGCGAGCTGTGCATCTCCTCGCCCGGGGTGGTGTCGGGGGGACCGGTCTACCGCACCGGCGACCGGGTCAGCCTGGGCGCCGACGGCCTGCTCCGCTACCACGGACGCGTCGACGAGCAGCTCAAGGTCGGCGGGATGCGCATCGAACCGGCCGAGATCGAGCACGCCCTGATGTCCCACCCGGCGGTGCTCCTCGCCGGCGTCGCCGTCCCCTACCAGGGCGTCGCGTACGTGGTCTGCGCCGAACCGGTGCCTCGGCGGACCCTGCGCGCGCACCTGCTCGACCGGCTGCCCGCCGTGGCCGTACCCACCGCCTTCGAGCGGCTGGATCGGCTGCCCACCCTGCCCAACGGCAAACTCGACAGGCGCGCTCTGGGCCGGTCCGACCACACTCCACCTCATGGCTGAGGGGCACGCCTCCCCGGCGCCGGCCGGCGTGCGCATCGCCGTGGCCGCCGCGTACGCGAGCACCGCCCGGATCGACGAGCTACGTGCCGCCGAGTATCGGCACCTCGACCGCGACGGGTGCGTCTACCTCGACTACGCGGGGGCCGGGGTGGCCGCACGGGCACAGGTCGCCGCCCACCACGACCGGTTGCTCGCCGGCCCGTACGGCAATCCGCACTCGGAGAACCCCACCTCCGAGGCGACCGGCGTACTGCTCGCCTCGGCGCGACGCGCGGTGCTCGACTTCTTCCGCGCCGACCCCGGCGAGTACGTCGTCGTCTTCACCCCGAACGCCAGTGGCGCCTGCCGCCTGGTGGGCGAGGCGTACGTCTTCGGCCGCGGCCGCCCGCTCGTGCTGACCTGGGACAACCACAACTCCGTCAACGGCATCCGGGAGTACGCCCGCGCGGCCCGCGCGCCGGTCCGCTACGTGCCGCTGGCCGGGCCCGACCTGCGGGTGGCCGAGTCCGACGTGATCGCCGCGCTGGCCGCCGGCCGAGGCGGGCCGGGCGGTCGTAGCCGGCGGGGCAGGTCCGGCCCCACCGGGCTGTTCGCCTACCCGGCACAGAGCAACTTCACCGGCGTGCAACATCCGCTCGGGTGGGTGGAGCTGGCCCGGCAGCGCGGCTACGACGTGCTGCTCGACGCCGCCGCCTTCGCCCCGACGAACCGGCTGGACCTGAGCGTCGTGCAGCCGGAATTCGTCTGCCTGAGCTGGTACAAGCTCTTCGGCTACCCCACCGGGGTGGGGGCGCTGCTGGCCCGGCGCGAGGCGCTGGCCCGGCTGCGCCGACCCTGGTTCGCCGGTGGCACCGTCCGGGCGGTCAGCGTCCAGGGCGACTGGCACCAGCCGATGGGGGACGAGTCGGGGTTCGAGGACGGCACGCTGAACTTCCTCAGCCTCCCCGACGTGGAGTTCGGGCTGCGCTGGCTCGACTCGATCGGCGTCGACCTCGTCCACACCCGGGTCGGCCTGCTCACCGGGTGGCTGCTGGAGCGGCTGACCGCCTTGCGACACCGCAACGGCCGGCCGCTCGTCCACGTCTACGGACCGTCGACGGGCGACGCCCGGGGCGGCACCGTGGCGTTCAACTTCCGCTACCCGGACGGCTCGCTGGTCGACGAGCGGCTCGTCGCGCTCGAATCGTCGGCGGCCGGCTTCGCCCTGCGTACGGGCTGCTTCTGCAACCCGGGCGCGGCCGAGGCCGCCTTCGGGATCAGCCGCCGCTCGCTGCGCCGTACGAACCTCGCCCACGCCGGGACGATCGACCAGCATCTCGCGGCGCTGCGGCTGCCGACCGGCGGAGCGGTACGCGTCTCCTTCGGTCTGGCCTCGACCGCGGCCGACGCGGAGCGCTTCCTGGCCTTCGCCGAGTCGACCTACCTGGACCGCGCCGGCCCCGCCGACGTCCGGCTGGCACCACGCATACGCTGCTGAGCCCGGCGAGCGCCCGCCCGGCAGCCGCCAGACGCGCGTCGTGAGGCCGTGGGCGGGAGCGGCCCGGGGTGGCGTCGACACCCGGAACTGCGCTGCCCGCCAGCGGCGGTCAGGCAGTCGTGTCCGCCGCCAGGGCGGCGCGGAGGCGGGTGCACGCCTGCGGGTCCAGCCCGTCGAGCCGGCCCAATGCCTCCCGCCAGTGCCGGCGCGCCACGGCGCGGTGTCCGAGGCCCGCGTGGGCGTCGCCGAGCACCTGTAGCGCCAAGCCGATGCCCCGCCGGTGCTCGTAGCGTCGGCAGATCTCCAGCGACTCGGTCGCGCGAGCGATCGCCTCCCGGTGGTCACCGCCGGCGTGCAGCGTCTCGGCGAAGTTGACCAGCGCCTGGGCCTCGCGCAACGGATCGGTGCCGCCGTCGGCGACGGCGCGTCCCGCCTCGTGGCAGGCGACGGCCCGGGCGTGGTCGCCGAGGCGCTGGTATACCAGGGCCAGGTTGTCGAGCACCAGCCCCTCCTTGTGCCGGTGGCCGAGTTGCCGCCGGATGACCAGGGCGGCCCGCAGGTGGTTCAGGGCGCCGGTCAGGTCGCCGCCGTCGCGCAGGGCGTTGCCGAGGTTGTTCAGGATGGCGGCCTCCCGGCTCCGGTCGCCGAGTTCGCGCTGGACGGCCAGGCACCGCTCGAGGATGGGGATCGCCTCGTCGAGCCGGCTCTGGCGCAGCAGCGCGACGGCGACGATGTTGAGCCCGGCGGCCTCGCCCGAGCGGTCCCCACACCGGCTCGCCGCCGAGGCGGCGAGGTGGCCGAACTGTTGCTGCTCGGCGATGTGCCCGGCGTAGTCGAGGAACTTGGCCGCCACGAGGGCCAGGTCGCGGACCTCGGTGAGGGCCCGTCCCGCCGTCGCCTGCTGGCCGGCCACCAGCAACAGGTTGGTGTGCTCCCGCTCGAACCAGGTCCACGCGTCGGCCGCGTCGGCGAGGGGCGGGCCGGGGCGAGTCGGGCCGGCCGGCTCGTCGATGCCGAACCGGTCGTCGGGGTAGAGCAGCCGCGCCGCGCGGGTGGTGGCCGCGAGCAGCCACGTGGTGAGGTTGCCGAGGGCCGCCTCCCGGTGGTGTGGGTCGTCCACCGCCTGCGCCCGCTCCCGGGCGTAGAGCCGGACGATGTCGTGGAACCGGTATCCGCCGCCACCGGCCGACTCGATCAGGTGCGCGTCGGCCAACGCGTCCAGGGCCTGCTCGGCGACGGTCACCGGCAGGTCGGCCAGTGCCGCGCAGCCGTACGGCGTGAGGTGCGTCCAGTCGGGCAGCGCGGCGAGCCGGAAGAGCCGGGCCGCCTGCCGACGTCCGCCCTGCCGCGCGTCCCCGAACACCTGGTAGCCCAGGTGCAGGCTGGCCCGTACGGACAGGTCACCGACCTCCAGGACGTCCAACCGCATGCCCTCGTCGTCCATCCGCTCGGCGAGGCCGGTCAGCGAGGCGTCTGGCCGGGCCGCGGCGCGGGCGCCGACGATTCGCAACGCCAGCGGCAACCCGCCGCACCGGCGGACCACCGTCGCGGCCGCGGTGGGCTCCGCCTGCACGCGGTGGGCGCCGGTGAGCCCGCTGAGCAGGGCGAGTGCCGCGTCGTCGGGTAACGGGCCGAGGCGGATCCGCGCCGTCGTGTCGAGGTCGGGGAGCATCCACCGGCTCGTGACGATCGTGGTGCATCCGGGCCCGCTGGTCAGGAGTGGTCGGACCTGCGCCGCCGATGCGGCGTTGTCCAGCACCACCAGCACGCCCCGTCCGGCGGTCCACGTGCGCAGCAACGCCGAGGCCTCGTCGAGCGAGGAGGGGACGGTGGGCAGGCCCAGTGCCCGCAGGAACCGGCCCAACACGTCCGCGGGCTCGGCCGCCGCGACGCCGTCGGTGGCCCCGCGCAGGTCCGCGTAGAGGCAACCGCCGTCGTAGCGTCCCACGATCCGGTGCGCGACGTGCAGGGCGAGCGCGGACTTGCCGACCCCGCCGGCACCTTCGACGAGACACACCGCGGCGTCGGTCTCCGTGGCCGCGAGCAGTTGGCCGACCTCCGCCGAGCGGCCCGTCATCAACGGGGGCGCAGGTGGCAGTTGATAGGGGACCGGTGTCCCCGAACCGCCCTCCACCGGCGGCGGCTCGTTTGCCGCCGGCCACGACAGCCCCCGTAACACGGCCCGGTCCCGGCCGCCGCCGGACGTGGCGACCCGCCCCCGTTCCGGGCCGGCCGACCCGGTCCCGCCGCCTGCGGGGATCAGGCGTAGGGCGGCGGAACGCTGCGGGTGGGATGTCGGCCCGACACCCGTGGTGTCCGGCCCGCCGACCGGGCCGCTCGGACCGGTGACGCGCGCGGCCGGACCGATCGGGGAGTGACCAACCCGGCCCGAGGAACGCGCCCGCGTGGCCGCCGGAGGCGTCGCCGCCGTACGGGCGGCGGCCAGCCTGCCCCACACGGCCAGCCACGCTGTCGCGCGGTCGTCCGGCACGTCGCAGGCCCGCAGCAGCGCCGACACCAGATCACGGCGGGGCAGCGTCGACCGGCCCAGCATCGTCGCCAGGGTGCTCGCCGGCAGCACGTCCCCGTTGCGCTGCGCGCGGCGGGCGATCTCACGATAGGCGAGGCCGGACTGGTCGCGGACGCGACGCAGCAGCCTGACGTACTGTTCCGGACCGGTCGCGGTGGTCGGGTCGACGTCGAAGTCGGCGGCCGTCATGCGCGCCCTCACGTCAGATGTCCTGTGCCCGGGCCGAGGGCGCCGGGCGGTTCTGCCAGAGTGCGTCACACGGTACAGGGCCCGGGCCAGGCACCGTCGCCCCGATACTTCAAAATGGACGCGCCGAAACGCACAGCCCGTGTTGGGTATCGGTTTGTGTCGATCAAGCGACGCGAACCGACATGCCTACGGCAGCCCTGTCGCGACGGGTGGCCGCTCCGCCGTGTGGACAGCCCCTGTGCGGCGATCTCGGGGCGGTGGGGCAGCCCCCACGGCGGCGCGACCTGGTACGCCGCATCCGACGTCGACCACGTCGTGCCCGCTGGCCGAGGCTTGGCGCTCCGGTGCCAGCTCGTGGACGGCCGGCCGCCGCCAGCCAATCGTGCACGAGGTCGTCAGACCAGCAGCTCGCCGTCCCGGACCACCAGCCGCCCGCCGGCGATCACGGCCTGGCGGCGGGGAGCCCTCATCAGAGCGTCCGGCACGTTCTCGGCGTCGAGCAGGACGATGTCCGCACGCGCGCCGGGGACCAGATCGTGCCCGGTGCGGTGCACGAACCGGGCGCCGTCGGTCGTGGCAAGCTTGACCGCGTCGGCGAGGTCATCATCGGTGCGAAGGCCGTGCAGCCGGGCGAAGCCCAGGGCGATGCGGAGCATGTCGCCGTCGCCGTACGGTGACCACAGGTCGCGGATGCCGTCGGTGCCCAGCCCGATCGGGATGCCACCACGTAGGAAACACTGCGGGCACCTGCACCGGAAGCCGCTCGGGCCGGCGCAGGGACTGGGTGCACAAGGTCGCCAACGTCCTCGCCGCACCACCGAAGTCCGCCCACCCCGGCGCGAAGAACGTCCTGGCCGAGATCTACAACGCCGAGCTGTCAGGCCGGAGTGGCTCATAGTGCCACTGCATCCACAACTCTTGACAATTGTTCGATCCTGCGCCGGTGCGCATCCGGGTGCCCGGTGGTCGTGCCGCTGAGAGGGCCCCGCTCGGCGATCGAATTCCAACGAAGTTGGGCTGGCACGTCGGTCACGAGTCCCGCCTTCGGTCGGCTACCGTCCTGCGCCATGACGCAATTTCGGGTGCGATCCCGGTACCGGGATGGGCTTGTGCTGGCCTACGAGATTCCTGTCGGCTCAGCGCCGGTGTCGGACGTGGTGCCCGCAGCGACCTTTCCCGTTGGGGCGCACATGGAGTTGGACGACCATGCCGTAGCACCCGACCTGAGCCGCGCTGTGTACGCGATGCCCGACCACGTGACGTGTATCGACCGTACCGGACGGCGGCTGTGGCAGCTTGACTTCATCCCCGCCGCGGCACCGTGGCCCATCGTCCATAGCTGCTGCGTCTACTCCTTGGACGGAATGATCGTGTGGGTGTTCCGACCTGACGTGATGGCGCGCGGTACCGGCGCCGATCAGTGGTTGGCCGTCGACGCGGGTACCGGTCGGGTGATGGCGCAGGTGGACTTGTGTTCGGCCGGTCACGGGGGCAGGCACTTCGCCCATCCAGACGGCAGGCACATGCTGCTGAATGTGGGGGAGGGGCAGGATGGCTCGCTGATCTACCGGGGTCGCTTCGAGAACGGTCGGATCGAGCTGACCGAGTATCCGTGGCCGGATCGGGTCCTTGTCGACGTAGCGCCGGGCGGCCGCCATTTCATGACCGTGGACCACGATCAGCATGACGCCGCTTTCCATGCGTATCCCGACGGCGCAGTCGTCGCGCGAGTAACGGCGGAGTCGCTCGGCCATGATCCCGACGGCGTGGTCGTCGAGTGGGTTGGCGGCTACCTCGGCGACGACACCGCCGTTGTGACCGTCATCGGCGAGGCCGACGATGAGGAGGAGTGGTTCGAGCGGTACATCGTCGATCCGCGAACCGGCGAGGTCCGAGGGCAGCTGGCCCCGTTCTCTGCTGAACAGTACGACTTCGAACCGCTCGGCGACGGCTCTTGGCTCACCGCCGCCGACGACCATCGGCTTCGGCGCCAAACCCGTTGACGGAGCGAGCCGGTCGGTAGGGCTTCGTAGTTCGCGGGCCACCCGAGCGTGAAGGGCTCGCAGCCCATCGGTGATCATCTGAGTGTCCAAGAGGTCGCGCAGACAGGCGCGGGGGCTGGTGTTGGTCATGCACGACAACGGCACAACAACGGTACGGTCGGCCGCCCGGCAGTTGATAGCGTGATCGTCGTGGCGGAGCTGGAAGAGCTGGTCCTGACCCCCGGCGAGCGGGTCCGGGGGGTCCGGGTCGACAGTGTGATGTTCACGATGGACTGGACTGGTGAGGATTACCCGGGCCAGCTGGCGGCGTTCGTGGCTGGTCGGGTACGGGCCTTCGGGGCAGAGCCGACAGACGTCGACACCAACGTCCTCTACCACGCGGCCGAGGCCGACCCGACTCTGTGCCGCGGTGATTTCCCGGTCCGCCAGCTCGATCATTTGTCCGGTGTGCTGGCAGATCTCGGCTGCACGCTCGTGGTGTGGGACAACGGCACCGACACCTACGAGGTGCTGGTCGCGCTGACCGGTGAGCGTGAGTTGACCGGGTTGATGCACCAGGGCCTCCCGGTGCGGGCCTGGGGCTCGGAACCCGAAGAGACCCTGGTCAGCCTGGACTGCCCGAACTGCTCGGAGATGCTGGTCTGGCAACTGTCGGCGACCCAGACCCTGGCCGACGAGCGCTGCGATTGTGGAGCCGCGTTGTTCGACGCCACTGGCCGCCCACTGCCCAACGTCACTCTCCACGACTGACCAGCTCGGTGCCCCTGGCCTACGGCGCAACTTCGGGGCCGGATCCCGTACGCTCCGGCCGTGTTCACCCCGATTCGCGCGCGCCGGCTCACCCTCCGGCCGGTCACGATGGACGACCTCGACGACGTGTACGCGTACCAGCGCCGGCCCGACGTGTGCCGCTGGATGCTCGGCAACGAGCCGCGCAGCCGCGAGCAGTCGCGGGAGTCGGTGGCGACGATGACCCGTGAGGACGGGCTGCGTGCCGAGGGCGACATCCTGACCTTGGCCGCCGAGCGGGACGGGCGGGTGACCGGAACCGTCGAGCTGGTCTGGCGGAGCCAGGCCGACCGCACCGCCGAGATCGGGTACGTCTTCAACCCGGAGTTCGCAGGCCGGGGGCTGGCCACCGAGGCGGTGGCGGCGCTGCTGGGATGGGGCTTCGAGGAGTTCGGCCTGCACCGCGTCTACGGCCGGTGCCACGCCGGCAACGAGGCGTCGGCCCGGCTGATGACCCGGCTGGGGATGCGGTGCGAGGCGCGGCATGTCGAGAGCTACCTGTTCCGCGGCGAGTGGGCCGACCGGCTCGTGTTCGCGGTGTTGGCCCGGGAGTGGCTGTCGCGATCGGCGGCGCTCCCTGGCTGACGTGGGAGGCCATGACGCGCAGCTGACAGGCGATCACGGCATCGCGGTCGGCGAGGGCGGGGCGCTGCCGCCCCGCGGTGCCTCCGCCGTCATCAGGCGTACGATCTCCGCCCGGTCGGCGGCGGACGGCAGACCCCAGCCGGGGCGGTACCCGTACACCTCGTGCAGCGGGTGGGAGGCGGTGCGGCCGTCGAGGACCTCGATGGCGTCGGTGTCGATCAGGCCCGGATGCTCGACGCCGCACGCCTCGGCGACCTTGACCAGGTCCCGCCGCAGGGTCCTGACGTAGTTGGCCGCGCGGACCGACTTCCGGGTCGGGTCGAGGCCCCGGGCGAGCCACGGGTTCTGCGTGGCGACGCCGGTGGGGCACGTGTCGGTGTGGCACTTCTGGGCCTGGATGCAGCCGATCGCCAGCATCGCCTCCCGGCCGACGTTGACCATGTCGCAGCCGAGCGCGAACGCCACCACGGCGTTGTCGGGCAGGCCGAGCTTGCCGGCGCCGACGAAGACCACCTGCTCGTGCAGGTCGCGTTCCGCGAAGACCTTGTAGACCCGGGTGAAGCCCTGCTGGAACGGCAGCGACACCGAGTCGGTGAAGATCAACGGCGCGGCGCCGGTGCCGCCCTCGCCGCCGTCGACGGTGACGAAGTCGACCCCGCGCCCGGTGTCGCGCATCAGGGTGGCCAGCTCCTCCCAGAAGCCGAGGTCGCCCACCGCGGACTTGATGCCCACCGGCAGGCCGGTCTCGGCGGCGAGCAGCTCCACCCAGTCGAGCAGGCTGTCGCAGTCGGAGAACTCGGCGTGCCGGGACGGGCTCACGCAGTCCCGCCCCGGCGCGATGCCCCGGGTCGCGGCGATCTCCGCGGAGACCTTGGCGGCCGGCAGCAGGCCACCGAGGCTGGGCTTGGCGCCCTGGCTGAGCTTGACCTCCAGCGCCCGTACGGGCGCCCCGGCGACGAGGTCCCGGAGCCGGTCGAGGCTGAACCGGCCCTGCTCGTCCCGGCAGCCGAAGTACGCCGTGCCGATCTGGAAGACCAGGTCACCGCCCTTGCGGTGGTACGGGGACAGCCCACCCTCGCCGGTGTTCTGCAGGCAGCCCGCCAGAGCCGCGCCCCGGTTGAGGGCCTCCACGGCGTTGCCGGAGAGCGAGCCGAAGCTCATCCCGGAGATGTTCACCACCGACTCGGGCCGGAAGGCGTGGGCCCGGCCCCGGGCGGCGCCGAGTACCTTCGCGCACGGCAGCCGCACGTCGTGTCCGGCACCCGGAGTGGACGGCGGTACGGCGCGGCCGAAGGTGCGGTGCTTGATGATCGGATAGCCGGGGGTGAACTCGATGTCGTTGTCGGTGCCGAAGCCGAAGTAGTTGTTCTGCTGCTTCGCCGACGCGTACACCCAGCGGCGCTGGTCGCGGGTGAACGGGCGTTCCTCGTTGTTGCCCGCGACGATGTACTGGCGCAGCTCCGGCCCGATCGACTCGAGCAGGTAGCGGGCCCGGCCGAGGACCGGGAAGTTGCGCAGCAACGCGTGGTCGCGCTGGATCAGGTCGCGCGCGGCGAGGGCCGCGACGGCGGCGACGGCGGCGGGTACGGCTCGACTTGCCCACTTCATGCCCGCCACTCTTTCCGCGATCGCCCTCCGCCAAACGGGCCGGCGGGGCGGACCCGGCCAGCCCCGTGCCGCCGGCTGACCCCCGGCGCGCTCCCCTCCGGCTACCGGATCAGCCGTGCGTCGGCTGTCGACGGACGACCAGCAGGGCGATGTCGTCGGTCGGTTGCTCGACGCCGAGGGCCGCCATGACGGTGCGGCAGACCTCCTCGGGAGGGTCCGGCCGGACCGCGTCGACGAGCTGCTGGACACCGACGTCGATGACCTCGTCGCGGCGTTCGACGAGCCCGTCGGTGAAGCAGGCCAGCACGGCCCCCGGCGGAAGATCCACCTCGGTCTGCCGGCGGGCGGTCGGTCGGCGACCCGTGCCGAGCGGAGGGTCGACGTGGACCGGGACCAGGGCGCCCGGCCGGCCCGGCACGGCGAGGACGGGTTGCAGGTGCCCGGCGGTGGAGATCCGGATCCTGCCCCGGTCGGGGGAGACCATGACGTAGAGGGCCGTGGTCAGGCTGCCGGCCTCGAAGTGGGAGACCTTCCGGTCCAGCAGCGTCAACGCCTCCGCCGGATCGTCGCAGACCAGCGCGTACGCGCGCAGCGCGCTGCGGACGCGCCCCATCACCACGGCCGACTGCAGGCCGTGCCCCGACACGTCGCCGATCACCAGCCCCAGCCAGCCCGACGGCAGGCTGAACACGTCGTACCAGTCCCCGCCGACGCCGGCGACGTGACCGGGCACGTACCGGGCGGCCATGGCCAGACCGGGCACCTCGGGCAGCTGGTTGGGCAGCAGGCTGCGCTGCAGGGCGAGGGCGGCGGTCTGTGCCAGGTTGTTCGCCCGGGCGAAATGGGCCAGGCTCGCCCGGTCGGCGACCAGCTCCAGCAGGCGGACGTCGTCCGCGGTGAACCGGCGGTGACGCAGCGTGCCGACGTGCAGCACGCCGATGAGCTCACCGCGGGCGAATATCGGCACGCCCAGCAGCGACGTCAGGCCCATCGCCAGCAGGATGGGGTTGACCACCGTGCCGGGCGTGACCTCCTCGATGACCACCGGCTGTCGGGTCAGCGCGATCCGGCCGGCGAAACCCCGGCCGACCGAGACGCGGAAACCTCGCCGGACCTCCTCCTCGAGACCCTTGGCGGCGGTGGCCACGAGCTGCTGGGCGTGCGCGTCCAGCAGCAGGATGGCCGCGGTGTCGACGCCGAGCAGATCCCGGACGCGATCGAGCAGCTCGTCGAAGAGGTCGGCCGCGTCGAGCCGGGACAGGGCAGCGTCGGTCACCGCCTCGAGACGGCGTAACCGCTCGTCGTCCTGGATGAGCCCCGCGTCGGCCACGACAGGATCCTAGTCCCGCTGGCCGGTTCCGCCGCTATCAGACCTGCGCCGACAGCAGCGCGTACGGTGCGGGGACGCCGGTCGGACGGTGACGACCGCGAGGTTCGTCCCGAACCGGGCCCGTCCGGGCGTTTCGAGCCGGCGGCGGCGCCGGCGGTCCCGATCCGCGGCCGGTCAGGGGCGGTGTCGGCGGGCGGACATCGCCTGGAGCGTGGGCCGACGCACCACCGCGATCCGGTCGCCGCGGGCGCGCAGCGACGTACGCCCGCCGCGTCCACGCCGGACGGTCAGGTCGACGGTGCGCCCGCCGACCTGCACGCCCTCGAGGACGAGGTCCGGCAGCCACTCGGGCAGGTGCGGGTCGACGAAGATCGTCCGCAGCGGCGCGGCCGGGCGCAGCGCCAGCAGCGCCTGGATGAGCGCGACGACCGCGCTGGCGGACCACGCCTGCGGGGAGCACGAGTTCGGGTAGACGCCGGGGTGCGGGTGCGCGTCGTCGCGCGGCAGGCCGCTGAGCACCTCCGGCAGGCGGTGCTCGGTGAAGAGCGCCGCCGCGGCGAACATCCCCTCGGCGAGCCGGTGCAGGTGCTCCCAGCAGCCGTACCGGGCCAGCCCGAGGCCGATCGTGCCCGCCTCCACCGGCCAGACGCTGCCCCGGTGGTAACTGAACGGGTTGTACGCCGGGTGCGCCGACGACAGGGTGCGCACCCCCCAGCCGCTGAACATGTCGTCGGCCAGCAGGCGGTCGGCGACCAGGGGAGCGAGCCGGGCCGGCACGATCCCGGTGGCGAGCAGGTGACCGTCGTTGGAGTTGACCGAACGCACCTGCCGCTTGTCCGGGTCGAGCGCCATGGCGTGACAGCCCCGCTCGGGCATCCAGTAGGCGCGGTGGAAGCGGCGACGAAGGACGGTGGCCCGGCTGACCAGCCGGGCGCCGAGCGCGGGGTGACCGGCCGCGGCGAACACCACGGCGGCGTGCCGCAGCGCGGCGTACCAGTACGCCTGCAGTTCGCTGGTCGCGATCGGGTTGGGCACCACCTCGCCGTGCTCGTCGACGACTGCGGTGTCGGAGTCCTTCCAGCCCTGGTTCTTCAGCCCGGCCCGGGACCGGCAGTGGTATTCGAGGAAGCCGTCCCGGTCGGGGTCGCCGTACCGGTCGATCCAGTCCAGGGCGCGGCGCGCGACCGGCAGCAGGTCCCGCACCGTGTCGAGATCCCCCGTCCACGCGAAGTACTGCCCGAGGAAGATCAGCAGGTCCGGCGCGGTCGACCAGTCGCCGTAGTAGCCGCTGAACGGGTCGAGCCCGAGCGCGGACACCGGGCCCCGGCGGGCCTCGTGCAACGGCTTGCCGGGCTCCTCGTCGCGCCAGTCGTCGATGCGCCGCCCGAGGTGGCCGGCGTTGAGCCGCAGGCTGTCCGCCAGCATCGTCGGCCCGGCGAGCAGGGCCTGCCACGACGCGGTCATCGTGTCGCGGCCGAAGATCTCCTGGTAGATCGGCAGGCCGGCCATCGGCGCCGTCGGCCCGGCCGGCTCACCCAGCGGCAGCACCGCCAGGTCGTCGACCGCGCACCGCCAGGCCGCCGTGACGTCGAAGTTGCTGCTGTTCAGCCGGGTCAGTTCCCGGGCGAGGTGGGCGCGGGCGCGGGCCGCGTCGTCGTCCGGCTCGGCGAAGGTCGGCGGCGGCGCGGCGAGACGCCGTCCCTCGAAGACCGGCTCGACCACGAGTTCCACCCGGCCCGACCCCCGGGGCGGCACCGCGACCGCGACCAGGACGGCGTCGTCCACGTACCGGACGGGCGAATCCGCGTGTACGCCGATCGCCACCGCCCGGTCGAGGCCGTCGCACCGGTAGGTCAGGCGCAGCTCGCGGTCGTCGGGGTGCCAGCTCGCGTCGACCGCGCCCGACTGCACCCGGCGGCCGGTCTCGGCCTCGCTGGTGTCGGCGAAGTCGGCGGCGAGATCGATCCGCAGTTCCAGTTCCAGCGGCACCGGGGCGTAGCTGACCACGGTCAGCCGGGTGCGCAGCCCCTCGCCGACGAAGCGCTCCACCAGGAGGTAGGCCGCGCGGGAGGGCAGTGCCTCACCGTCGCCGAGTGCGGCGTACGAGAGCTGGGCGTGGCCGGCCACGTTGGCCGTGCTGAACGGCACCGGCTCGCGGCCGTCCACGGCGAGGCGCTCCGTGCTGAGCACCCGGGTGTTGCGCGCGAAGAAGCCCTGCGGGCCGGCGCCGGTGATCCGGCCGCGCACGTCGGTGACCAGCGTGCTCCAGCCGCTCGCCACGTAGAGCAGATCCGGTCGGACCCGCAGGTTCCGGACGCCGCTCATCGGCCCGGCGGCCGGTGTGGCCTCGGCGTCCGGGGCGGCCGCCGCCGGCGCGACCTCCCGTGGCCGGAGGCGGCCCCGGCGGGGCGGGCGGCAGGCGGGTGCGGCGACGTCGCGCGGCCGGCAGGGGTCCCGGCGGCAGGCGCGCTCGAGGGCGTCGACGGCATCGGTGCACCCCCTGACCGGCGGCTGGCGGGCCCGGGCGCGCCGGTGCGGCGCGCCGCGGACCCGTCGGACAGCGGTCGGTACCCGGTCGCGTCGCCGGTACACCTCCGGCCGGCCCGCCGGGCCGCGGGAGCGCTCCCCGGATCAGCCCTGGGGCTGGCCGATGTCCACCATCCAGCTGGTGCCGAAGCGGTCGACGCACATGCCGAACTCGTCGCCCCACATCTGCTTCTCCAGCGGCATGGTCACCGTGCCGCCGTCGGCGAGCTTCTCCCAGTAGCCGCGCAGCTCGTCGGCGTCGTCGCCGCTGAGGCTGACGGCGACGTTGTTGCCCGGGTTGTGCTCCATCCCCGGCGCGGTGTCCGAGGCCATCAGGGTGTAGCCCCGGTCGGTCTGCAACATCGCGTGCATGATCTTGTCGGCCAGCGCGGGATCGTCGGTGCCGAACTCGCCGAAGGTGCTCATCGACAGCGAGCCGCCGAACACACGCTGGTAGAACTCCATCGCCTCCCGTGCGGTGCCCGGGAAGCTGATGTACGGGTTGAGCCGAGACGCCACAACACCCTCCTCCGGTCGTGAAGGCGTCATCGTCGCAGATCAGGGGCCGGGTGTGGGCGAGGCGCGCCCGCGTTCCGCGGCCCGTGGGAGCGGGGAGGCCGTCCCACGGGCCGCGGGCGGTCAGTGCCGGAAGGAGTGGCGCACGACGCCGCCGACGAGGACGCACCACGTGTTGGTGGTGAGCTTGCCGTCGCGGGGCAGGCCGTGCAGCGCCTGGAGGTCCTGGACGGCCTTCTTGGTGGCGTGGTCGTACTCACCGGTGACGGCGACGTCCGCCCACCCCTTGAAGTTGAGCATGAACTGGGCGGCGCTGACCGGGATGCCGGTGGTGTCCTTGTCGAGCTCCGGCGCCAGCGTCTCCCAGGTCGGCGCGGTGAGGGTGGCGTCGACGTCGACCGGGATGCCGTTGCGGTACTGCCAGTCCTGCACGGCCGCGACGGTGGCGGCGTCGAAGACGCTGTTGACCGGCACGGTGTAGCCGCGGTGGGCCAGCAGGTACTGCACGACCCGCACCGACGGCGAGCCGACGAACCGCCACAGGTCCGGCCAGCGGCGGGCCGGCACGTCCGCCAGGTCGGTGTCGAGGGCCTCGAACACCCGGCGGCGCAGGACGGGGAACTGGCGGTAGAAGGCGGCGCCGGGGCACTGCGTGGTGCGGAAGTCCCAGTGCCCGAAGATGTCGTGGGCGTGCAGACCGTACTGCCGGCAGATGGTCGTGCAGAGCCTGACCAGCGAGTCCAGCAACGCCTCCGGCGGCGTCTCGGTGACGTACGTGCCTTCGTTCTCGATGCCGATCGCGCGGCCGTTCTCGCCCGGGCAGTGCGCCGAGATCATCTGCCGGTCGCCGGCCTGCAGCCGCTCCAGGCTGCCCCGGCGCCCCTCCATGACGTATCCACCACGGCTGACGGTGAAGTGCTGGCCGGTGTCGGACCAGCGGTTGCCGTCCATGTGCAGGTCCTGGCAGTCGCGGGCCAGCTTGATCGCCTGCGCCTCGGAGTAGTCGGTGACGTTCGGGAACGCCATGTGGTGCACGATGATCTTGTTGGTGGGGATGGCGCTGACCGACAGCGGGTCCGCCGGCGGACGCGCGCCCCACTCGTCGCAGCTGTAGATCCAGTCCAGGTCGGCGCCGGGGTCCGCCTGCGCGGCGGCCGGGAAGGCGAGTTCGCTTCCGACGACCGCGACCGTGGCGGCGCCGAGGCCGGCCCGCAGCAGGGTCCGACGGTCCAGTTCGGAGTGGTCGAGGTGCATGGGATCTCCTGTGCGGCCGGGTCGGGGGTGGAAGGGGGGTGCGTGAAAGGAAACTCCAGTGGCCGCCTGTGTTGTGGAAGATATTGCCCAGACCTCCGCCGCTGGTCAATAAGGAGTCGTCCGGGTGACCGTCCGCGCCGAGGTTGAGGATCACGGGGAGCGACGCGCAGGTGGCCGTGGGTCGTCGGGTTTCCGACAACAGAGGTTCGGCCGGTGGACGAGCCGGCTGCCCGGACCGCCGACAGCGCGGACCGCCAGGGGCGTCACCAGGCAGCGCAGACCGGTACGGGCGGGTCAGCGGCGTGGACCGGCGTCCGGCCATCCTCCGAGAGGGACGGTCCGCCGACGGTCGGGTGATCGGGCCGCACCGGGCGGGGGGAACTACGACACGGCGCGTCCGTACGTCGTCGGGCTCACCGACGGTCAGGCGGTCACGCTGGCGACGAGGTGTTCGGCCGTGCCCTGGCCGCCTTCTCCGCCGCGATCCACGACTGTCCGGCGTCCCGCGCCTACGTGGTCCTCCCCGTTGGGGCGTCGCGGCGGGTCAGAGCACCTGGGAGAGGAAGCGGCGCAGCCGGGGGTGCTCCGCCCCCTCGAAGATCGCGGCCGGCTCGCCGGCCTCCAGCACCACGCCGCGATCCATGAACGCGACGGTGTCGGCGACCTCGCGGGCGAAGCCCATCTCGTGGGTGACCACCACCATCGTCATGCCGCCGGCGGACAACTCGGCCATCAGCCCCAGCACCCCCTTGACCAACTCCGGGTCCAGAGCCGAGGTCGCCTCGTCGAAGAGCATCACCTGCGGCCGCAACGCCAGCGCGCGGGCGATCGCGACCCGCTGCTGCTGCCCGCCTGACAGGTGCGCCGGCCGGGCGTCGGCCTTGGCCGCGAGCCCCACCAGCTCCAGGTGGTCGCGGGCGACCGCCGCCGCCTCGTCCTCACCAAGCTTCCTGATTCGGCGCAGCGCGAGGGTGATGTTGCGCAGCACGCTCATGTGCGGGAAGAGGTTGAACTGCTGGAAGACCATGCCGACCCGCTGCCGCAGGGCGTCCGGGTCGTCGCCCAGCACGCTGCGCCCGTCGAGCAGCACGTCGCCCCGGTCGGGCTCGATGAGCCGGTTGATGGCGCGCAGGAGCGTGGACTTGCCCGAGCCGGACGGGCCGATCACGCAGGCCGTCGCGCCCCGCGCGACGTCCAGGTCCACGCCGCGCAGCACCCGGTGCGACCCGAAGGCCAGGTGCACGTCGCGGACGCTCAGGCTCACCGAGGTCGTCGTGTCGATGCTCATCGCTGGTTTCCTCCCGCCGCGCCCGGCAGCGCCAGGTCGAGGTCGTCGTCGGCGTCGGCGGGCGCGGCGGCCTGCCGGCCGTGCCGCAGCCGCCGGTCGATCCAGTTCACGACGTGGGTCAGCGGCACGGTCAGCGCCAGGTAGAACAGGCCGGCCAGCAGCAGCGCCGACTGGTTGCCGGTGTTCGCCGCGTAGTCCTGCCCGATCCGGAACAGCTCCCGCTGGCTGGCCAGCAGGCCGAGGAAGTAGACCAGGCTGGAGTCCTTGATCAGCGCGATCAGCTGGTTCACCCAGGCCGGCAGCACCCGGCGGATGCCCTGCGGCACGATCACCAGACGCATCGCCTCGCCCCAGGACAGGCCCAGCGCCCGGGCCCCCTCCAGCTGGGCGGCCTCCACCGACTGGATGCCGGAGCGGAAGATCTCGCCGATGTAGGCCGCCGCGATCAGCGACAGCGCCAGGATGCCCAGGGGATACGGGTTGGGGCCCCACACCTCCATGCCCAGCGGCGCCAGACCGACGCCGATGAGCAGGATGGTCGCCGCGGCCGGCAGGCCGCGGAACACGTCGGTGTAGACCCGCGCCGGCCAGCGCAACCATCGGGTACGCGAGATGCCGGCGACGGCCAGCCCCATGCCCAGCACCGAGCCGAGCAGGGCGGCGGAGATCGCGAGGATCAGCGTGTTGGGCAGCCCGACCGTCAGCATCTCGGGCAGCGCCTCGCGCATGGAGTCCCAGTCGAAGAAGGTCTCCCACAGGGTGCTCAACGGATCCATCGTGTTCTCCTACCGTCCCGCTCGCTCGTCGTCAGTACGTGTCAGGAGGCGGCCGAGGCCGACGGCACCGGGACGGTGCCGCTGCCCGGCTTGAAGTCGGCGGGGATCGGGCGGCCCGGGTAGTACTGGGCCTGCAGGCGGCTCCACGTGCCGTCGGCGATCACCTCGTCGAGGCCCTTGTTCAGCGCCTCGCGCAGCTTGTCGTTGCCCTTGGCGAACGCGTACGCCGTCGGGGCCGGGCTGAGCAGCTTTCCCGCTACCTTGATCTTGCCGTTGCTGTCGGCGGCCGACTTGTCGCCGATCTCGGCGGGGGCGATCCAGGCGTCGGCGGTGCCGGCCTTGAGCTGGTTGATCGCGCCGTTGTAGTCGGGCACCCGGACCGGGTCGAGGCCCTCGCCGGTGGCGTAGTCGTCCTGGACGGTGCCCTGGACGACCACGACCCGCTTGCCGGCGAGCTGGTCGAAACCGGTGATCGAGGAATCGGCCGGCACGTCGAGCCCGAAGTAGCCGAAATCGTAGCCGTTGCCGAAGTCGACGGTCTTCCTGCGGGCCTCGGTGATGGTGATCGAGGAGCTGCCGACGTCGAACTTACGGTTGTTGACCTGCGAGAGCAGCGCGGAGAAGTCCGTCCCGACGAACTCGACCTTCAGGCCGACCTTCGCGGCGACCGCGGTGAGCAGGTCGTTGTCGAAGCCGGTGAACTTGCCGTCCTTGAGGTAGACGTTCGGCGGGGCGTCGGTGAGCGTGCCGGTGCGCAGCACCCCCGGCTGGAGCAGGTTGTACGGGTTGTCGGTCGTCTCGGACGCGTCGTCGCCGCAGGCGGTCAGGGCGGTGGCGGCGAGGACGGCGGCGACGCCGAGGGCGGCGGCGCGGGTGAGGGCGGGAAGGAATCGCACAGGTGTCTCCGAAAGGGGTCTCCGGCGGCGGGCACGGGCGTGCGTCGCCGGCGGTGCGCCCGGTGGGCGTACCGCTGGGGTGGTCCTGGGAAGGGGGTCTGGTGCGTGGCTAACGCGGGTCGCCGGGGCGACACGAGGCGCTGCAGACCCGCATCATGTCGACGTGGCGGCGCCGGGTCAACGGCGGCGGGGCCGCGGCGGGGACCGTCGGTACGCAGATGCGGAAGGACATGGCTCTCCTCGGTCGTTGCTGACCTGGGAACCAGGCCACGCTTGCACCGAAGCTGCTCCGGTGCCTGGTCTTCACCCGGGGCACCCCTGCGCGGACGAGGGTTGCCGGCCAGCGAGCCGGGGCTTGACGCTGGCGCTCATGACCTGCCGACGAGGCTAGCAGCCCCCCGTGGTGGCGCGTCCAGCCGCTATGACCACCCTCACGTGGCGCCGCCCGGCGCGAGCGGAGACGGCGCCGACCCCAGCGGCGACCCGGCGGCGAAGCGGGGCCGGGCCCGGTGGCGAACCCACGCCGAACCCGGGCCGAACCGGCGGGCTCGGTCCCGGGCGGTCATTCCTCGATCGCGCCGCCCACGCGCCGCAGGTGCTGCCGGAAGGTGTAGCCGGGGTCGGTGGCCCGGCGGGCGAGGTAGTCGGCGAACCCGGTCTGCTCGCGCAGCGTCTCGCCGGCGCGGATCCGCCGCGCCTGGACCCGCTCGACGTCCCGGATCCGCTGCGCCGCCGCCAACACCTCCCCGGCGTTCGCGGCGGGGACGAAGAGCACGCCGTCGTCGTCGGCGATGACGAGGTCGTCGGCGCTCACCAGGTGCGGCCCGATCCGGGCGCTGGCGAGCGTCTCCGGCTCCCGCTCGTCGAGGCGGTCCGGGCCCAGCGGCAGGCTGCCGTAGCTGAACACGGGCAGGCCGATCTCCACCAGCTCGGGCGTGTCCCGGTGCAGGCCCCACACCACGACGCCGGCGACGCCGGCCGCGGCCCCCTCCAGCACCGCCAGGTCGCCGATGCACGCCTCGTCCGTCCGGCCGCCGTTGTCGATCACCAGCACGTCTCCGGGGGCCGCGCCCGCGTACGCCTCCAGGAACACGTCGACGCTGCCGTGGTGGCGCACCGGCAGCACCCGCCCGGCGAGGCGGTGGCCGGGGACGACCGCCCGGATCCCGGCCGGCGCCGCGCGCGGCGGCACGCCCAGCCGTACGCAGGCGTCGGCGATCAGCGGCGTGGACAGGTCGGCGAAACGCTCCGGCATGGGGTCCTCCCGGCGGTGTCCGAGGCGTGGACGGTCATCGTAGGAAGGCCGGCCCGCGTGGCGGCCAGGTCCAATCCGGACCCGCTGGCCCGGCCGACGACGACCGTGACCGCAAGGGCGAGCGCCCCCGGCGCCGGCGAAAGCCGTGCCGTGTGCGGGGCCGGCAACGGATGTCGGGGCCCCGACTGGAGTTCAGTCGGGGCCCCGGTGTGGGAGTGCGCTGGTGGCGCCGTTGCCGCTAGAGCGTCAGCGTCCAGGTGTTGAGGTAGCCGGTGTCGCCGGAGGCGGCGTCCTGCACCCGCAGCTTCCAGGTGCCGTTGCGGGCCTCGGAGGAGAGGTTGACGGTGTAGGTCTGGTTGATGTTGTCGGTCGAGCCGCCGGTGCGGTTGTGCAGGGTGTAGGCGGTGCCGTCGGGGGCGACGAGGCTGACGACGAGGTCACCGATGTAGGTGTGGACGATGTTCACGGCGACGGTGCTCGCGGTGGAGGCGTTGCCGGAGCAGCCGCTGATGGTGATCGAGCTTTCCACCGTGGTGTTGTCGCCGATGCTGACGTCGGTGCCGTTCGTGCCGGTGCAGCCCGGGGGCGTCCCGCCGACCAGGTTGAGTGTCCAGGTGTTGAGGTAGCCGGTGTCGCCGGAGGCGGCGTCCTGCACCCGCAGCTTCCAGGTGCCGTTGGCGGCCTCGCTGGAGAGGTTGACGGTGTAGGTCTGGTTGATGTTGTCGGTCGAGCTGCCGGTGCGGTTGTGCAGGGTGTAGGCGGTGCCGTCGGGGGCGATGAGGCTGACGACGAGGTCACCGATGTAGGTGTGGACGATGTTCACGGCGACGGTGCTGGTGGCGGAGGCGTTGCCGGAGCAGCCGCTGATGGTGATCGAGCTTTCCACCGTGGTGTTGTCGCCGATGCTGACGTCGGTGCCGTTGGTCTGCGAGCAGCCGGGCGGCCCGTTGACCGTCAACGTGTACGACGCGGTCTGGGTGGTGACCGTGCCGGTGCCGGTGACGGTCACCGCGTAGGTGCCCGGCGCGGTGGTGCCGGTGGTGGAGATGGTCATCGTGGCGGAGTTGCCGGAGGTGACCGACGACGGGCTGAAGCTCGCCGTGGCTCCGGCGGGCAGGCCGCTGGCGGAGAACGTCACGTTCTGCGCGCTGCCGACCGTGGTGGTGGTGCCGACGGTCGCGGTGACCGCGCTGCCCGGGTTGACCGTTCCGGAGGTCGGCGACACCGACATGGCGAAGTCCTGCGTCGGCGTGCTGATGTTGCCGATGTAGAGCAGCTTGTTCGGTGAGCCGGTGCCCGGGTTGGTGACCTTGCCGTTGGTCGCGTCGTTGACGAGCTTGTCGCGGACCTGCTGCGGGGTGTACGACGGGTTGGCGGCGAGGACCAGCGCGGCCGCACCGGCCACGTGCGGGGTGGCCATCGACGTGCCGCTGATGGTGTTGGTGGCGCTGTCGCCGGTGTGCCACGCCGAGGTGATCGACGAGCCCGGGGCGAAGATGTCCAGGCAGGTGCCGATGTTGGAGTAGTCGGCCCGGGCGTCGGTGCTGGTCGTCGCCCCCACGGTGATCGCGTTGGGGGTGCTGGCCGGCGAGACACCGCAGGCGTCGGCGGAGTAGTCGTTGCCGGCCGCGATGGCGTAGCTGACGCCGTCGGCGATGGAGGCGGTCACCGCGTCGTTGACGGCCTGGTCCTTCCCGCCGCCGAGGCTCATGTTGGCCACCGCCAGCTCGCCGGGGTCGTGGTCGCCGGTGACCCAGTCGATGCCGGCGATCACCCCGGCGTACGTGCCACTGCCCCCGCAGTCGAGGACCCGGACGCCGACCAGGGTGGCGTTCTTGGCCATGCCGTACGCGGTGCCGCCCACAGTGCCCGCGACGTGGGTGCCGTGGCCGTTGCAGTCGTCGGCCGAGCCGCCGTCGACCGAGTCGAAACCGGTGACCGCGCGGCCACCGAAGTCGCTGTGCGAGAACCGGATGCCGGTGTCGATGATGTACGCCCGGACGCCGGAGCCGCCGTTCGGGTAGGTGTAGGAGTTGTTCAACGGCAGGTCGCGCTGGTCACTGCGGTCCAGGCCCCACGACGGGGTGGGGCTCTGCGTACCGGAGATCCGCACGACGTGGTTCTGCTGGACGTACTTCACCGACGGGTCGGCGGCCAGCCGCCGGGCCTGCGCGGCGGACATCCGGGCCTCGAACCCGCGCACCGTGTGCTGGAAGGTCCGGGCGACGGTGCCGTCGTGCCGACCGGCCAGGGCGCGGGCGTTGCCCGTGACCTCGGCCCGGGTCACCGCGGTGTCCTTGAACACCACGATGTACGAGCCGGAGACCGCGGTGGCGCCGCCGGCCTGGAGGATCTGCCCCTCGGCGGGAGCGGCGGTCGCTGGGGTGCCGAACGCCACCGCGGCGGTGACCGCGGCTGTTGCGACGCCCAGACGCCAGTGGCGCCTGGACAGGCGGGGGAGTGTCATCGGTCGTCCCTCTCCTGACGCCGGATCCCGTGCGGGGGGTGGTGCAGAGATCCGGGAATGTCGATCTGGTCGGAGTGATGCTAGACGGCGATGCATTCGAATGTATAGATGAAAGAATTTCCGCGTTTCCTGCTGATTCCACGCGGATGTGAAGGACTTGCCGTGTCGACACGCCTGTTTTTTCGTCCTCGGTCGAGGATGGCGTCCCACTCGTCGAGTAGCGGCCGGGAGTCCACGTGTCGATCCCGGTCGCCGACGCTCCTGCCGGATTGTCGGCCGTGGTGTCGCGCCGCGGCGGTCAGCGCCTCGGCACGCCCGGCGGCGGCTCCGGCCCGAAGTGCACCCCCGCGATCGGGCCGCCGGGCGGCAGGAGGATCTCGAGCATCCGCTGCCGTCCGTCCGGCCCCGGGTCCCGGATGAACCAGAGGTGGTACTGCGATCCGGCCGGGATGTTCTCGAAGTCCCCGAGCGCGTCGCGCAGGTACTGCCGGGCCGTCGCCTGCTGCTCCGCGGCGGTCTGGAGGTGGATCGCGTCGGACTTCAGCTCGAGGAAACACGGCACGTCGCCGGCCACCCAGTGCCCGTCCAGGTTGGACCGGCCGGTCAGCCATGTGCCGATCCGCGCGCCGAGGAACCACATCGTCTGCTGCAGGACGGGCAGCGGACCGAGGAAGACGTGCTCGGCGAGCCGGCCGCGCATGCGGTTGGCGACGATGGTCAGATCCGGCACGCGGATCTGCCCGTCGACCATCATCTTCTCGAACGAGTCGACGAGCGCGATCCTGGTCTGCGGCCGGTACGCGTCGAACTCGCCGGCCTCGGCGACCTCGATGACCTGCAGGCAGTCGGTCATCGCCCGGCGCTGGTCCGGGGTGAGCGCGGGGAAGTCCCGGGCCACCTCGTCGGCCAGGACCCGCCAACTGGGGTGGGCCCGGTCGACGCCCAGGTTCTCCGGCGTGATCTTGCGGCGTGGCGGGCGCAGCGGGGGAGCGAGTGCCAGTTCCCGGCGCAGCTGCTGGCTGGTCAGCGACATCAGCCGGGCGACGAGCGCCGGGCGGTCACCCGCCGGGGCCTGCTCCAGCAGGGTGCCGGCCCGGCCGAGCCCGTCGTCGACCTGCGCCGTGCCGAGCCGCTTGCGCAGCCGCAGCACCAGCAGCGGACCCCACTGCCGCCCGAACGCGATCGACGCGGGATGTGACGCGAGCCCGTACAGGGCGGTCGAGCGGGACTGGACGGCGCCGACACCGGCCAGGTCCGGGTGCGCGAGCAGACGCAGGAACGACTCCCGTCCCTTGGTCGCCTGCGCGAGGATCTTCGCCACCTTGTCGGGGCCGAAGGCGGCCTGGAGGCGCTCCAGGCCCACGGTCGCCGCGCCGGGCAGCACCACCGGCTCGGGTGGCGGCCCGGGCCGCATGCCCGCCTCGGGCACGTGGACCAGCCGCTCCGGCGTCGCGGCCCGCGCCGGCAGGTCGCCCTCGGGCAGCAGGAGCAGGCGTCGGCCGCCGGAGCCGGACACGAGCACGGCGTCGGGGAGGTCGGTGGGCCGCCGGGTGTTGGGCGGGTAGGCGGCGTCGAGCACCGGCCGGGCGTCGTCGCTGAAGACCACCAGGCCCGGCAGCAGACCCTCGAAGGTCGGTACGGCGTCCGGCCAGGTCAGCGAGGCGCTGATCCCGGCCTCGGCGAGGCGCAGCTCGATCTCGGCCTTGGCGGCGGTGAGCCGGAGGAGCGCCGCGTCGCGTTCCGCCCCGGGCGGCAGCCCGTCGACGAGGGCGACCAGCCCGTTCCAGGCCTGCGCCGCGCGGGTCGCCCACGCCCGGAACTGTTCCGGGCCGGCCGTGCCGTTGCGGACGGCCTCGAAGTCCTGGGTGACCTGCGCGCGCTCGGCCTCCAGCTCCTGCAGCCGCCGCTCGCCGTCGACGGTGAGCGCCCCGCGGGCCGCGCCGAGCCGGTCGAGGAACGACCTCGCCATCAGCCCGCCGACCATGACGGCGCCCGTGGTGGCGGCCTGCTGCACCGCGGCCACCACGCTGTCCCGCAGGCTGCGCAGTTCCCCGGTGCGGATCAGGTGCTGCGCCTCGCCGAACCCGAAGGTGGTGATCTGCTCGACCACGAGCCGGGCGACCTGCTCGGCCCGGTCACCGGACCGGGCCACCGCCTTGAAGATGTCCCCGGAGCCGCAGAGCACGACACGGACGACGGCGGCCTGCAGCGCCTGCCACGCGAGGTCCTCCTGGAACGACGTCGCCGTGATGGACTCCGGCCCCAGCAGCAGCTCGGACGCGCCACGGGCGACGAGCGTCTCCCACATCAGCCGGGTGGCGACCACGCCCGCCGAGACGGCGATCGAGCCGAGCACCGTGCCGCTGCCGACGACGGTCTCCAGCACCGCGCCGGCGGCGGCGCCGGCCGCCCCTGCGGTGATCGCCGTGGCGACGCCGATCGCCACCCCGGCCGCGATCGCCTTGACGGTCTTCTGCAGTTCGATGGTGTCGGCGATGTCGTCGAGGTCGGCCTTGAACCCGGGGCGGCCGGTGACGGTGGCCAGCACCGCGACGGCGAGCCTGTGCCGCTCCGCCGCCTCGACGTACGCGCCGTCCTTGTGCAGCAGGAAGCTCTGCTCCACATGGGTGAGGGCCGCCGCGAGTTCGACGACGTACCCGTCCACCCGTTCCGTCGCCGCGCTGGGCAGCACCGGTTGGTCGGCGAGCCACGACAGCCGTTCCCGGGTGGTCAGGATCTGCACCGCCAGGCTGATGGTGCGCAGCTTCTGGCTGAACCGCAGGTACGGCTGCAGGTAGTCGCGGAACGGGTAGGCGCGTACCGCGTAGAGCTCGGCCAGCAGGCGGCGGTGCAGGAACCACTCCTGCCCGGGGGCGGTCATGGTGACGCCGGTCTCGGCGTCCGCGGCCTGTCGGGGAAGGGCGTCGTCCTCCCGTTCCGCCCGCAGGGCGACGAGGTCGGTGACCTGGTCGGCGAGCTGCCCGAGCACGGCCTCCAGACCCATGGGGTTGGTCAGGTAGAGCTGCGGCATCGTCGCCGAGAACTCCCCGACCAGCCGGTCGCCCTCGTTCTGCCGGGCCTCGATCCGGTACGGCGGCGCGGCGTCGAGCGCCTCGGTGATCGCGGCGCAGTACGCCTCGCGGGCCTTGTGGAGGAGGCCGCGCAGCCGTGGCTCGAACGGGGGGAGGTACTGGCCCGGCCGGGCGAGGTCGGCCAGTTGGCGCAGGGTCGGGCCGAGCGCCACGGTCACCGCCCAGGCCATCTCCACGCCCCGGATCCGGCGCGCCATCGCCCGCGCGGTGGGCGCCGGCGCGCCGGCCGCCGGGTTCAGCATGGCCCACAGCCGGCGGCGTGCCGGCTTCAGCTCCTGCGCGTACGGGACGAGGTCGTCGACGGCGTCGAGCAGCTCCGCGAGCAGCAGGTCGTGCGGCACGCGGCTGGTCGGGCTCTGGGTGACGGCCACCGGGGCCGGCCGCCGCGTGCCCACGGTCGCCAGGACGGCCCCGCGTACGCCCTCTTCGCTCAAGCTCTGGGTCATGGACTCCCCCGCCCCGCCGGCGCGGCGACCGCGCCTCACCATGGACATTCCGGTCATCGATTGCGCGCCCCGGGTCGTGGGCACGACCCGGGGCGGTTCGGTACGGGTGCGGGACCGGGGCGACCCGGTTCCGCGCCGCGGATCAGTAGGTGACGCGTACGCCCATCTCGGCCCAGGTGAGCCGGCCGACGATGCCGTCGTCGGTGAGCCCCCGCATCCGCTGGTACCAGCGGACCCCCGCCTCGGTCTTCGCGTCGAAGCGGGTGCCCGGCGGTCCGCACCGCCGCGCGCCGACGAACCGCTTGACGTACGCCACGTCCTCGCCGGTGCTGCCGACGCGGACGGTGCGCGACCCCGGGGCCCGGCCTGCCGGCTGCGGCGCCGGCGGCCTGGTGGCGCTGCGGAGAGCGGTCAGGGTCTTCGGTCCGACGACGGCGTCGACCGTCAGCTTCTTCGACTTCTGGAAGGTCCGGACCCAGGCGGTGGTCTTCGGCCCGAACACGCCGTCGGCGGTGAGGCGGGCGCCCAGCCGGTTGGCGAGGGTCTGCAACTCCCGCACGTCGCTGCCCTTGCAGCCCGCCCGCAGGACCCGGTCGCCGAGCTTGGCGGCCCGGGCCGTGGCGACGCCCCAGGGGCGCAGGCTGTCCTCCAGGGCCCGGGCGTGGCTGACGCTGACGTGCAGGTGCTTGGTGTGCGGGTTGGATCCGGTGTAGCGCGCGGGCCGGAAGTCGCGGGTACGGCTCCAGATCAACCGGTTGTAGATCACGTACTGGGTGGACGGGTGCTCGATGCAGTGCCGGACGACCAGCAACGGGTCGATCCCGTCGATGTCGAAGTCCGCCGCGTTGACCGAGCGGTCGTCGGCGTCCGGGTTGTGGTCGGACTTGCGGGCCTGGTGGGCCGCGTCGCCGATCCAGCCGTCGGAGGCCTTGTCCCGGTGCGGCCAGCGGGTGTTGATCTCCTCGCGCAGCACGCGCAGCGTCGGGGCCAGGTGCACGCCCATCGTCACTCCTCCTCTGCCAGCGCCGCGAGCAGGTCGTAGTCGACGGCGTCGCCGATCAGCTGCTCCGGGTCGTCGTCCTCCTCGAACGTGGCCACCAGGTACTCGGCGTCGATGCTGGCGGTGTCCACCAGTGGTCCCCCCTCTTCCGAATCGTCACCCTGCCGGCCGGATCCGGTCGGCCCGGCCGCGTCGCGGGGCGCGGCACGGGCGTCGCCGCCCCGGGTCGACGGCGGGTGACTGACGTTCTCGTGGGCAACCTTCGGGATCGCGGCGGCGGGCCGGCAAGGGGAGAGTCGCCTATTGGCATCACGACTGACCGACCGGTCGGTCACCGCCGCCGGACGACGGTCGACGGTCGTCGAACGTGTCCACTGCGGCCAGGCACTCAGGTGGCCGGGGAACGCGTTTGACTGATCGATCGGTCAGCCGCCGGCCGCCGAGTCGTTGACCCGGTCGGCCGGGCGGGGAAGCCGCGTGCCGCAACGGGCGAGCGCGGCCTGACGCTTCGGACCGTCTCGGCGACGGCACGGTCGGCAACGTCCGAAGGGCGACAGAGTTTCGGTGTCGGTCCTCCGTAGCCTCCGGGAACTCCCGCGCCGGATCTACTGAGGAGGGCGGGAACCGAGGGGGACGATGGGGTGGGTGGGCTCGTGATCAACGTTGACGGCATTCCCGCCGAGGTCGAGGACCTCGGCATCGCGCTCGGGCTGCTCGCCCCGTCCGGCGGCGGCGTCCGGCTGGTCGAGGAGTTCTTCGCCGACCCGTGGACGCGGGTCGGCAAGCTGGTCGCCAGCGACGTGCAGCGCGGCGCGCTGGTGCGCGCGATCGAAGGGCTGCTGCCCTCGGCCCGGCCGCGCTTCGCGACCGAGGCCGCCGGCCGGCCCGACCGGGTCGCCCGGCACGTGCCACTGCTGGAGCAGGGCGGCAAGGGCCAGGTCTACCTGGTCGTCGAGCGCGCCGGGCTGGCGGCGTCCGCCCCGCTGACCCTGGCGATCGAGGCCGAAGCCGGGCCGGTCGCCGGCGGCCCCGCCGTCACCGCGCGGCTCGACCTGCTCGTGGCGTCCGCCGGCACCGTCACCCCCGTGGCCGCCAGCCGGGAACACCCGGTCCGGCTGCGCGCGCGGGCGCCCCTCGGCGACACCGGCGCCAGCGTGGAGGCGGCCGTCCTGCTGGTCGCCCCGCCCGACGAGGCGCTGAGCCGCGTCACCGTCACCGTCCGGGGCCTGCCCGGCGCCACCGAGCCGCTCGTGCTGGACCCGGCCGCCGGCAGCTCACAGCTGGCCCTGCTCGTCACCGCGCTGCTGCGCTACGTCCTGGCCGAGGTGGGCGACGGCGTGCCCGTACCGGTGCGACTGGTCGCGGCCAACCTGCCCGGCCTGCTGGGCCTGGCCCCGGGCCTGGTGCCGCTGCCCCTGAATGACCTCGCCACCGACCCGGCGGCGTTCCGGTCCTGGTTGGCCGCGCTGGTCGCCGCGCGGACCCCGGACGGCGCGCCCGGCCTGGTCGGCTGGCTCGACTCGGTCGCCGGCCTGCTCGGCGCCGACGAGTCCAAGCGCACCGACCTGCCCACCGACGCCGATCCGCTGCTGATCCCGGTGCTGGCCGGCCCGCCGTCGGTCGACCTCACCGTGGCCGTCCGCACCGACCCCGCCACCGGCGCCGACGCCCTCGTGGTCGGCGCCCGGGTCACCTACACCGGCGACGGCACGCTCGACGCGGCCGTACGCGGCGATGCCGTGCTGCTGGTGGTGCCGCTGGCGGGGTCGGCCCCGGTCACGCTCTTCGAACGCCTCGACGTGCTCGTCGCCGCGCCCGCCCACGGCGGTCGGCTCTTCCCGGCCGCCGACGAGCCGGCCGGCGCCGTGCAGGTCGGCGGGCTGCGCGCCGGCCTGCGCTACCGGGCGGCCAGCGGCACGATCACCCCGCTGCTGGAACTGCGCGACGTCACCGTCGCCATCGGCGACGACCCGCACCACCTCGACCTGGTCGACCTGACCGACGCCCGGTCGCTGACCTCCGCCGCGCAGTCGCTGCTGGAGGAGGCCATCGAGACCGGGCTCGGCCCCGCCGCCGGACCGGTCGCCGCGCTGCGGCGCCTGCTCGGGCTGGGCACCACCCCCGGGGTCGACCTCGGACTGCTCACCACCGCGCCGACCCGCGCGCTGGCCGCCTACTACCGGCAACTGCGCCAGACACCCGACGGCTGGCCCGGCGTGCTGCGCGACGTCGCCCGGCTCGCGGGCACCGCCACGCCGGTGGTGACCGGCGCCGGCACCCCGGCCGACCCGTGGCGGGTCCCGGTGGACGCGCTCGCCGCCGCGCCGGGCGCCCCCGTGGCGCTGGACCTCGTCCTGTGGGACTCCGGCACCGCCGCCGCGCCCGTCGTCGAGCTCGGGCTCGCCCTGCGCGGCGGCGCCCACCTCGACGCGACCCTGCCCTGGCGGGTGGACGTCCGCGTGGCGCTGGCCTCGATCCCGCTCGACGGGGCGACCGGTCCGGCCTGGCTCGGCGGGGTCACCGCCACCGCCGCCTTCGACCCGCCGGCCCTGGCCATCGGCGCGCCGGTACGCGTCTCCACCGACGGCGTCCGCCTCGACGTCGCCTGGTCGCTCGGGTCGCCGGTGGCGGTCACCGCGACCGTCGACGACCTCGCCGTCACCGTCGACGGGGTGCCCCACCTGCTGGGCGACCTCACCCTGCCGCCCGCCGGCCCGATCGACCCCGCCCTGCCCGACCTCGGCCTCGGCGTCGACCCCGCCGCGCTGTGGGGCGCCGCCCGCGGCCTGCTCGCCCGGGTCGCCGAGTCGTGGGCCGGCCCCACCGCCCGCGACCTGCTGGCACTGGCCGGCATCGCCGGGCCGGGCACCACCGGCCCGCTGGCCGCGATGCCGCCGCTGCTGCCCCCGAACCCGACCGACCTGTCGTCGCTGCTGGCCGACCCCGCCGCCGCGCTGCGCCGCTGGCTCGCCGACCTGGCCCGCGACGAGGACGCCCGCACCGACGACGGGACGCCGTACCTGGTGGCGCTGCTGCGGCTGCTGCAGGCCGCGCTGACCGACCGGCTGCCCGCCCTGCCCGGCCAGGACCTGCCACAGGTCGACCTGCCCGTCTCCGGCGGCGGCACCGAGGCGGCGCCCTGGCGGGTGCCGGTCCACCGCGCCGGCGACGACGCGGTGGAGGTCCTCGCCTGGCTGGAGCCGCAGGGCCCGCCCGCGAAGTGGGCGATCGCGCCGCTGGTCGACCGGTTCGCCGGCGCCGACACCGACGACGACGCTTCGGAGGAGGCCGACCCGATCCCGGTCACCGGCGCCGACGTGATCGCGACGGCCGAGGCCGCCGGGGCGTACCTGCCGGAAATCGCCGACGTGCTCGACGGCGTCGACGCCACCCACGCCGCGGCGGCGCTCGGGGCGCTGGCCGGCGTGCTCACCGAGGGCGACGGACTGATCCCCGCCGGCACCGCCCCGCCGGCCGAGACCGGCTGGCGCACCGGCACCCCGGTCGCCGCCACCCACGACAGCCTCACCACCGCGCCGACGGCGGTCGCCCAACTCCGCGACGAGATCGCCGCCCGCACGGCCGCCGCCGGCGACGACTGGGCGGTGCTGCTGCTCGCGCCGCCGCTGGCCGGGTCACGACCCTGGGCCGACCTGCTCGGCGACGTCGCGCCCGACCAGGTCGCCACCGTGGACCTGCGGGTCCCCGGCACCCCACCCGACCTGGTCGACCTCGGCGCGCTGCCCGCCGCCCACTGGTACGTGGTGGACCTCGCCGACGACGGCACCCTCCCCGCCGCCACCGCGCTCGCCGCGCTGCGGCACGTGCAGGACGCGGTGCGGACGGTGCGTCCCGGCGTACGCACGATCCTGGTCGGACACTCCTACCTCGGCCTGGTCGCCCGGCAACTCGCCGCGGCCGTCCCCGCGCAGGTGCTCGGCCTGATCACCGTCGGCACCACGTTCGACGGCGCCCTGCTGCCGCTGGACGCCCCGACGGTGGCCGAGGGGGTGCGGCTGGCCGGCGTACTGGCCCCGACCGGCCTGCCGGCCGCGCCACTGCTCGACGCCGCCCTGCGCCTCCAGCGCCGCCTGCTCGACGGGTACGCCGCCGGGGAGCCCGGCGCGCAGGCCCGCCCCTGCCCGCTGCCCGCCGCCGCGTTCGCTCGCTGGCTCGGCGCACCCGTCGACCTGCGCGGTGTGCCCGCGCTCGCGCTGCACGGCAGCCTCGGCGACGTCGACGGCAGCGGGGGAGCGGGCGACCTGCGGGCGGCGCTCGTCGCCGCGCTGACCACGCGCACCGTCGAGGAGGCCGGACCGGCCGCACCGCCCACCCACGCGGTCGCCGCCCTGCGGCTCGCCCTCGACCTGGGCGCCCCGGCGGCCGGCGACCCCGACGTCGACGTCGACGTACGCCTCGGGCTCGGCACGGTGGCACTGGATCCGGCGGCGCCGGCCGACCTCTCGTCGGCGCAGGTACGCGTCCGCGTCGCCCGCCCCGACGGGTGGCTGCTCGGCGGGCCCGGCACCGGCGCCCCGAGGCCCGCCCGGGTCCGCGCCCTCACCGTCCGCGCCACCGTGCGTGCCGGCACCGCCGGCCCCGTCACCGACATCGACGTGGTGCTGCACGACGCCGCCCTGCGCGGCGAGTCGGCCGCCGCCGTCGACCTGGCCGACCCCCGGTCGCCGGAGCTGCTCGACGCCCTGGTGCAGGAACTCGACCGGGTGGCCGCCGCCAACGGCCGGCTGACCCGGCTGCTGAACGAACTCGCCGCCCTCGGCGTCATTCACCGCGCCGCGCCCGGCCGGCCGGCCGCCGTGCTCGCCGACGCGGTCGCCGCGCTGCGCACCGACGCCACCGGTTGGCTGGCGCCCCGGCTGCCCGCGCTGGTCGACCGGGCCGCCGGGCTCCTCGGCCTGGTCCGGGACACCGCCGCCGGCGGCGGTCCCTGGCGGCGCCGCCTCGCCGGGCTGCCGGTCGAGCTGGTGCTGGAGGCCCAGCCGTGGCGGCTCACCGCCCGCACCACCGGCACCGGGCTGCGCCTCGGCCGCGGCGTCACCCTCACCGGTTCCTCGACCGTGGCGCTGGCCGACCCCACCCCGCGGGTGCAGGCCGCGCTCGCGGTCGGCGGCGTCACCCTCACCCGGGCCGGCGGCGCGGTGTCGCTGGCCGCGCCGTGGCTGCCCGGGCCGGTCGGGCTGTCGCCGGCCGCCCCGGACCTGCCCGCCCGGCTCGCGCCGCTGCTGCCCCGGCTGCTGGTCGGCGGGGCGCTCGGCGTCCTGCTCGAACAGCTGACCGGCGAGGACCTGCGGGTGGCCTCCCTCGACGGGCTGCTGACCGACCCGGCCGCCTGGCTGCAGCGCACCTTCGCCGGTACGCCCGGCGCGCCGCCGCAGGCCGCGCCGCTGGCCGGCCTGCTGCGCCTGGCCGCGGCCCCGCTGGGCCTGGCCGCCGACCCCGCGCACGCCCTCACCCTGCCCGGCGGTGTCACCGTCGACCTGCTCGACGTCGGCGCCGCCGAGGACCGGGCGCTGCGGCTGCTGGTCGGCGCCGCCGACCCGATCGTGTTGTGGACCGACGACGCCGGCACGGCCACCCTGGACCTCGCGCTGCGGCTGGACGTCGACGCCGCCCGGCAGGTGCAGCCGGGCGGCGAGTTGACCCTGCACCTGCCGCTGCCCGGCGACTGGGGCGCGCTCGACCTGCGGCTGGGCGCCGACGCCTCGGGCCTGTCCGTGGCCGTCACCCCGGCCGCGCTGGACGCCACGGTCACCCTGCTGCCGGCGGTGAGCGGCCTGGACACGCTGGTGGAGGCCGCCGGGGCGCGGCTGCTGCCGGAGGTCCTCGACCGGCTCGTCGACGGCATCGGCGCCCGCGACCCGCACCCCGCCGTCCTCGACGACGTGCTCGACGTCGCCACGGCGCTCGGCGTCTACGACCCGAAGGCGGCGCCGCACGGGTTCGCCGCCCGCACCGGCGCGCTCGCCGACCTCGTGCGGGACCTGTCCACCGGGGCCCTCTCCGGCGCCGGCTCGGTCGTCGCGCCCGCCGTCGTGGCTCTGCTGCGCCGCGTCCTGGGGGACGCCCAGGTGCCGCAACCGGCCACCCCGGGAGAGGTGCTGGTCCGGGTCGCGGTGCTCGACGGCACCGTCGAACTGCGTACCGACCTGGCCGCCGATCGACCGGAACTCGGCATGTCCGTGCGGGGCCTCACCGCCGGCGCGGTCACCGCCGACATCGCCGTCGGCTACGCCGACTCCACCGTGACCGCGTCGCTGAGCGCCCACGCGTACGTCGACACGGGACTCGGGGTGGCCCTGCGCGCCCGGCTGTCGGCGCAGGCCACGGCGGCGGGGCTGGCCGTGCGGCTCGGCCTGCTCGGCAGCGACGACGCCGGCACCGGCGAGCTGGGCGTCCAGCTCGCGCCGGTGGTGCAGCTGCCCGGGCCGGCCGAGCTGGCGCAGCTCGCCCAGCGGCTGGTCGTGCCGATGGCCGGCACCCTCGCCCTGCGCGCGGCCGAGCCGTGGCTGCGCCGGCCCCTGTGGTCCGGCGGGCGCACCGCCGCGCAGATCCTCACGACCGCCGGCGTGGCCGTGGACTCCCCGGACGGGATGCGGATGGCTCCCGCCCTGCCCACCCCGGTCATGGTGCTGCGCGGAGCCCTCGACGCCGTCATCGGAGTGCCCGTGCCGGTGCCGGGCGGGCTGACCCTGTCCGTGGTCACCGACGGCGCCCGCTACGGCCTCGTGCTGCGCGGCGAGCTGGCCCTGCCCGCCGGCGACACCGCCGTGCAGCTGCGCTTCGGGCTCCCCGACACCGTCGACGCCGGATGGGGCCAGGCCGGCCGGGGCGTCGGCCTGCTGCTGCTCGACCTCACCACCCCCGCCGCGCCGCAGCTGCGGCCGGTGCTGCGGCTGGGCGGGCTGGGCATCCGGGTGGCCGCCGCCGCGTCCGGCAGGGCACTGGTCGAGACCGGCGGATTCCGCCTCGGCGCCGTCGGCGCCCACGTCCGCGCCGACCTGGCGCTGACCGGACCGGCGGCGCTGGACCGGCCGACCGTGGTCGACGGCGCCGTCATGCTCGACGGGCTGGGGTTCCCGATGGCCCCCGGCGGTGGCGGGTCCAACCCGGTCGCGGCGTCGCTGCTGCAGACCGGCGGCGGCGGCGACGCCGCCCCGGCGAATCCGCCCCTGGACGTGCTGGTCGCCCGCGGCGGCGGCCGGTGGCTGGTGCTGTTCGGCGGGAAGGCCGAGGCCCGGTTCGAGATCAACCGGAGCTACGGTCCGCTGCACATCGCGGAACTGGCGCTGCTGTACAAGGCGGCCACCTCGGGGCCGGGCAAGGTCGGGGTGTCCGTCGACGGCGGGGTCGCCGTCGCCGGGCTCACCCTCGACGTCGACGACCTGTCGCTGCTGGTGCCGCTGCGCAACCCCACCGACCTCAGCGCCTGGGAGGTGGACCTGGCCGGCCTGTCGGTGTCGTTCAGCTCGCCCGGGGTGTCGGTCGCGGGCGGGCTGGTCAAGGTCACCGGCGCCAACGGCGTGCAGTACGACGGCATGCTCTCGGTCGACCTGGCCGGGCGCGGCCTGACCGCGGTCGGCTCGTACGCCCGACCCCGCGACGACCTCGGCGAGTACACCTCGCTGTTCGTGTTCCTCTCCGTCGGGTTCCCGCTCGGCGGCCCGCCCTACCTGTACGTCCTGGGCCTCGCCGGCGGCGCCGGCTACAACCGCCGGCTGATGGTGCCCCGCGACCCGCAGGGCGTGCCCGCCTTCCCCCTGGTGAAGGCCATCGACGAGGGCGGCTTCGGGGGCTCCGGCGGCCCGATGGGCGCACTGGCGCGGATGTCCAGGGACATCCCGCCGGCCCGGGGCGCGTTCTGGCTCGCCGCCGGGGTGAAGTTCTCCACCTTCCAACTGCTGCACACCACCGCCCTTGCCTACGTCTCCGCCGACCGGGGACTGGAGGTCGGCCTGCTCGGCCTCATGCGGATGGCGCTGCCCGACGCGCAGGCCGCGGTGGTCAACCTGGAGTTGGCCCTGGCCGCCCGGTACAGCACCGTGGACAAGGTGCTGTCCGTCCGGGCGGCGCTGACCCGCAACTCGTGGCTGCTCAGCCGCGACTGCCAGGTCACCGGCGGGTTCGCCTTCGTGGTGTGGTTCGACCGGCCGGAGGTGCTGCTCTCCATCGGCGGCTACCACCCCCGGTTCAACAAGCCGGCGCACTACCCGGACGTGCCCCGGGTCGGGTTCCACTGGTCCGTCGGCGGCGGCGTGGTGGTCAAGGGCGAGGCGTACTTCACCCTCACCCCGTCGGCGGTGATGCTCGGCGGTCGCCTGGAAGCCTCGTACGACCGCTCACCGGTGCGGGTCTGGTTCGTCGCCGCCCTCGACGTGTACCTGCGGTGGGACCCGCTGACCTACGACATCACCGCCAGCGTCAGCGTCGGCGCGCGCTTCACCATCAAGGTGTGCTTCTTCGCCTGCGCGCGGATCAACGTCAGCGTCTCCCTCGGCGCGCGGGTACGCATCCAGGGCCCGCCGCTGCACGGCACCGTCACGGTCGAC
The DNA here is from genome assembly GCF_040643125.1 of Micromonospora sp. NPDC047465. Lineage (NCBI taxonomy): Bacteria > Bacillati > Actinomycetota > Actinomycetes > Micromonosporales > Micromonosporaceae > Micromonospora > Micromonospora sp. NPDC047465. Next base: position 176,707 of record NZ_JBEYTP010000007.1, read on the forward strand.
CTGGCCATCGCCTCGGTCACCGTCAAGTTCGGCAGGGCGCAGCCGCAGCCGTTCCTCGACTGGAACCAGGTCACCGTCAAGTACCTCGGCGGCGGTGACGCGGCCCGCCCGGCGACCAGCGGCACCGTCACCGCCGGCACCCTGCCGCCGGCGGTGGGCAGCCGTCCCGACGGCACCCTGGAACGCCCGTGGTCCGTGGCGCCGGAGTTCGCGGTCCGGCTGGAGTCGCTGATGCCGCTGTACGGATGGCGGCTGACCGGCAGCGGTCGCGCCGACGACCGCACCGGCGGGCGGGAGGTCGACGTCGTCCCCGCCGGAAGGAACATGGGCAGAACCCGCGCGACCATGGTCGTCACGGTCGAACAGCGCGTCGGCACCACCTGGGTCACCGTGCCCACCGCCCAGATCCGGTCGCTGCGGCCGTCCACCGCCAGCACCGGATTCCCGGCCGGCCTGTGGGACAGCGCCCTCGCCGGCACGGCGAACGGCGGCGCCACTCCCACCATGGTCCGGGCCCTGTCGTCGGTGGGCCTGGCCGCCCCGATCACCGTCTCCGAGGCGACCGGCGTGCTGCCGGACGTGGCCCTGGCCACGATGATCGAGGAGGAGACACAGCGACACCTGCCGCTGTCGGTCCCCGGCGCCGCCGCGCCGGCGCCGTCGGTGCTGCGCCTGCGGCGCACCACCGACTCGTCCGAGACCGCCGTGACCGCCCGCCGCGCCGTGGCGGCGCCGGCCGGGCCGAGGCTGCGGGCGACCGTCTCCGCCGACCAGCACCGGGGCGCGGCGCGGGCGGAGTTCCGCGCCGCCGCCCGGGCCCGCACCGGGCACGACAGCGGCGCGGCCCTGCCGGTGGGCGGCACCCAGGTCTGGGACACCACGGGCGCCGGCGGGCTGCGGCTGCGCCTCGACGAGGGGCCGACGCCGCTGCGGCTGGTCACCTTCACCGGCACCGGCGCGCCGCTCAGCGACGGCCCGGCCCGGGCGGGCGCCCGGGTGCCCGCCGACGCCGCCCGCGCGGTGGTGACCCCGGCGGCCGGCGCCGCCGCCGGCTGGGCCGCCGACACGCCGCTGGTCCCGGTCACCGACGGCGTGCTCGTCGCCCCGGGCGCCACCGTCCTGCTGCCGCACCCGTGGCATCCGCCGGCCCGCTACCGCCAGGCCGGCGAGCACGTGCCGGTGCCCGCGGCGCTCCTCTCCGCCGCCGTCGACGGCCTGGTCACCACCCTGCCCGCCACGACCCGCGCGGTCGTGGTGTCCCTGGAACCGGTGTCCGCCGCCGCCAGCCTCGCCGACGTCCGCATCGAACTCGACGGGGTACGGGTGAGCAGCCGGGAGGACGCCCCCGACGACGACCAGCCGCACCGCATCCTCCTGACGGTCGACGCGGAGCGGGGCGCCGAGGCGATCTCGGTGCAGGTCGTGGCGGGGGACGGCTGGCGGGTCGCCGCCGTGATCGGCACCCCGGAACACGCCGTCGACACCGACTGCACCGCCGCCCGGCGGGAACTGGCCCGGGTCACCAGACCCGCGACGGTGCCCGGCCGCCCGGGTGCCGCCGCCCGGTCGGTGGCGCGTACCGCGGTCGCCGAGGCGGCCCCGGCAACCGAGCCGGCGGCCCCGGCACCAACGGCGGCGTTCGTCGCCTTCGACGACGACGAAACGGAGGCGTCATGACGGAGACCCCCGTCGCGCCAGGCTCGATCCGGCTGCACGACACGGTGACGCCGTCGCTCACCGCCGGCATCTACCGGTTCACCAGCAGGCTGGAGGTGACGGACCGGGGCACCCCGAAGACATCGCCACCCGAGCACGCCACCCACGTGCAGGTCGGCGCGCCGCGACTCGCCCTCGACGCCACCGAGGTCGCCGGGCAGCACCCGCCCCGGGACGCGGTGGGCGCGTTCGGCGACCGACTGCCGCACGTGGTCCTCGGCCGACGGGCCCTGCCGTGGGAGCGGCGGCTCGGCGACGGCACTCCCTGGCTGGCGCTGCTGGTCGTCCGGTCCGACGAGGCGACCCTGACGACCGGGACGCTACGCTCGGTCGTCGGCGAGGCGGTGTTCACCCGCCTCAACGGCATCGAGCCGGTCGACGGCAACCGGGCCGTCGTCGGGCTGCGGGCCAAGGACCTGGCCACCTTCCGGGCGCTGCTGCCCAGCCGCACCGACGTCGGGCTGCTCACCCACGTCCGTCAGGTCAACGTCGCGGACACCGCGCTGGCCGGCAGCGACGACGACGGCTGGTTCGCCGTGGTCACCGCCAACCGGCTGCCGCTGGGCGGGGCCACGCCCACGCCGTACACGGCCTGCCTGGTGTCGCTGGAGGCCCGTGACGACGTCTGGGCGACCAACCTGACCAGCGTGCCCACGTTGCTCGTGCTGGCGTCCTGGCCGTTCGTGACGAGCACCGCCGGTGGCACCTTCGAGCACGTCGCCGCGCACCTCGACCTCGGCGCGTTCGGTGCCCCGCCGGCCGGGCAGCCCCCGCTGGTGGACGCCGACGGGGCGCTCGCGCTGGCCGCCACCCGCCGCGACGGCACGCCGGCCACCATGGGCTACCGCCCGCCGCTGCTCGGTGCGGCGCCCGACCCGCTGCCCGCCGGGCCGGGCGACGTGACGGGCGCCGCCGCGTTCGAGCTGGGCCGGCTCCTCGCCGCCGCCGACGGCAGGTTCATCCGCGAGGTGGTGGCCTGGCACCGCGCCGCCGACGACGCGGCCCGAGCCGGCAGCGCGGCGGGCCTCCGCGAGGACAACGCCCGCTCGTACGCCGCCTCCGGCACCGCCGTGCGCCGCACCGCCGCGGTGGCCGCCGAGGGCACCGACCTGCGGCGTGCCGCCGCGGTGGCCGTCGACGGCGCCGACCCCCTCGCCGCCCTCGGTGCGGCGTTCGCGCAGCGGCTGCTGTCCCGCACCGCCCGCGCCGACCTGTGGCAGGCGCACCCGGGTGGCTCCACCGTCATCCCGCGCCAGTTGCACCCGGAAGGAGAATCCTCGTGACGACCCACCTGTCCGCCGGCGGCCGGCTGCTCGCCGAGCGGCTCGGCGCGCTCGTCGGCCCGCCCGCCGACCCCGCCGGGCAGCCCGAGCCGCGGGCCCGCACCCTGGCCGCCGCCGCGCGTGCCGGCACCGCGGTCGCCGGGCCGGTCACGGAGGCGACCGCCGACGCGCCGCCGCTGCCCCCGTACGTCGAGCACGTGCTGGCCCGCTGGAGCCTGCTGCACGACCTGCCGTTCCGCTACCTCGTGCCCGACGCGCGCCTGCTGCCGCCGGAGTCCATCCGGTTCTTCCGCCTGGACGGCGGCTGGCTGGAGCGGCTGCGGGCGGGGGCGCTCGCCGTCGGCGGCGACGGCAGCCGGGAACGCGCCGGCACCCAGACGTTGCTGCCGCAGGTCACCGCCGCGGTGACCGAGCAACTGCCGCTGGTGCGGGAGGTGCAGCGCACCCGCATGTCGATACCGGTCGCCGCCGACCTGCTCGCCGAGGCCCGGGCCGCGGGCGACCTCACCGCCGCGGCCGGGCCGGTCCCGGTCACCGGGTTCCTGCTCCGGTCGTCCCTGGTCAGCGGCTGGCCCGGCATGGAGGTACGCGCCTGGACCAGCGACGACCAGGCCGTGGTGCGGCCGGGCGTCGACCCGGACGAGCTGGCCCGCACCCGACCCGACCTGGTGGTGGAGCTGCTGCGCCTGGAGCGGCTGTCGCCGTCGGTGCTGGTGGCGTTGTTCCACGGCGCCCCCCGCCTGGTGTGGCTGGAGGAGCCGCCGCAGAGCGTGCAGTTCGGCCTGGAAGCCGACGGGACGGGCTGGCGGGCCCCGATCCGCGACGGCGCGGGACCGGACCTGGGCAGCGTCGCCGTGCCGATGCGCCCCGGCCCGGTGCCCGGCGTCGTCGACGTCGCCGGCCTGGCCCGCAACCTCGACCAGGCCCGGCCCCTGCCCCGGCCGCGCGGCGGCGCCGCCGTGGCGCTGTCCCTGCTCCAGGCGCCGTCGCGGCAGCGGTTCGGCGCCTCCACCCCGCCGGCCTGATCCTCGGCGTCGCCGACCCACCGCGGGCCCGACCGCGGTCAGGCCCACCCCGAACAGAGGGAGCCCCCTGTCGTGACAACTGTCCTCGTCCCGGTCGCGCTCGACGTCCTGGTCGTGCGGGAGCCCGGCGCCGCCTCCGACTGGGCGCGTACGGCGCTGACCCGGCCCACCCCGCCGGCCAGCGGCCGGGTGCAGCAGGACGTGCTGCCCGAACCGTTCAGCGCGCGGCAGACCGCCCGGCCGCCCGGCGCGCACCTGCACTGGGGGCTGCCCGACGGGCTGACCCGCGGCGTCGCCGACGACACCGGCGCGACCATGTTCCCGCCGGTGCCCGACCGGTGGCTGGTCGTGCGGATCTCCGGCCCGGCGACGCCCGGCCCCCGGGCGGTGGAGGCATGGCTGCTGCCGTACGCGGGCGCGATCGAGCCCGTCCGGGTGGACCGGGCGTTGACCGGCCCGACCCTGCCGGCCCCCGGCGCCGCGCCGAGGTCCCCGCTGACGGCGCTCGGCCACGGCGACCTCGGCTGGGCCGGCTACTACGACAACGTGACCCACCGGTTCGCCCTGCACGACGAGCTGACCGGGGTGACCGGGCCGGTGGCGTACCTGGTGCTCGGCTGGTACACCGACCCCGTTCGCGACCCGCTGCACGTGGCCGGGGAGACGGCGTACACGGAGCGGATGGAGGACCTCGGCTGGGAGGTCCACCCGCCGCGCCGCGACGACCAACCGGTGCCGGACCGGTCGGTCTACCACGCGGCGGCGGTGTCCATCGGCTGGCCGCAGCCGAACTGGCCCGGCGACGGCGGGCTGCTCGGTCGGGAGACCGACCACCGTCCCGCGTCGGACGCGGTGGCGGTGGCGCTGGGGGAGACCCTCGCCGAGGCCCTCGCGGCGCTCGCCGCCGAACCGGACGACCCCGCCGACGCGGCCCGCATGGTCGAGGCGCTGCTGCAGGGCGCGCTGTCCGACGTGACCGGCGCCGACGGTCCCGCCCGGCTGGACGCCTCGCTGCACCAGAGCCGGTTCGGCTCGGCCCCGGCGGCGGCGGGCAACGAGTACATCTGGCAGCCGGCGGCCGGCTCCGGCGGTGCCGCCGGCGGCGGGTCGTTCGTGCAGGTGGAACGGACCCGGCCGCGGGTCTGGCACGCGTTGGAGCCGGCGCTGGTGGTGGCCGGCGGCGGACGCAGCCCGAAGCACGGCGCCGACGGCCGCTACTCCGAGCTGGGCAACCTGCTGTGCCGGGTGGACGGGCAGACCGTACGCGGCTTCGGCGTGGCCGGCGGCGACGCCGGCCCGGGCGCGGCGGTGCTGCCGCCCACCCCGCTGGCCGGGCTGCTGCCGCAGTACGGCGTGCCGGCGGTGGCCACGGACCTGCTCGTCGAGCTGGCCAGCATCGACCCGGGATCCGCCCCCGACCTGGCGCTGGCCACCGACGCCCAGCCGTCGCCGGTGGCCGCCGCGCGGGCGGCGTGGTGGGCGACGTTCGACCCGGGCGTGGGGGACCCGACGCGACCGCCGGCGGGCGCCGTGGTCGACGGGCAGTTGCCCAGCCCGGTCGGGGTGACCCCGCCGGGCCGGCCGTGGAACCCGCTGCTGCTGGAGTGGTCGGCCACCTACCTGCCGACGCCGCGCGGCGCGCACGACTGGCCGCTGGGCGAGGTCGACCACGACCTGCCACCCGTCGTGACCGAGCCGGCGCCGGAGACGGGCCGTACGCTGCGCGGGCGGGTGATGCTGTCGGCGTCGGCGGCGGCGCTGCTCGACGGCACGGTCGACCCGCAGGACGCCGAACGCGACCTGCTCTCCGGCGAACTCGTCGGGATCGCCGAGCAGTTGCGCCGCGACGCCACCGGCCTGGTGGTGGACGCCCCGAACGCCACCGACGCCGCGCAGCCGCCACAGACCCCCCGCGCCGCGGACTTCGTGGCCCTGCGGGCCGGGTTCCTGCGGCTGGACCGGGCCCGCCTGGTCGACGGCTACGGCCGGTTCCTGGAGGTGCTCGGTCCGGACGTGGCGACGCCCGCGCCGGTGACGCACGGGGTGACGCTCGCCGTGCCGGGCCACCCGGACCTGGCCGCCCTGCGGCCGCGCTTCACCGCCCCGGCCCGGGTGCTGCTGCGCTTCGCCGACGCGCTCGGCGCGCCGCGCGACGCGGACGCGGGCGTCAGCCCGGTGTGCGGCTACCTGGTGCCGTCGTCGGTGGACCGCACGCTGGAGTTCTTCGACGACAAGGGCAACGGCTACGGGCGGCTGCGCCCCGACCCGGAGACGGTGACCGCGTGGGAGGAGGATCCGGGCCGCCCGGCGACGCTGGGCGCGCCGCCGAGCCGGTTCCTGCCGAACCCGCTGTTGGCCCGGTTCGCCGACCGCATGCTGGCCGCCGACCACGCGCTGGCGACCGCCCGGGCGGGCGGCCATCCGGCCGGCGGCGCGCAGAGCGCGCTGGAGTCGCTGCTGCGGGTGCTGGACACCACCCGGTGGACGGTGGACGTGACCGGCCGGGCCGGCGACGAGCACCTGGCGCTGCTGCTCGGCCGGCCGGTCGCGGTGGTGCGGGCGTACCTGAAGGTGGAGGTGGAGGATCCGCGGCAGCCCCCGGAGAACGCGCGCACCGGCGTCCCGGTGCGGCTGGGCACGCTGGCACGGGCGCAGGACGGGCTGCTGGCGTACTGCGTCGGTGACGACATGGACCGGCTGCACATCGTGGACCCGGCGGTGGCGCTGCTCGCGCCGGGGCTGCCCGACGCCAGTGGGGCGGCCGCGCTGCCGGGCGCGGACCCGATCACCTCGCCGTACGTGGACACCTCCGGGGTGTTCACGGTCAACCCGGGGGTGCCGGTGCCGCTGACCCTGCTGATGGTGCCCGGCTCCGACGTGCACGTCACCGCGGGGCTGGTGCCGCAGAAGTCGGTGGGGCTGCTGCGGGAGTGGACGTCCTCGGCACTGTCCCGGCTGTCGCCCGCCCTGCGCTACGGCCCGGTCCTGCACGACCTGGAGACGACCCGCCTGCCGCTGCCACAGGACGTACGCGGCTCGTGGCACTGGCACCGGCGCGCCGAGCCGGGCACGTGGCGGACGGACGTGGTGGTGCCGAGCACCCCGGACGCGTTGCTGCCGAACGAGCCGTCGACGGCCAGCGAGGGCTGGTTGCAGGTGGCGCTGGTCGCCGACACCGAGTACCACGACACGGCCGTGCCGGTGCGGGTGAGCTGCGTGCGCACGTCGAGCGGCACGACCCTCGCCCTGGGCGGGCACAACGGCGACGGCAGTCACTTCCTCATCCCGGTGCCGGAGGCGATCGAGCTGATGGGCAGCGGCCGGTTCGCGTTCTTCGTGCAGGAGCCCGGCACGGAACGTACGGCCATCCGGGTGGTCCGGCCCAAGCGTGGTCGGCCCTACCTGCGTACCGTCGCCGACGACGCGTCGCCGAACAACCTGGACAGCCTGCCGGAGTGCCAGCACGTCGCGTGAGGCGGCACATGGCGGCGTCGATGCCGGCCGGGCGAGTGGCGCGCGGGTCGCGCCGCGATCCCGCCGGCGCGAAGGGCGGCTGCGCGCCGGGCTCCGGGCCTGCTAACGTCGCGTCAGCGCGAGAGGCGCGTGATCACGGGACAGGGAGGTTGATGAATATGGCCGCCGTCGGCCTTCATCAGCATGCCCTTGTCCGGCCCGCGCGACAGTAGCGCGCGGTCCGGGTCGTTACCACGACCAGGAGTGACACGTGTCTTCCTCTTCCTCATCATCCCGGATCGACCTGACCACCGACCGCCTGGTGCTCCGGCCCTGGACCACCGCCGAGGCCACCGCGGTCCTCGGTGACACCAGGTCCGCGCACTGGGCGGACGACTTCCCCGCCGACGGCGATCGCGTCGTGGCGGGCCTCTTCGACCAGCACCCCGCCTGGCTGGGCGCGTACGGCCACCGCCTGATCGTCGAGCGCGACAGCGGGCTGGTGGTGGGCTCGATCGGCCTGTTCTGGCCGCCCAGCGAGGGCACCGTCGAAATCGGATACGGCATCGTGCCGTCCCGCCGCGGCCGGGGCTACGCCGCCGAGGCGACCCGGGCCCTGGCGGAGTTCGCCCTCACCGTGTCGGCGGTCCACGCCGTGACCGCCGACGTGGAACTGTCGAACCCGTCATCCGTCCGGGTGCTGGAGAAGGCGGGCTTCCACCGATGGGCCACCGAGGGGAACCTGGCCCGGTACCGGATCACGAGACCGGACCACCACCGGCGGTGACCCGGTGGGCCGGCGCGACGACCCCCGCGACGCGACGCGGGCGTTCGTCGCGCCGGCCCGTCCGGCGTGGGATCCCTCGGGGCGGGCGACGCCCGGCGCGCCGGCTGTGCCATCGTTGTCCTTCCATCGGGGACCGTCGGGTGCGGACGGCGAACCGCCCGTACCCGACGGCGCGCGCCCACGGCGGCAGCGGGTAGGGGAGGGGCGATGGCGGAGCAGCAGGCCGGGCCGCTGAGCGGCATCCTCGTCGCGGACTTCTCGCGGATCCTGGCCGGGCCGTACGCGACCATGCTGCTCGCCGACCTCGGCGCCGAGGTGGTCAAGGTGGAGGGGCCCGGCGGGGACGACACCCGCGCCTGGATGCCGCCGGTCCGGGAGGGGACGTCCACCTACTACCTCGGCGTCAACCGCAACAAGCGCTCGGTGGTCCTCGACCTCGCCGACCCCGACGACCTCGACGTCGCCCGGCGACTCGTCCGGCGGGCCGACGTCATGATCCAGAACTTCCGCCCCGGCGGGCTGAAGCGCTTCGGCCTCGACTACGACGGCGTCGCCGCCGACAACGAACGGATCGTCTACGCCTCGATCAGCGGCTTCGGCACCGGCGCGGGCGCGGACCTGCCCGGCTACGACCTCGTGGTCCAGGCCGCGTCGGGCCTGATGAGCCTCACCGGCGAGCCGGACGGCCCGCCGTACAAGGCCGGTGTCGCCGTGTTCGACGTGATGGCGGGTCTGCACGCGGCCCTCGGCATCCTCGCCGCCCTGCACCACCGCGCCCACACCGGCGTCGGTCAGCACGTCGAGGTGAACCTGCTCTCCTCGGCGCTGTCCGGCCTGGTCAACCACGCCAGCGGCCACGTCGCCGGCGGCGCCGCGCCGTTCCGGATGGGCAACGCCCACCCGAGCCTGTTCCCGTACGAGCCGCTGCCGGCCGCCGACGGCGACCTCGTCGTCATCGCCGGCAACGACGGTCAGTTCCGGAAGCTGTGCGAGGTGCTCGGCCTGCCCGGGCTGCCCGACGACCCCCGGTTCCGGCGCAACCCCGACCGGACCGCGAACCGGGAGGTCCTGCGCCCGATGCTGGTCGAGCGGCTGGTCCGGCGGACCCGCGACGAGTGGTTCCGGGACCTGCGCGCGGCGGGCGTGCCGTGCGCCCCGATCAACACGGTCGACGGCGGCGTCGCCCTGGCCCGGGACCTCGGGCTCGACCCGGTGGTCACCGTCGGCGGGGTGCCGGGCGTCCGCAACCCGATCGGCCTCTCCGCCACGCCGCCCCGGTACGACCTGCCGCCGCCCCGCCTCGACGAGCACGGCGACAAGATCCGCGCCTGGCTGACCGCCGACTGAGACCCCGGCAGGCGCGGCGTCAGACCGGCGCGACGGAGAGCCGAGGGCCGGCGGGCGGCGGCGCGGCGGCCAGGCTGAGCAGGGTGTGCCCGGTGGCGTCGTCGACCACGGCGACCCGCACGGCATCGGGCTCCCGGTCGGCCAGCGGCACGGCGAACACCGCGGTCGCCGGGCGGCCCCGGTAGCGCGCGGCGTGCCCGACGAAGCGCCAGTCGCCGTCGTCCCAGTGTTCCCGCACGTCGGAGCGGAGCAGCGGGGCCACCCGCCGGTAGGCGTCGCTGAGCTGGAGTTGCTGCACGGTGGCCAGCAGCGGCACGCCGGTGCCGCCGCGCAGCGGATGGGTCAGCCGGGCGCGCAGCCGGCGCAGCGGCAGCAGCCAGGCAGCGTCCAGCTCCGGCGAGAGCGCCACCACCGCCGCCAGTTCGGCGACCAGCACGGCGCCGCCGGCCGCCGGCCGCCCGGCGAGTGCGCCCGCCCAACCGCCGTCGGCCAGCCCCGCCAGCCCGGCCGCCGCCAGCAGCAGCCCGGCCCGGGCCAGGCCGCGGCCGGAGACCGGGGTTGGCCGGGCGCTCAGGCACCCGCAGGAGGAGGCGGGGGCGGCGCGCCGGGCGTACGTCAGGTAGGCGAGGAACCCGGCCGTCAGGAGGGTCGCGCCGACCGCCTCCAGAGGCAGCGCGGGCGGCAGCACGAGCAGCGCGCCGAGGGCCAGCTCGACACCGCCGAGCAGCCGATACGCGGGCAGTGCCCGGTGCTGCCCGAGCAGGCGGGCGAGCGCCGACCGGCCGGCCGCCGCGGCGGCGTGCCGGCTGAAGAGCTTCACGCGGGCGGACCAGATCAGCACCGCGCCGACGACCAACGGTTGCAGCGCCGCGATCATGTCGATCATGTGGTCTCCATCGGGTGGTCCGACGGGCGGCCTCCGGGCGGTCCGCGGCTGCGTACCGCCCGGAGGCCGCGCCGTCAGGCGGCGGCGTAGATGGTGGCGATGTCGATCTCGTTGGTGTCCGGGTGCCAGGCGCCGAGCACCTGAACGTGCCGGCCGACCCGCAGCAGGGACATGTCGCTGACGGCCGGGGTGCCGTTGTAGACGGCGGCGGACCGGTCCGGCACGACGTGCGCGACGATCCGACGGCCCTTGTGGTCGAGGTGCAGCACGTTGCGGCCGACCGCCGCGATGTGTCCGTGCAGGTTGACGATGTTGACCCACACGGCGTCCGCGGCGAGCGTGCCGTCGGGCAGGCGGACGCCGCGGGCGTAGAGCCCGTCGCCGACGGCGACCCGGTCGAACGTGGTCGGGTGCAGCTTCCAGATGCTCGTGCCGTCGGTGATCCGGATCGAGTGGAGCACGGTGTCCGAGCCGGTGACCAGCAGCATGTTGCCGGAGATCGTGCTGATCCGGCCCTCGGCGAAGTTCGGGTCCGGCGTGCCGGGTTCGACGGTCGCGGCGTCGGCGGCGAACGCCGCCTCGGGGGCGAGCGAGCCGAGCCCGGTGGCACCGACCACGCCGCCGAGCGCGGCGGTGGCGAGCAGCCGGCGGCGCCTCAGGGTCTGGTCCATGGGGTCCTCCCGTTCAGACGCTGTCGACCGAGCAGGGCCGCAGCCCGGTGGAGAGACTGGCGATCGCGCTGTACGCCGCGGGCGTCAGGTCGATGATCCGGTTGCTGCCGCAGGCCGAGCCGCAGCAGGTGCGCTCACCGCAGAACAGGTCGGTCTGTGGGCCGCAGTCGGCGATGGCGGTGCCGACCCGGGCACCGTTGCAGAGGTTGGTGGTGTAGTGCCGGAAGCCGCAGCCGCGGCGGCTCATCCCGCTGATTCCGCACACGTGTGGGCGGGTGATGGCCAGGCACGCGTCCGAGGTGTTCGGCCAGGCGTGCTGGTAGTTGCCGGACGAACAGGTGCCGCATGCACCACCACCGGCCGAGCCGCAGGGACCCCAGGCGTTGCCGCAGCAGAACCACGACATCTCGCCTCTCAGAGCAACCACGGGTACCTCCCTCCAGATCCGATCAACAGCGATATCCATCGATATGGAAGGTGATTGTTGTGGCGTAAATCATCGAAGTCAATGGATGATCGGAAGGATTCTTACGCCCACGGCCGGCGGCCGGCCAGCGGGATCCGGAAGTGGACGGTCTGGTGGGTGTCGGCCCGGCCGTCGCGCGCGTCGTGCACCGGCTCGGCCACCGCCCGCCAGAACCGTTCGGCGCCGTCGACGCGGGTGTCGGTGTGCAGGTACAGCTCCCGGTAGCGGGGTTGCCGGCAGACGAAGTCGACGGCGAGACCGACGAGGGCGCGGGCGAGCCCCCGCCGGCGGTGCTCGGGCCGGACGTAGACCCGGAAGAGCTGCGCGGTGGACTCCTCCGGAAAGCGCTCCGCGAGGCAGCGCGGGTGCGGTGGGCTCTTCGGCGCTGCGGCGCGGACCGCGGTGGTGCCGACGACCTCCTCGCCCCGGGTCGCGACGAACAGGGCGTGCGGTTGCGGTGCCAGGTAGGTGCCGGCCAGGTCGATGACGTCGTGGTGCCAGTCGGGACGGTAGCCGTGGCCGAACTCCCGGTAGAACGTGTCGAGCATGACGCTGCGGGCCCCGTCGAGGTGCCGGCCGTCGGCCATCCGCACCTCGTACGCGCCCACGCCGTGTCGGTAGTTCCGCATGGTCTCTCCCCTCATCGTGTCGCCGCCGGATCCGCCCGCCGCTCCTCGTCGTCCCGTCGCCGACGCTGCGGGGCGGCGGGCAGCAGCGCGCGGGTCAGCGGGTGCCGGGCCGCGCCGAGCAGGGCGTCGGCGGGTCCCTGCTCGACGACGCGTCCGCCGTCGAGCACGACGATCCGGTCGGCGAGGCGGGCCACGACGTCGCGGTCGTGACTGATCACGACCAGCGCCAGGTCGCGGCGTCGACGTAGGTCATCCAGCAGCGCGAGGATGCGCTCCCGGGCGTCGCCGTCCAGGCCGGCGGTGATCTCGTCGCAGATCAGCACGCGGGGCTCGCCGGCGAGGGCGCGGGCCAGCGCCGCGCGGTGCAACTCCCCGCCGGAGAGCCGGTCGGGCGGGCCGGCCACGGTGTGTTCGGCGAGGCCCACCTGGTCGAGCAGGCGCAGGGCGGTGCGCCGGGCCTCGGCGTCGGTGGCGTCCCGCAGGCGCCGGGCGGCGCGGGCGACCTGGTCGAGGACCGGGCGGTACGCGTCGAAGCTCGCCCGGGCGTCCTGGAACACGTACTGGATGGCCGCGAGGTCGCGCCGGGCCCGCCGGTCGAGGTGCGGGTCGAGGCGTCGGCCGGCGAGCGCGACCCGGCCGCCGGTGGGCGGGTGCAGCCCGGCGACGCAGCGCGCCAGCGTCGTCTTGCCGCTGCCGGACCGGCCGACCACGGCGAGGCACTCCCCGGCGGCGGCCGTCGCGCCGACGCCGCGGAGGACGGTGCGCCGGCGACCCCCGTGGCGGTGGGTGGCCACGAGGCCGGTGACGGCGAGCAGCGGTGAGGCGTCCCGGCCGGCGGCCGGGCCCCGGGTCGGCGGGCCGGGCGCCTCCTCCCGGTCGTGGTGGTCCCGCGCCGCCAGGACCTCGGCCGTCGGACCCTGCGCGACTGCGGTCCCGTGGCGCAGCACCAGGACGCGGTCCGCGACGGCGCGGACGAGAGGCAGGTCGTGGCTCAGCAGGACCACCGCCATGCCGTGGCGGGCGAGCGCCGTCAGTTCGCGCGCGACGTCGCGGCGGGTGAGCGCGTCCTGCCCGGTGGTGGGTTCGTCGGCGACGAGGAGGACCGCCCGCGAGAGCAGGGCGTGGGCGATGACCAGCCGCTGTTGCTGCCCACCGGAGAGCTGGTGGGGGAAGCGCCGCAGGAACCGGCGGTCGGTGGGCAGGGCCATCCGGTCGAGCACCTCGGACACCGCCTGTCGCCTGGCGCGGCGGGTCCGGCCGGGCGGGTGGCGTCGGGCGATCTCGCCGAGCACGGCGCCGACGCGGCGGAGGGGATGCAGCGCCACGGCGGGCTGCTGCGGGACGTACCCGACGCTGCCGGCCGGGGGCGGCGCGCCGGCGGCGACGGCCGAGCCCGCCAGCGCGATCCCGCCGGTGAGGCGGACGCCCGGTGTGGTCTCGCCGAGCAACGCCCGGCCGGTGGTGCTCTTGCCGCTGCCCGAGGCGCCGACGACGGCGAGGATCTCCCCGGCGGCGAGGTCGAAGGACACCCCGTCGACGAGCCGTCGCTGCCCGGCCGTGGCGGTCAGCCGCCGCACCCGCAGGAGCGGCCCGCCGGGCGACCGTCGCCGATCCGCTCCGGGAGCCTGCGGGCCGGAGCGGCGGGGCGGGTGGGCACCCTGGGCGGGCGGCCCCGCGTCCCCGCGCGGCGGGGCCGGATCGGCGCGGGCGGCCAGCACCTGGTCGGCGACCAGGTTGACGCCCACCGCCAGGGCGACGACCAGCGCGGCCGGTACGACGACGGCCCACGGTTGCAGGAACAGCCCGGTGCGGTTGCGGTCGACCATCACGGCCCAGTCCGCGGCGTCGGGAGCGACGCCGACGCCGAGGAAGCTGGCCGTGGCGACCAGGTAGACCGCGCCGACGAACCGGACCCCGGCGTCGGCGAGCAGGATCCGGCGGACGCCGCGCCCCACGTACCCGCCGGCCCGGCGCCACCACGTCTCCCGGTGCAGGCGCATCGCCTCCATCGCCGGCCCGTGGGCGAGCGGCAGGGCGGCGGCCCGGGTGACCCGGGCGATCTCGGGAAGGGCGATGAGCGCCACGACGCCGACGAGGGTGGCCGGCCCGGGCCGTGCGACGGCGGCCACCAGGATCAGCAGCAGCAGGGACGGCACGGCGAGGACCAGGTCCAGCGGGCGCATGAGGATCTCGTCGACCCACCGGCGGCGGGTCGTCGCGGCGAGCAGGCCGACGGGGACCCCGACGAGGTAGGCCAGCAGGGTGGCGGCGACGGCCACCAGGACCACGGAGCGGCCACCGAGCAGCACCTGGTGCAGGACGTCCCGGCCGACGAAGTCGGTGCCGAGCGGCCCGTCGGGGGCGAACGGCAGACCGCGGGAAGTGGCGTCGCCGGCCAGGGCGGGGCCGAGCACGGCGAGGCCGAGCGGCACGGCGAGCAGCAGGCCCGCGACGAGCGTACGCAGCGGGGGCCTCACCGGACGGCTCCGGTACGCGGCGCGAGCCGGAACGCCACCAGGTCGGCGGTCAGGTTCACGGCGACGGCGGTGACGGCGACGAGCACGCACAGCGCCTGGACCGTGGGGACGTCCCGGGTGGAGACGGCGTCGACGAGGGCGGTGCCGAGACCGGGTACGACGAACACCGCCTCGACGACGATGACGCCGCCGAGCAGCCAGTCGGTGGTACGGGCGAGCTGCTGGGCCACCGGGGCCAGGGCGTGGGGCAGCGCGTGGCGCAGCCAGATCCGGCCGCCGGTGATGCCGAGACGCCGGGCGTGCCCTACGTGGTCGGCGCGCAGCGCGTCCACCATGCCGGCCCGGGTGAGCCGGCTGATCGTGCAGACGGGCCGGGCCAGCAGGACGAGCAGGGGAAGGACGAGGACTGCCGGCCGCGCCGACAGGTCGGCGCCGAACGCCGTGGGCGGCAACCAGCCCAGCTGTACGCCGAACCCGGCGACGAGCAGGATCGCCAGCGCGAACTCCGGCACGGCGTACAGGGCGACGGACCCGGCGGACAGCGCCCGGTCGAGCCGGCCCCCTTCGCGCCGGGCGGCCAGCATGCCGACGCCCACGGCCAGCGGCACCAGCACCGTCAGGGTGAGGGCCGCCAGCAGCACGGTGGCGCCGGCGCTGTCGGCGAGCCGCTCGGCGACCGGCCGCTGGGAGACCAGCGAGACGCCGAGGTCGCCCCGCAGGAGGCCGGTCAGCCAGTCGAGGTAGCGCTGCCAGGCCGGCTGGTCCAGGTGCAGGTGCGCGCGGATCAGGGCGATGCGGGCCGGATCGGGCTGATCACCGGCGATCACCACGGCGGCGTCACCGGGCAGCGCCTCGGTGAGCACGAAGACGACGGTGGCGACGCCGGCGACCTGCCCGACGCCGAGCAGCAGCCGCCGGACGGCGTAGCGGGGCAGGCTCACCCCAGCCAGACCTTGTCGAAGCGGGCCCAGTCGAGGGTGTTGGCGGGGGCGTCGGCCGAGACGCCGCCGACCCGTGGGCCGGTGGCGACGAGGAAGTCGGCGAAGCCCCAGACCAGGAAGCCGCCCTCGGCGTGCAGCCTGCGCTGCATGTCGCCGTACGCCTGCCACCGGGCCTGCTCGTCGGCGCTGGAGACGGCCCTGGCGTAGAGGGCGTCGAAGTCGGGCCGCGCCCACCTGGTGGCGTTGGTGGTGGAGTGGGTGAGCAGTCGCTGGGAGATGTGCGTCTCGATGGGCATGGCGCCGGAGCGGTACGACGCCAGCACGCCCGAGCCGAGGATGTCCCTCCAGTAGGTGTCCTTGTCGCCGATCCTCGGTTCGACGACGAGGCCGGCCTTCCTGGCCTGGTCGGCGAAGACGCTGGCGGCCTCGACGAAGCCGCTGGCCACCGGCGCGGTGTCGAGCGGGATCCGCAGGCCGCGGGCGCCGGCCCGGTCGACGAGGAACCGGGCCCGGTCGAGGTCCTGGGAGCGCTGGGCGATGTCGTCGGCGTAGTGCTGGTAGCCCTTGCCGAACAGGTCGTTGCCAACCTGCCCGGAGCCGGCGAGCACGGTGTCGACGAGCTGCCGCCGGTCGGTCAGCAGGAACATGGCCTCGCGCAGGTCGCGGTCGTCGAACGGGGGCCGGTCCACCTTCATCGCGAAGGACTGCATGGTGCTGTTCGGCATCCGCGTGACGGTCATCCGGCGGTCGCCAGCGTACGTGCGGGCGGTGGTCGGGGTGACGTCGTGCGCGTAGTCCACCTGGCCGGCGAGCAGGGCGTTGACCCGGGCGGACTCCTCGTTGCTGGTCAGGTACTCCAGCTCGTCGAGGTGGGCCGCGCCGTCCCAGTGGTCGGCGTACCGCCGCAGCAGCAGCGACCGGCCCGGCCGCCAGGTGTCGAACGTGAACGGACCGGAGCCGACGGGACGGTCGAAGGTCTCCGTGCCCTCGGGGACGATGTAGGCGCCGAAGGCCGCGAGGGCGTTGGGGAACTCGGCGAAGGGCCGCTTGAGCGCCAGCTCCACGACGCGGTCGCCGACCGCCCCGCTCGCGGCCAGGTCGATCATGTCGAGGCTCGCCCTGGCGCGGAAGGCCCGCTTCGGGTCGGTGACCCGTGCGTAGCTGTACAGGACGTCGGCGGCGCGTACCGGCCGGCCGTCGTGGAAGGTGGCCTGGCGCAGGGTGATCCGCCACCGGGTGAGGTCGGCGCTGGGTTCCCAGCCTTCCGCGAGGCGGGGCCGGATGGAGACGTCGGGGCCGTAGTCGGCGAGCTTGTCGAACATGGCCTTGGCCCGCGACGCCTCGTTGAACAGGTTCGCCAGATGGGGGTCGAGGGTCTCGTTGGCGCCGCCGCCGGCGAACGCCGCCCGCAGCCGTCCGCCGCGCCGCGGCCGGCCGGACGGGGCGGCGGACGGGCCGGTGTGGACGCCGCAGCCGGTCAGCGCGACACCGGTCGAGGCGGCGGCGGAGAGGGCGGCGGCGCCGAGCAGACCGCGGCGGGTCAGCCTCGGCGTGGCGGTGGGCGAGAGGGGCATGCTGGCGGGTCCCTTCCGGAGGCAGGTGGAACGTCGTGCGAGCGAACGCCGAAACGATAACGGTTTCCATTTGCGTTCCGGTCGGGAGGGTCGCCGACGGGTTGGCATTGCACCTGCATTGCGAACGACGTACGGTGATAGCAATGCAGATGTATTGCAAAAGGGGGTCGGCATGCGCGTGATCGCGTTGTCCGAGGTGACCGGGGACATGACCGAGCTGGTGGGTGGCAAGGCGGCCCGGCTGGGGGAGCTGGCGCGGTCGGGTGAGCGGGTGCCGGACGGCTTCTGTGTCACGACCGCCGCCCACGAGCGGGGCGTGGTGCCGCGGGTCGAGGTCGCGCAGGCGTACGAGCGGCTCGGCGGGGGACCGGTGGCGGTGCGCTCCAGCGCGACCGCGGAGGACCTCCCGGACGCCAGCTTCGCCGGGCAGCAGGACACCTTCCTCGCCGTCACCGGGATCGCCGATCTCCTGACGGCGATCGAGGCATGCCGGCGCTCGCTGCACGACCCCCGCGCCGTCGCCTACCGCGACGCCCACGGGATCGACCACGCGTCGGCGCGGATGGCCGTCCTCGTGCAGCGCATGGTCGACCCGGTGACCGCGGGCGTGCTGTTCACCGCCAACCCGCTCACCGGCTGCCGCACCGAGATGATGGTGGAGGCGGCCGAGGGGCTCGGTACGACCGTCGTGGACGGCAGCGCCGCCGTGGAACGGTACGTCCTCGACGGCTCGCCCCCGGCCGCCGCCGGCCTGCTCACCGCCGAGCGGCTGGACGAGCTGCGGGACGCGGGCCGCCGCCTCCAGGACCGGTTCGGCTGCCCGCAGGACGTCGAATGGGCGTACGACCGGCAGGGCGTGCTCTGGCTGCTCCAGTCGCGGCCGATCACCACGCTGTTCCCGCTGCCGCCGGAGACCGGGCGGCCGGCTCCCCGGGTCTACCTGGAGTTCGGCCACGTGCAGGGCATGCGGCAACCCGCCACCCCGATGGGCATGTCCACCCTGAAGTCGCTGGTGGCGGCGATGCTGGCGTCATTCGGCCTGACCGTGGAGATCACCGACATCGGCGGGCGCCTGTACGGCGACCTGACCGACCTCGCGCGGCACCCGTCGACCCGCAAACGGCTGGTCAAGCTGATGGCGGTGGACTTCGGGCCGCGGGCCCAGGCGGTGATGGAGCACGTGCTCGCCGACCCGCGCTTCGCGCCGCTGCCGGCTTCCGGTCCGGGGCGTACGGCCACCGGCCCGGCGCTGCGGACCGCCGCCCGCGCGGCGACCGGGGTCGTACGGGCGCTGGCCCGCCCGGAGGCCGCCCGGGCCCGACTGTTCCGGGAGGTCGAACGTCTCCGGGTCGGCTCGGCCGCGCCCGCCGGGCTGGACACCGCCGCCGACCGGCTGCGGTACGTGCGCGACGAGGACCCGTCAGCCAGTCCCGACGACATCGTCTGGCCGATCGTCGCCGGGATGCTCGCCGCCACGCTGCCGGCCTCGCTGCTGCGGGGCGTGGCCGGCCCCGGCGAGATCGACACGGTGCTGGGCGGCATGCCGCACAACGTCACCATCGAGATGGACCTGGCGTTGTGGCGGCTGAGCCAGCAGGCCGCCGCGCACCGCCACCTGCTGCTCACCACCCCACCGCACGACCTGGCCACGGCGTACGCCCGGGGAGCGCTGCCCGACATCGGCCTGGCGGCGTTCCTGGACCGCTACGGCCACCGCGCCGTCGCCGAGGTGGACCTCGGGGTGCCGCGCTGGGACGAGGACCCGACACCGGTCTTCGCGATGATCGCCAACTACCTGCGCGTCACCGACCCGGAGCAGGCCCCGGACCGGCGCTTCGCCCGCGCCGCCGAGGCCGCCGAGGCCGCCTGCGTGGACCTCGTCGCCCGGGCGCGCCGGCGCCGGCCGGTCCGCGGCCGGATCGCCGGATTCCTCCTGCGCCGGGCACGGATGCTGGCCGGCCTGCGGGAGGCCGGCAAGTTCGCCGGCCTCTACCGGCTACGGGAGATGCGCCGTCAACTGCTGCTCGTCGGCGCCGAGCTGGCGGAGCGGGGGCTGCTGGGGCGGCCCGACGACATCATGTTCCTCACCCTCGACGAGACGCACGCGGCCGTGCGCGACGGCGCCGACCACCGCTCGACGGTCGCCGCGCGCCGCGCGACGTACCGGCGGGAACTGCGCCGCCCGGCGGTGCCGGTGGCCCTGCTCTCCGACGGCACCGACGTCGAGGCCGTCCTCGCGCCGCCGCCGGCCCCGGACGGCGCCCTGCGGGGGGTGGGCGCGGCGGCGGGCCGGGCGACCGGCCCGGCCCGGGTGGTCCACGACCCGGCCACCGCCCACGTCGAACCCGGGGACGTGCTGGTCGCTGCCACCACCGACCCCGGCTGGACGCCCCTGTTCCTCACCGCCGCCGCGCTGGTCACCGAGACGGGGGCGGTGATGGCGCACGGCCCGACGGTCGCCCGGGAGTACGGCATCCCCGCCGTCATCTGCGTCCCCGACGCCACCCGCAGGATCCGGACCGGCCAACTCGTCACGGTGGACGCCGCCGCCGGCACGGTGACCCTGCACCCCGCCTCCGGGGCCGCGGAGCCGTCGGTGATCGGCGAGGCGTGCGCGTCGTGACAGCATGAGGCCATGCCGAAGAAGGTCGACCGCCACGAACGGCGCACGCTGATCGCGGCCGCCCTGATGCGCGTGGCCGCGCGTCAGGGCGTGGAGGCCGTGAGCCTGCGTCACGTGGCGGCCGAGGCCGGCGTCTCGGCCGGAATGGTCCAGCACTACTTCCGCACCAAGGACGAGATGATGGCCTTCGCCATGGCCGTCGTGCGGGAGCGCAGCCAGGCCCGGGTGACCGACGCGATCGCGCGGCTCGGCGAGGACCCGGCCCCCCGGCTGCTGCTCCGTACGATGGTCGCCGCGCTGCTACCGCTGTCCGAGGAGTCGCTCGCCGACGGGCGGGTCGCCCTGGCGTTCCTCGCGTACGCGGCGGTGCGGCCGGACGTCGCCGCCGGCATGCGCGAGGACACCGAGCAGATGCGCGCCTTCGTCGCCGGTCTCATCCCGGGTCCCCGGCGGGACGAGTACGCGGCCGGCGTGCTGGCGCTGATGGAGGGGCTGGGTGTCCACCTGCTCGGCGGCCACTACACCGCCGCGCAGGCGCTCGCCGCGTTGGACGCCCACCTCGATCTCGTGTTCGCCGGCGGCGGGACGTCTCGATAAAAGTTTTCGTCTCCATTGATGATCCTCTTGGAACTTATCTCCAGAGCGACTAACCTCCTGTGGACCACCTACCGTCCATCGTGGAGGAGACTGGTCATGCGCAAGCTGATGTCAGCGGTCGGAGCGGGGGCCCTGCTGACCGTGGGGTTGTTGGCCGGCGCCGCCCCGGCGCAGGCGGCGAGCTGCACCCTCGTGCAGTCCGAGATCTACAACGGCGCCAACATGATCGCGTGGTCCCAGGGGCTGCAGGGCTGTTCGGGCGACGTCTACTGGGAGATCCAGTCGGGCGACGCGGGTGCCTGGCAGGTCGCGCAGAGCGGCACCACGCACTACGACAACGCGGTCCAGAGCTACTACGGTGACGTCGACCTGCCGTGTTACCTGCGGGTCTACGCGAAGTTCGGCAGCCAGGAGAAGCTGACCCAGCCGGTGCAGAACTACAACTGCGCCGGCTGACGCCCGCCGGCACGGGCCGCAGCCGCACGGCTCCGGCCCGTGCCGAGAGCATCAGGCGGGACGACCCCCGGGCGGGATCACACCGTCCCGACCGGGCGCTGGTGGGCGCCGGTGATGTCGGTGCCGACGATGTGCGGCGTGGAGCCGGTGACGAAGAGCCGGTAGCCGTCGTGGTAGCCGACGTAGGAGCCACGCTGGTGGTGGGTGACCCGCAGGTTCAGCCGCGTGCCGGCGGCAACCTGGACCTGGATCGTGTCGGCCAGCTCGACGGAGTTCGACACGGCGAGCACCCGCCCCGTGTCGTCGGTCAGCCGCAGGTCGAAGTCGTCCACTAGCGCCGTGCCACGCGCCGCGCCGCTCGGGTAGTCCAGGTGGTTGTTCGCGGCGCTGGTCACGTACCCCGACAGGGTGGCGAGGTCGTAGCGCATCCACTTCGGGACGACGTTGACGGTGACCCACTGGGTGCTCTGGGAGGTGAACCGGTAGTCGACGGAACTGCCGGGCGACAGGGTGCTGCGCTCCACCATGAACGAGGTGTCGTTGCCGTAGCCGAGACCGCGGGCGTACTCGTCGTGGTACTGCTCGTACAGCTCGTAGCTGCGGGTGGCGGTCCCGTACGGCACGGTCGCGGTGCGGCGCACCGCGCCGCCGCTGGTGACGTACGCGCCGTCGGCCGTGCGCCCGAGCCCGTGCGCGCCGGCCGGGCCGAGCGGACCCAACGGGCCGAGCGGGCCGAGCGGCCCGACGGGGCCGAGCACGCCCCACACGCCGCCGGCCTGGACCTGCTTGCTGAAGTCACCCAGGCTGGGCAGCGTCTCGTGGTACGCCTCCGGGGACAGTGGGCCGTCGGGGCCGAGCGGGCCCCACTCGCTCATCGGCCCGCCGTACCAGCCGAGCATGCCGGCCCAGTCGTCCCAGGCCGTCCCGGTGATCCAGCTTGACGGATGCCACGGCTCGACGCCGATCGGACCGGCGACGCCGAGCGGCCCCCAGGGGCCGATCAGCCCGTAGTGGCCCAGCGGGCCCATGGGCTTGAGGTAGTCGGCGGGGCGCAGCGGGTCGCCGGAATAGGTGGTCTGCACCGTGGGGCTGACCGTGGACAGGTCGCCGCCGAGGGCCTCCACCGAAGTCGCCGACACGTAGCCGGTGTCCGCGGCCCGGGCGGGGGGCGCCGCCGCGACGACGCCCACCGTGGCGGCGAGCAGTGCGGTGAGAAGGCGCCGTCGGGCCGGCGTCGCCCGGCGGCGTGCTGCGGTTGTCCCCTGCATGTGTCGTGCTCCCGTGTCGTGTCGTCGATGGACCTGGCCGGCGCCCCGGCATGCCCGGACACGCGTCACCGCAGCCGACGGCGCCGCCCCTGAAAATGGGCGGAGACGGGTGGGGGTGGTGCCTCGGCGTCGGAAATCACGTGCCGACCGGGCCGATAAACCGGCGGACAGAGCGTACAAAAGAACGGGCCGCGCGGGAAATCCGAGAAAGCGTGACTTTCGTCTTCTTGACTCCACCGCGGGCCGCCGCCGCCAATGCGGCGGCGCCCGACGGCTCGCCCCGCGACGATTTCGGTGGACGGCGGGAAAATCCGGGTGGGCCGCCAGGGAAATGACGCGGAAAGCGACGGCGCGAAATGCGGGACCGGTCGGCGCAGGCCGCCGGGCGTGCCGGCCGGGCGACGAGGGCTCCTGGGCCCCGCTTCCCGGATCCGCTGTCCACCCGGCCGGCCCTTGGCAGAGTGAGGGCGTGACCGAGAAGGGGCCGACGGTGGCGGCCGGCCGGATCCAGCTGGTCGGGGAGTCCAGCGCGGTCAGCCGGCTGGAGCTCTTCCTCGACCTGATCTTCGTCTTCGCCTTCATCACCGTGTCCAGCACGGCCGCGGCCGACCTGACCGTCACGAGCCTGCTGCACGGCGTGGTGCTGCTGGTCCTGCTGTGGACCTGCTGGCTGTCGTACGCCTGGCTCGGCAACGTCGTCCGGGTGGACCGGGGCGTCATGCCGGTGGTCATCTTCGGCCTGGCGGCGCTGATCCTGGTCGTGGGGGTGACCCTCAACGAAACGTTCGCCGACAAGCCGGGCGGCCTGCACGGGCCGCTGGTCGTCGTGGTCTGCTACCTGGTCGTCCGCTCCGGCGCGCTGCTGGTGGCCACCGTCGCCGTCTGGCGGGATCCCGCCGCCCGGCGCACGTACCCGCGTGTCTGGGTGCCCCTGCTCGCCGCCGCGCCGTTCCTGCTGGCCGCGGGCCTCCTGCCCATCGGCACGTTCGGTGCCGACGGCGAAGCCCTGGAGTGGGCCCGCTTCGCGCTGCTGCTGGCCGCCTTTCTCGTCGAGTACCTCGGGATAACGATCATCGGCGTGAGCTGGTGGCGCGTCCAGTCCGTCAAGCACTGGACCGAGCGGTTCCATCTGATCATCCTGGTGGCGTTCGGCGAGATCATCATCTCGGCCGGCACGGGCCAGGGTGTCGGCTGGGCCAGCCCGGTCACCTGGGGGGTGGTCGGGGGCGCCGTGCTCAGCATGCTGCTGGTGGGCGTGCTCTGGTGGACGTACTTCGACATCGCCAGGTTCTCCGCCGAGGACGCGCTGGAACAGACCACCGGCGTCGCCCGCTCGCGGCTCGCCCGGGACGCGTACACGTTCCTGCACCTGCCGATGATCGTCGGGCTGATCCTGCTCTCGCTCGGGCTCAAGCACACGTTCAACAGCGTGGCGTTCCAGTCGGTGCGGTCGGAGCCGGCGCTCGGCCTCTTCGCCCTGTACGGCGGGGTGGCGCTGTACCTGCTCGCCCTGATCGCCTTCGAGCGCCGGACGATCGGCATCTGGGGCCGCGGGCCGCTCGTCGGCCTCGTCCTGGTGCTGGCGCTCGTCCCGGTGGCGGCGCGGGCGCCGGTGGTCGCCCAGTTAGGGCTGCTCGCCGCCGCGGTCGCCAGCCTGGTCCTGCTCGACCGCACCGTCTTCCGGGTGCGGCACCGGGCGCTGCACCGGGCGATCGAGCCGGTCACCGAGCGCTCCACCGGAGTCACGCCCAAGGAACTCTTCCTCGACCTGGTCTTCGTCTACGCCTTCATCCAGGTCACCGAGCTGATGACCGCGCAACCCGGCTGGCGCGGGCTGCTCCAGGGGCTGGCGGTGCTCGTGCTGCTCTGGTGGGCGTGGTGCAGCTACGCCTGGCTCGGCAGCTCGTTCCGCACCGAGAACGCCATCGCCCGGCTCCTGCTCCTCGGCGCCGCGGCGAGCGTCCTGGTGATCGCCGTCGCCGTGCCCGTGGTCTTCATCGGCCTGCCCGGCGGCCTGCCGGGACCGGTGGTCTTCGTGACGTGTTACGGCCTCGTGCGCGCCCTGAACTTCGTCGCGTTCTGGACGGTGGCCCGGAAGGACCGGCTGTTCCGCGGCCAGTTGGTGCGCCTCGCGGTGTCGGCCGCCGTGGCGCTCGCGCTGCTCTACGCCGCCGCCATCGTCCCGCCGCCGTCGGACGATCCGCAGGCATTCCGACCCGTCCGTGCCGCCCTGTGGGCGGCGGCCGTCATCGTCGAACTCGGCAGCGGTTACCTGCTCAACGCCCGGCACTGGCCGGTGCGCTCCGCCGAGCACTGGGCCGACCGGTTCGGCCTGATCATCCTCGTCGCGCTCGGCGGCGCGATCGTCTCGACCGGCGCCTCGGTGAGCAACCGCGCGGTCTCCGTGCCCGTGGCCGTCGCCTCCGTGCTGAGCCTGGTGGTGGTCGCGATGCTCTGGTGGGCGTACTTCGACGTCGACGCCACCGCGGGGCAGCGAGGCGTGCAGAGGCTGCACGACGGCCGGCGCAGCCGCCTCGCACTCGAGGCGTACACGTACTCGCACCTGCCGATGATCGCCGGGGTCGTGCTGGTCGCGCTCGGGCTGCGCAAGACGGTGGCGGAGGTCGAGCGGGTCGCCGGACCCGTCGGGTGGTGGGACATGTCCCACCTCACCCTCTACGGCGGGGTGATCGTCTTCCTCCTCGCCGACCAGGCCTTCTGGTGGCGCATCCAGCACCGGGTCCGTGGCCTCCGGCTCGTCGCGATCGTGGCGCTGGTCGGGCTGACGGCGGTGACCACCACGGTGTCCCGGCTGGCGGGGCTGGCGGTCCTCGCCGGCGCCCTGAGCGCGTTCGCGCTGGCCGAGGCCGTCAGCACCCGCCAACTGCGGCACGCCGCGCACGACCCGCTGGTCCCGGAGTCGTCCGCACCGCACCGGCCTTGACCGGGCGCCGCCGGGAGCCGACCCGGAAGAAATGCCGAGCCCCGTCATCCGGTACGCCGGAAACGGCAATTCCCCACCGTCGTCCTCGTCACACGGCAATGGCGGTGGGTCACACGGAGAAACTGCCCGGAATGGCGCCCCGGCCCATGACGGTCGGGGCAGAATGTGCGAATGAGGGCCGGCGTCAATTGATTCGCCATTCCCGTCGTCCCTGCTGGCGTCGTTCCGCCCCGCCGCCCGGCCAAGGGGCTCGACGCGCGCTGGCGGCGGTGCGGCGGTCGACACGTCACGGCGTCAGGTGCTTCTCGAACCAGTGGTGCGCGTAGTGTTCGGTGTTGTAGGGCTCGATCTCCCGGTAGCCGGCCGCGCGGTACATCGCGATCGCCTCGGTGAGGTTGCGATTGGTGTCCAGCCGGACGGCGGTCCAGCCCCGTGCGGCGGCGTGCCGTTCCAGCTCGCCGAGCATCCGCCGCCCGACCCCGAGCCCGCGTACGGTGTCCGCCACCCAGACCCGCTTGATCTCGGCGGGCGCGTCGCGGTGGAGCTTGACCGCGCCGCACCCGACGGCCTCGCCGTTGAGGGTGGCGAGCAGGAACAGGCCGGCCGGCGGGACGAGGTCCTCGTCGTGCACCGGGTTGCTCCGGCTCGGATCGAACCCGTCGTCGAAGCGTCGGGCGACCTCCCGGGCGTAGGCCCGCGTGCACGCCCGGGCCCGCGGGTCGCCGGGCGGGCAGGGTGCGATGACCACCATCGACGCGACGAGCAGCCGCTCGACCTCGGCCATCGCCGCGACGAGCCGCTCCCGGCGCCGCGCGGACAGCGGCGCGAGGATCGACGAGGCGAACTCGTCGGAGCGCCTGTCGAGTTCGGACCACTCCGCCCGGCCGGCGTCGGTCAACGTGGCGACCCGTACCCGCCCGTCGCCCCCGACCTGGTCGGACGGCCCGACGGTGACCAGCCCGTCGTGCTCGAGGGTGCGCAGGAGCCGGCTGAGGTGACCCGAGTCCAGCCCGAGCCGGGCCCGGAGCGCCGCGACCTCGCTGCCACCGGGACCGATCTCCCACAGCACCCGCGCCTGCGCGAGGGGACGCCCGCGCGCCATGTAGGCGTCGTCGAGGGCGCCCACCCGCTGGGTCACCGTCCGGTTGAACCGCCGCACCGCGGCGACGAGCCGATCCGAGGTCATGAAACCTGACTTTAGTCAGCTATCCACCCCGGCGCCAGGGCTTGCGGATCCCGGTGGCCGGGTGGTGCCGGGTCGAACGCCGTGGCCGAGCGGCCGGTCGCCCGGCTATGGTGTCGGCCATGCAGGATCGGCACGGTCTCCGCCGCGTCGGCAAGCGCGTCTCGCTGCCGGCGCTGCTGATGCTCGCCGTGCTGGTCATGGTGCTGTCGGCGGCGCGGGGCGTCGGGCTGTGCATCGTGTTCCGTTGCACCCGGCGGGCCGTCCCCGGGTGCGTGCCGGCGTGGTCGGCGGACCGTGCTCCGCCCGGGCTGACGTTCGCCGTCTGAAGCCTGTTCGCCTCCCGGCGCCCCACGGCGCCGGCCCGTGGCTTGGAGCACCATGCCGACCCTGCGTCACGACCCGCGCCCCCGCTTCCTGTCCCTCGGTGACGGACCGCCCCGACCGACGACGTGCGCCACCGCGCGCACTCCGGCACGGGGACGATGAGCATGCTGGCTCCCGGCGCGTACGCCCGCCTCGGCGTACGACATCCCGTCGCCCTCGACCTCGGCACGTCGACGGTGCGTGTGTGGACCCCGGTGCACGGGGAGGTCGTCACCGAACCCGCCGTCGTCGCGCGGATACCCTCCGGCGGCCATGCCGTCGGGCACGCCGCGATGGACCTGCGCGCCACCAGCGGCGCCAAGCTGCTGTGGCCGGTGCGGCACGGCGTGGTGGAGGACTTCTTCGCCTGCGTACACCTGTTGCGGGTGGTGGCGGCGGCCGCCGGGCGGCCGGGCGACGACGTCTCACCGGTCGTCGTCGGCGTGCCGGCCACCGCCACGTTGCAGCAGAAGAACCTCCTGGTCGCGGTGGTCCGCCGGGCGCTCGGCGGGCGCGTCGCCACCGTGGAGGAGCCGTTGGCGGCGGCCCTGGCCTGCCAGGCCGACCTGGACCGCGACGACGTCGTCGCCGTCGACATCGGGCACGGCCGCACCGAGATCGCCCGCATCGCCGACCGCGCGGTCGCGGCCGCCGAGCACGTCGACGTGCCCAACGCCGTCGACCAGGTGCCGTTCATCGCGGCCGCCGTGCGCCGCGTCGGCGCCCGCCCGGCCGGCCCGGGTCGACGTCGACTGCTGATCACCGGTGGCGGGGCGGCGCATCCGGGGCTCGCGGCCAGGCTGGCCGCCCTGACCGGCCGCACCGTCACGATGCCCCCGGATCCGCACCTGGCCACGCTCGCCGGCCTGCGCCTGCTGCTCACCGGCTGACCCGGGCAACGGTCTCCACACGGCGAGCCGACGGCTGCGCCGTGTTCTGCCGTTGCCGCCGCAGCCGGACGTGCCCTCGTCCGGCCGTCACCGCACCGCGCCCACCGCTGCGGTTCCCTCACCACCTGGAGTTCCGATGGACGTCGAACTGACACCGCTGCCCGGCATCGGTTTTCGCCGCATGTTCACCACCGACGCCGGATGCCGCGTCGGGGTGGTGACCCACTACGCCGGCGGCCGGCGTGAGCTGGTCTACCACGACGGCGACGACCCCGACGCCACCCGCAGCATCATCCTCAAACGCGACGAGGCCGTCGCCCTCGCGGGACTGCTCGGCCTCCTCGACGTCTTCGACGTCACCATCACCGCGCCCGACGACTCCGACCGGCAGCCCGCCGAGCCGCGGTGAGTGCCCGCCGGCGCGCGGATCCCGTGCACCGCGCAGCCTGCGTCGGCGTTCCCGCCGCGCCACGGCTCGGGTGGCGCGGCGGGAACGTCGACGAGGTCAGCCGGCGCGGCGGAGGCGGCGGAGCATGCCGTCGAGGTCCTGGACGAAGAGTTCGTGCCGGAAGTAGTGGCCCCCGGGAACCTCGCGCCACTCGTGCGGGATGCCGGCCCGGGCGAGAGCCGCCCGGAACTCGCGCTGGCCGGCCAGCACCTGGGTCTCGTTGACGGTGTCGAACCAGTTGACCGGGTCGGGCGAGGTGCCGGCGGCGAGGAACACGCGCTTGTTGTGGTAGCTGCCGATGCGCTGGACGGGGTTGTCGGCGCTGACCCGGGCCTCGTCCCACAGTGGTGCGCCGTAGACCGTGCCGCCGCCCAGGTCCAGCGCCGCCGAGGTGGCGTTGGCCCAGTGCACGACCAGGCCGAAGTCCCGGCGCAGGCTGGCCGGGCCGGAGTGTGAGCTGACCGAACAGAAGTGGCCGTAGTACTTCGCGGCGTACTTGAGGGCGCCGAACCCGCCCATCGAGAACCCGGCGACCGCGCGTCCGTCGTACTCGGGGAACGTGCGGAAGTTCGACTCGATCCACGGCAGCAGTTGCGCCATGTGGAAGGTCTCCCAGTTGCGGGGGCCGGTGTTGCTGTGCACCGGGTTCGAGTACCAGCCGGTCGAGGCGTCCGGCATGACGACGATGATCTCCCGGCCGGCGGTGAGGTTGACGATGTTGTCCTGTAGGTGGAAGGTGCGGAAGTCGGCTCTGCCGCCGTGCAGGAGGTACAGCACCGGATAGCGCCTGCCGCTGGTGTGGTAACCGTCGGGCAGCAGGACGTTGACCGCCGGGTCCCACTCGATGGCGGCGGTGGCGAAGCGGTAGTACTGCAGCCGGCCGGGGTTCTCGTTGCGGTCGACGATGTGCAGGCCGTGGCCGTCGACAGCGGCGACCGCGGGGGACGACGCGGAGAACGCCCCGGCGAACGCTCCGGCGGCGGCGACTCCCGCCGTGCCGGCCAGCAGGCGCCGGCGGCTCATTCGACGACGGACGTTGCCACTGTCGCTCATGGTTTCCCTCCACTGCCGGGGCCGCGTCGACCCGGCGTGACGACTGGTGCGCGCCCGCCTCCGTCCGGCGGGCTCACGCCGACGCGACGAACTGACTGACGTGGTACGCGGTGCTCCGGTTGTCGGGCGTCCTGGTCCACTTCGACACCATCAGGTGCAGGTCGTTGGCCCGGTGGCTGGACCACGGGTGGATGAACCCGCCGTAGAGCCCGGGCTCCTGCCACGGCGTGACCTGGACCTTCTCCGCCGTCCAGACCTGGTCCGGCCCGCCCGCCGTGCGGGTGACGATGCAGCCGGTGGCGCAGTTGAGGTAGGACATCGCCCAGGTGCCGTCGGCGAGCCGCCGCACCGACGGCTCGCCGAACCGGCCGGTGAGGATCGGGGTGCACGGGCGGCCCCAGCCCCAGTTGCTGCCGTTCCAGCCCCAGCCCTCGTAGGACTCGGGGTAGAAGAGCCGGTCCCAACGGACGCGGCGCAGCATCATCGGGCCGTCCTGTCGGCCCGAGCGCACCGAGAAGACGTACACCCAGTCTCCGTCGCGCTGCATCGTCCACATCTGGAAGGGGTCCGTGTTGGCGCCGTCGTTCCACCACTTCAGGGGCGTACGGACGAAGTCGTTGCCGTTGTCGCTGTAGGCCAGCCCCGCGTAGCGCGACTTCCAGTGCGGCCCGGCGGGGCCGGCGGAGTTCCAGTTCTCGATGCTCATGTACGAGATGAGCTGGCGGCCGGTCTCGGGGAAGCTGATGCCGTCGTTGGGGATGACGGTCACCTCCCAGAGGCCGTCGATGCCGACGCCGTTGTGGCCGTTGTGCATCAGCTCGGGAGCCCGCCCGTTGCCGGCGACCCGGGCGGCGCTGTCGAAGACGATCCCACCGCTCGACCCCGGGTGGACGTTGGAGCGCAGCATCACCGGTGAGCGCCAGTCGTTGGGCAGCGGCGGGCCCTCCGGCCACGGAGTGTTGAAGGTGTCGCCGAACAGGTAGCCGATGGAGCCGTTCTCCAGCACGTACGGTATGCCGAGGTCGGTGCCGGCGACCTGCCACCGGTGGTTGGTGTCCAGGTCGGCGCCGGTGAGGCGCTTCTTCCAGTAGGCGGCCTGGGCCGTGCCGGGGGCCAGGGCCGGCGCGACCGCGGCGGCCGCGCCGACCACGGCGACCTTTCCGAGCAGTGAGCGGCGGTTGATCGTCATGACCGTCCTTGTCGCGGGCGTGCGGCGGGCAGGGCGGAGAACTGCGGCGCCGGAACGGACGCCGGTCTTATCAAGCGATTTCCATCGATGTAAGGCTGCAAACTACGGCTGCCGGCCGGCGGAGTCAAGCGCGCTCCATCGCCGAAGGATGTTTGCGGGGCGCTAGTGACACCCTGCCGGAAACTTTCGTCGACCCATTGACAGGCGTCACCGCGTTTCTCCAGACTCGCGGCCATCGGAGCCCCGATCGCCCGCGCTCCGAGCACCGTCCCGACCGACCGGCGGGCCGGGGCGACCGCGGATCGCGCAGCCCGTCCCCGCAGCCGCCACCACCGCAGCGAGGAGCCGTCAGTGCGTACCGTAGGCATCGTCCGCCGACTGGGCGTGACGCTCGTGGCCGCCGTGGTGACGTGGGCGGCGCTGGCCGTGGCGGCCGGCGCACCCGCCGGCGCCGCCGCGCCCACCTTCAAAGCCCCGTTCCCGTGCGGGCAACGGTGGACCTACAGCCACCACAGCAGCGAGGTCCGCCAGGCGCTGGACTTCGTCCGGGCCGACGGCGGGGTCACCGACGGCACCCCCGTGCTCGCCTCGGCAGCCGGCACCGCCTACCGATACTCGCAGCCCAGCGGCGCGGGCAACTACATCGCCATCGAGCACGGCGGCGGATGGAAGACCTACTACTTCCACCTCGCCGCCTACTCGGTGGCCAACGGCGCGACAGTCGCCCAGGGCCAGCAGATCGGGCTGACCGGCAACACCGGCAACTCATCCGGCGCGCACATCCACTACGAGCAGCTGTACAACGGCGTCGGGCAGACCATCGTCATCAACGGCATCTCCCTCGCGCCGTATCCGGGCTCCTACCACCAGCGCTACCTCACCAGCGACAACTGCGGTCGCCCCGCCGAGCCCGTCGCCGGTCAGGCGTTCGTTTCCGGCGACGGGCAGCACGTCGTGGCGGTGGGTGCGGCGGGGTCGTTGGTGAATCTGTCGTGGTCGCCGGGTGCGGGACTGGTGCGGGCGGACTGGGGCGGGGGCCCGCTGACGGGTAAGGCGGTCGGGTATCCGCACGCCGGCCAGCAGCACGTGTTCGCGCGGGGGAGCGACAACACGTTGCGGCACTGGTGGTTCGGGCCGGGCATGGCCTCTCCTGGCATGGACGACTGGAACACGGTCGGGCGGGTGACGTCGAATCCGACCGGCTTCGCGTACGGCAGCCAGCAGCACGTGTTCTACCGCAATCCGGAGGGGAACCTGGAGCACCGCTTCTACGACCTCAACACGGGTCAGATCGCGGGCGGGGTGTGGCCGGGCGGTGGGTTCGTGGGGAATCCGTACGCGTTCGTGCATCGGGACCAGCAGCACGTCTTCGCCCGCACCGCCTCGGGTGGGTTGATCCACTGGTACTGGTGGCCGGGCATCAACCCCGCTACGGACAACTGGGGCGTGACCTCGGGTGTGGCGTCGGATCCGACCGGGTTCTCCTACGGCGGAAACCAGCACCACGTGTTCTTCCGCAACGCCGACGGCAGATTGCAGCATCGGTTCTTCGACGATCCGTCCGGCACGCTCAACGGTGGTGTGTGGCCGGGTGGTGGGTTCGTCGGGAACCCGCACGCGTTCGTGCACCGGGAGCAGCAGCACATCTTCGCCCGGACGGCTTCGGGGGACCTGGTCCACTGGTACTGGTGGCCCGGGATCAGCCCGGGCGTCGACAACTGGGGCGCCCTCGGTGTGGTGACCGACGACCCGGCGGGCCTGTCGACTCCGAACCAGCATCACGTGTTCTACCGGACGACGAACGGCACCCTCGAACACCGCTTCATCGACGACACCACCGGCCGACTCACCACCGACAACTGGGGCGGAGCGCTGTAGGGAACCGACCGGGACGTCTCCGGCCCGACCCGGTCACCCTGCTCAGACGTCGACGACCAGGCGCACCGTGACGGTGTCTCCGACCACGAGCCCTTCGGCCTCGCGCACCCCGGCCTTCACCGGCACGAGGTAACGCCCGTCCTTGGGGAACAGCGACGTCCGCCACCCGGTGCCCCCGATCCGGGCCGTCACCGGGATCATGCCCCAGCCGTAGCTCACGGACGCGCAGGTCGCGTTCAGCTCGCGGGAGTCGTCTTCCGGCACGGTGACGAAGTGCCAGGGCGCGGGGCCCCTCCAGAAGAACATCTCGCCGCTGAACTCCACGTCCATCGGCTCAGCATAGGACCGCGAACTCGTGCGGCGGCGGGCCGAGGCTGCCGGTGACGGTCGTCGCGACGGCAACCCGGCCCGGCCACGCCTACCAGGGCCGGCGTGTCACCGGCAGCGCCACACCACCGGGACAGCCCGGGGACCGCCGACCGACCCGCCACCCGCGACGAGGCGACCTTCCCGGCTGATCGCCACGGCGTAGTTGGACATGTCGGTGTCGTGGTCGTGCAGGTCCGGCAGCGTCACCATGCCCTGGTGGCTGGCGAGCAGTCCCTGCCCCTCCCGGCTGCCGACGAGCCAGCCGTCGGCGCTGACGCCGCGACCGCCCATGCGCATCTCGGGGAAGGTCTGGACCTCGCCGGTGCGCAGGTTCCACCGCGTCGGGACGTCGCCGCGCGGTCCTTTCGCGGTGCCGGCCACCCAGTCCTCGGAGATCGACATCGCGCGCGTGGCGACGGCCCTCTCGCCGTCGACGACCGGTGGCGGCAGTTCCCGCAGCGTGCCGTCGGGCAGCCAGGCGTACGCCTGGAACAGAGTCGTGCGCTGGCGGTTGAGCGTGCCGACGATCGTGCCGTCGGCGGCGATGTCGCTGGCCTCGCCCTCCCAGTCGCCGTCCGGCATCGGCAGCACGGTCGGTTGGTCCGACGGTGTCCGCCAGACGACGGGCCGCCGGGGCCCGTTCGAACCGACCACGACATTGCTCTCGTTGATCGCGTTGGCTCTGGTGGGGCGCTCACCGGGCAGGTGCGTCACGGTGCCGTCGCGGTAGATCCAGGCCCGTTCGCCGACGACGCCGCTGACGCCGACCGCCTCGCCGCGGGAGTTGATGTCGGTGGGCAGTTGCTGGTCGCCCGGCACCGGGATCACCTGAAGGCGGCCGTTGTCCCAGATCAACATGTCGAGACCGGTGCCGCCGCGGCCGGGGTTCGTCCGACCCACGATGTAGCGACCGGTCGGATCCATGCCGATCACCATGTCCATGACGCTGCCCGCCGGCACCGGCAGCCGCTCGACCGGGCAGGCCGTGGGCAGGCCGCGTGGCGGCTCCGACCTGGACGCGGCCGGCGCCGGATGGGTCGGACGTCGTACGGCGTCGGTCACGGCGGGCGCGGCCACCACCGCCAGCGCGGTGACCGCTGCCGCCGCGGACACCCGGATCCGCGTGGTCCGTCGTCGGGCCGCTCGGCGTCCCGCCTGCACGATCTCCTCGGCGGAGAACCGAGGCCCTGGCGCGATCGAGTCGGCCCGCCGCTCGAGTGCGTCGGCGAGTCCCCGGTCCGGTCGGTCGTTCATGGCGTCACCGCCCCCTTCTCCGCATCCTGTTCCTCAAGTTGGCGGCGTAGCGCGGCGAGACCCCGCGACGCGTGGCTCTTCACCGTGCCCCGCGAGATGTCCAGCACCTCGGCGATCTCCGCCTCGGCCATGCCCTCGTAGTAGCGCAGCACCAGCACGGCCCGCTGCTTCGGCGGCAGCGTCAGCAGGCGCTGCCACATCGCGTCGTGCTCCAGTCGCGCGTCCGTCTCGTCCACGCCGCCGCGGTCCGGCACCGTGTCGACCGGTCGCTCCCGGTACGCCCGGCCCCGCCACCACGACGTTGCGGTGGTGACCAGCGCCCGCCGCACGTACCCCTCGACGGCGGCGGGGTCCCGGATGCGCGACCACCTGACGTACGTCTTGACGAGCACCGTCTGCAGCAGGTCCTCGGCCCTGTCGCGGTCGCCGACCAGCAGGTACGCGCTGCGCAGCAACGCCGCCGACCGCGCGGCGACAAACGACCGGAACGCGTCCTCGGCAACCTCGTCCATCGAACCTCCACACCGCCCTATCCGACTGCTCGAACTAAGGACGCAGTCGCATACCGAACGGTTGTCCTCGGGCGCAGCCCGCCGAGCCCGACGACCGTCACTGCCGGTCCGCTGGCGCGAGTCGCCCCGGCCACCACCGCCGGCAGGAACGCGGTCGCGTCGTACCGGCCGATCGGGCAGCATCCACCGGGTGCTGTTGATCGTTCCCGCGGACCCGCTGCGACCGCGTCGGCCGGATGACCACTTCGCGCCGGAGGCACACGCCGCCCAGGACCTCGGCGTCTCGGTCGCCCTCGTCGACCACGACGCGTTGGCCCGTGGCGACGACGTGCCGCAGGTGGTGTCCCAGGCGACGGTGGAGGGCGAGGCCGTCTACCGCGGGTGGATGCTGCGCAGCGAGCGGTACGCCGCCTTCGCCGCGGCGCTGGCCGGCCGTGGCGTCACGCTGCGGACGAACGGCGAGCAGTACCGGCGCGCCCACGAGCTGCCCGGCTGGTATCCCGACCTGGCCGACCTCACGCCGCGTACGACGTGGACGGTCGGGACGCGGCGCGCCGACTTCGACCGGGCGCGGCGCGACCTCGGCGGCGGGCGGGCGGTACTGCGCGACTTCGCCAAGTCCATGAAGCATCACTGGCACGAGGCGGCGCTCATCCCGGACCTCGGGGACGGGGACGCCGCCTGGGCGGTCGCGAGCCGGTTCCTCGACCTGCGCGGGGACGACGTCGTCGGTGGCTTCGTGCTGCGCCGGTTCGAGCGGTTCGCCACCGCCGAGGTCCACACGTGGTGGGTCGATGGCGGCTGCGTCCTGGTCGGCGCGCACCCGGACAGTCCGCACGACACCCCGCCCGGGGACTTCGACCCGCGTCCGCTGGCCGCGTCGATCGCGGCGCTGCGGCTGCCCTTCGTGACCGTCGACCTGGCCCTGCGCGCCGACGGGGTGTGGCGGATCGTCGAACTCGGCGACGGGCAGGTCAGCGACCGGCCGGTCACCATCGCACCGGAAGCACTCGTCGGCGCCCTGTTCACCGACCCGGCTGCGCGGCCACCCGTCGCCCGCCCGCTCAGTTTCCGGACAGCGCGGCGCGCGACGCCGCGACGATCGCCTCCACCCCGATCCCCGCCTGGTCCATGAGCTGGCTCGACGTCCCGGAGGTGGGCAGGCCGCGGACGGCCAGGTGGGTCACCCGCACCGGCTCGGCGAGGTCGGCCAGCGACTCCAGCACGGCCGAGCCGAGGCCACCCTCCGGGTAGTGGTCCTCCACCACCACCAGCCGGCCGCCGGTGACCCGGACCGTGTCCAGCAACCGCTGCCGGTCCAGCGGCTTCACCGAGTACAGGTCGATCACCCGGGCCGCGACGCCCTCGCCCGCCAGCCGGTCCGCGGCGGCGAGGCAGTTGTGCACCGTCACCCCGGCCCCGACCAGCGCGACCCGGTCGTCGTCGCCGCCGCGCAGCAGCTTGCTGCCGCCCACCGGGAAGTCCTCGCCGTTGCCGTACAGGACGGGGTACGCGCCCCGGGTCGTCCGCACGTAGGTGATGCCCCGACAGTCGACCATCTCCCGCACCAGGGCCGCGCAGGACACGGCGTCGCTGGGGTAGAGGACGGTCGACCCGTGGACGGCGCGCATCGCCGCCAGATCCTCCAGCCCCATCTGCGAAGGGCCGTCCGCCCCCACCTCCACCCCCGCGTGCGAACCGACCAGGGCGATGTCGGCCCCGGAGATGCCGGCCATCCGGATGAAGTCGTAGGCGCGGGAGAAGAAGGCCGCGAAGGTCGAGGCGAAGGGCCGGTACCCGCGTACCTGCAACCCGACCGCCGCGGCGACCAACTGCTGTTCGGCGATGAACATCTCGAAGAACCGGTCGGGATACTCCCCGGCGAACCGGTCGGCGCGCGTCGAGTCGCTGACCTCGCCGTCCAGCGCGACCACGTCCGGCCGGGCGCCCAACGCGCGCAGCGCGTCGCCGTAGGCGTTGCGGGTGGCGACCTTCGCCCCCCGGTCGTACCGGGGCAACTCCGGTGGCGCGCCGGCGGGAGCGGCGGGCGGCGGAGCGGCCTCGGGACGTGGGCCGGTGACGCGGATCTGGCGTACGCCGCCGAGCGCGTCGACGGCGCGGTCGGCCAGGTCGGGCTTGAACGGCTTGCCGTGCCAGCCCGGCTTGTTCTCGACCTCGGGCACGCCCTTGCCCTTCACGGTCCGGGCGAGCACCACGGTCGGGCCCGTCGCCTGCCGGGCGCCGCCGAGCGCCTCGTCGACGGCGGCGAGGTCGTGACCGTCGACGACGACCGCCCGGCAGCCGAACGCCTCGACCCGCCGCCGGTAGGTGTCCAGGTCCCATTCCAACTCGGTCGGCCCCCGCTGCCCGAACCGGTTCACGTCCACGATCGCCGTCAGGTTGCCGAGCCCGTAGTGGCTCGCCTTGTCCAGCGCCTCCCAGATGGAGCCCTCGGCCGTCTCGCTGTCCCCGCACAACACCCAGACGTGGTACGGCAGCCGGTCGAGGTACCGGCCGGCCAGCGCGATCCCGACACCGACGGGCAGCCCCTGGCCGAGCGCGCCCGTGGCCACGTCGACCCAGGGCAGCGCCGGCGTCGGGTGCCCCTGCAGGCGTGAGCCGAACTGGCGGTAGGTCTCCACCAGTTCCTCGTCGCTGATCACCCCGACCGCCTTGAAGACCGCGTACAGCAGCGGCGAGGCGTGGCCCTTGGAGAAGATCAGGTGGTCGTTGGCGCGACCGCCCGGATCCGACCAGTCGTAGCGCAGGTGCCGGGTGACCAGCACGGCGAGCAGGTCCGCGGCGGACAGGCTGGAGGTCGGGTGACCGGACCCGGCCCGGGTGCTGCACCGGATCGCGTCCACCCGCAACTGCGCGGCGAGCTCACCCAGCTCGGTGATCTCGTCGGCGCGGAGAGTGCGCTCTGCTTCCATCGTCACCGGCATCGCCTCCAGCGATCGGCCTTCCCCGGCCCGGTGCTGCCGGACCGCCCGGCCCACGGCCGGGCAGCCCCCGCCGGCCTGCTCCCCGTACCGTAGCCAGGAAACCGGTCCGGCGTCCGGCAACCACCGATCTGCCCCGAGGGGCGTCGGCGGCCGACCGGGCGGCCGCCGGGAGGCAGGACTATCCGGCGACACAGCGGGAAAGGGGCCCCGGGGAGCCGAACGGATCGGGGGTGCCGTGGAAGCCGTCGTAATCGGCGCGGTGATCGTGATCGTGGTCATCGCGCTCGTCGGCGCCCTGAGCGTCCGGCTTGTGCAGCAGTACCAGCGCGGCATCGTCTTCCGCTTCGGCCGCGTGCTGCAACCGGTCCGCGAGCCCGGCCTGCGCCTCATCGTCCCGATCGCCGACCGGATGGTCCGCGTCAGCATGCAGACGACCGTGATCGGCGTGCCGCCGCAGGGCGCCATCACCCGGGACAACGTCACCCTCACCGTCGACGCGGTCGTCTACTACCGGGTCGTCGACCCGGTGAAGGCGCTGGTCAACGTCCGCGACTACCCCGCGGCCGTGCTTCAGGTGGCGCAGACCGCGCTGCGGTCGGTGATCGGCAAGGCCGACCTGGACACCCTGCTCGGCGACCGGGAGCGGATCAACACCGAGCTGAAGGCCGTCATCGACGCGCCGACCGAGAAGCCGTGGGGGCTGCTCATCGAGCGCGTCGAGGTCAAGGACGTCGCGCTGCCCGAGGGGATGAAGCGGTCGATGTCCCGCCAGGCCGAGGCGGAACGCGAGCGCCGCGCCCGGGTGATCGCCGCCGACGGCGAGTACCAGGCGTCCCGCCGGCTCGCCGACGCGTCCCGGGCGATGGCGGCCACCCCCGGGGCGTACCAGCTCCGGCTGCTGCAGACCGTCGTGGACGTGGCGGCGGAGAAGAACAGCACCCTGGTGATGCCGTTCCCGGTCGAGCTGCTGCGCTTCTTCGACAAGTTCACCCGCGGCGCCGAACCCACGCGCGACGCCGAGCCGGCGGCGCAGCCCCCCACGGCGGAGCGCGCCGCGCCGGCACCCGTCGCCGCGCCCGGCGACGGCCGACCTCCGGCCTGACCCCTCGTCGGCACGCGTGCCGACCTCGGCGCGCCGCCGCCTCCGTCGCCGGTCCGCCCGGCTGCCCGGGTACGACCACCGCCCGCACGCCGGCCGAGCCGGCGGGTGACGGCCCGTTCGGCGACGACGCTTGCGAGAGGGTACTACGAGTAGCGTGTGTCCGTTACCGACCATGCCGCCACCCCGCCGCGCCGAGCGGGACGTCCGGAGTCCGGAAGCAGCCGTCGCGCCGATGGATCCACCGCCCGGCGCGACCACAATGGCCACCGGGGCAGCCACGGAGGCTGTCCGTTCCGGGGTGGGGAGGTGCGCGCGTGACCGGCTGGCAGGTCTCGGGCTACCACCCGGTCCGGCAGCTCGGCGCCGGCGCGTCCGGCCGGGTGGACCTCGCCGTGCACGACGCGACCGGCACCCCGGTCGCCATCAAGTACCTCACCGGCGGCCTCGGTGACGACCCCTCGTTCCGCGCCGCGTTCCGCGACGAGGCCCGGCTGCTGGCCGAGATCGACGACCCGCACGTCTCCCGGCTCTACGAGTACGTCGAGTCGCCCGCCGGCGCGGCGATCGTCATGGAGCTGGTCGACGGCGTATCGCTGCGGCAGATGCTGCGCGCGCACGGCCCCACCACCCCGGAGTCGGCGCTGTGCGTCCTCAAGGGATCGCTCGCCGGGCTCGGCGCCGCGCACGCCAGGGGCGTGGTGCACCGCGACTACAAGCCGGAGAACGTGCTGGTAACCGCCGGGGGCGCCAGCAAGCTGGCCGACTTCGGCATCGCGATGCCGGTCGGGGAGACCTCCGGGGTCAGCGTCACCGGCACCCCCCGCTACATGGCCCCCGAGCAGTGGACGGGCGCCCCGGCCAGCCCGGCCTGCGACATCTACGCGGCCACCGCCACCTTCTACGAGTGCCTCACCGGTCGGCCGCCCTACGACGGGCGGGACCTGCTCACCCTGCACCAGCAGCACGCCCGGGCGCCGATCCCCACCGACCCGGCTCCCGAGCCGGTGCACGAACTGCTGCGGCACGGCATGGCCAAGCAGCCGGCCGAGCGACCGCAACCCGCGCAGGTCTTCCTCGCCGCACTGGAGCAGGTGGCGGCCGGCGCGTACGGGCCGGAGTGGGAGGAGCGCGGCCTGCGCGAGCTGGCCCGCCGGGCGGTCCTGCTCGCCGCCCTCTTCCCGTTCCCCGACGGCACCGGCGGGGCCACCAGCCTGGCCAGCACCACGCTGGGCGGGGGCACCGGCCGGTGGACCTGGCTGCGGGCGGGCCGGGCCCGCGCGGCGCTGGTCGGCGGCGGGCTGGTCGCCGCGCTGCTGGTCGGCGGGGCCGGGCTGAGCTACGCCAGCCGCGACGAGACCGTGCCGGCGGCGGCCGCCCCGCAGGCGACGGCGGGTCCGACCGGCGAGACGTCCGCCCCGGCCGCCGCGCCGCCCACGCCGACGGCGGCGGCGACGCCCGCCCCGGCGCCCGCCACGCCCACCGCGACGACGGCCGCCCCGGCGTCAACCGGCCCGAGCGCGTCGTCGCCCCCGTCCGCTTCCGCCTCGCCGACCGCGTCGGCCAGCACCAGCCCGCCACCGCCGGCGGAGACCGCGCCCTCCGTCGGGCGGGTCGCGGCAAGCCCGACCGAGCTCGACCCCAAGGGCTGTCCGTACGGGCCCACGTCCAGCACCGTCTCGGCCGTCGTCTCCGACGACCGTACGACGGCCGGGAAACTGCGGGTCAGCTTCCGGTACACCCTGGACGGCCGCACCACGGAGGTGCCCATGACGGCCGACCGTCGTGGACTGTTCCGTGGCGTCCTGCGCGACCTGCCCCGGCCGGGCGACAGCACCCGGATCCCGGTCCGGGTCGTCGCGGTCGACGAGGCCGGCAACGCCTCGCCCGAGAGCTCGCCGGTCCACGTGACGCTCCACCCGTTCTGCACCCCGGGCTGATCGGTGACCCGGATGTCGACCACGATGACGGAGGGCGGGCCGCCGTGACCCAGCCGAACGACCAGACCGAGGCGCTGCGCACCCACCGGCTGCCCGTCGACGCCGCGGCGACCGCCCGCCTCGACGGCCTCCCGCACCCGACCGGGCCCACCGCACACCCCGCCTCCGACGAACCCACCGCGCACGTCGGTGCCGGCGAGCCCACGGCACACCTGGCCTCTGATGAGCCGACGGCCCACCTGGGTTCCGGTGAGCCGACGGCGTACCTGGCCGCTGGCGAGTCGACGGCCTACCTGGGTTCCGGTGAGCCGACGGCGTACCTCGGCTCCGGTGAGCCGACGGCGTACCTCGGCTCCGGCGAGCCGACCGCGCCCATGGCCGGCGGCGCGCCGACGATGCGGCACCCGGCCGCCGGACACGGCACGACGCACCTGGCCCAGGGGGAGGCGACGGCACACCTGAACCTTGGGAACGCCACCGGGCACCTCGGCGGGGCAGAGCCGACGGCGCACCTCGCGCCGGGGTGGCGGGTCGCCCCGCCCGCCGGCCCTGTGCCTGCCCCGCCCGGCGGTCCCGTGCCGTCCCCGCGCGTGGACCCCGGCCGGCTGCCGATGGATCCGGGTGGGCGGTCCGGGCCGTGGACGACGGCGCAGCCGAGCGGGCAGGAGCCGACGGGCCCGGTGACCGCGGTCGGGACGGGGCGTACCACCGGGACCGGGCCGGGGACGGTCATCGGCGGGCGTACGGAAGCGTCGCCCGCACCGGCGGGCGGGGAGGTGCGGTTCGGGCCGGGCGTGCCGGCCGCCCCGCCGGTCGCGCCTGCCTGGCCCGTGCCGACGCCCCCGCGCCGGCGGCGGTCGGCGTGGCGGATCGTCACCTCGGCGCTCTCCACCGTGCTCACCGTCGCGCTGCTCGTCGCCGTCGGCCGCTATCTCTGGCAGCGGATCAGCCCTCTGGAGGTCACCGGGGTCACGGTGGCGGTGCCGCGGCCGGCCGGCGACCGGTGCGACGTCACCGTCGACGTGGTGGCCACCGTGTCGACCAACGGCCGGGCGGGGGAGATCCGCTACCAGTGGCTGCGCAGTGGCAGCACCCCCGGCA
The DNA here is from genome assembly GCF_040643125.1 of Micromonospora sp. NPDC047465. Lineage (NCBI taxonomy): Bacteria > Bacillati > Actinomycetota > Actinomycetes > Micromonosporales > Micromonosporaceae > Micromonospora > Micromonospora sp. NPDC047465. The sequence goes on from NZ_JBEYTP010000007.1 coordinate 218,077, forward strand.
GCCTGCTGACCGAGCGGGTCGGCCGCGGCCAACGCACCGTCGAATTGACGCTGCGCTGGGCCTTCAGCGGCGTGGGCGCCACGACCGAGACGGCCACGGTCAACATCACCTCGCCGTCCCCGGTGCAGGCCCAGGCCCCGGTCGCCTACGACTGCCGGCGCCGCTGATCCTCCCGGCCGAGCGGCGCGCGCCGCCCGCCGGCACTGCCACGTCGACGCGCCGCCGCCCGGCGCCGACCGGTGTTTCCCCGGTCGGCGCCGAGGGTAGGTCGGGCGCGACGAGACGGACACCCGTGTGGAGGATTCCCATGAGAGACGACTTCGGCGACGCGGTGGGGGACGCCCTCCGCTCGGTGCTGCTGTTCCTGCCCAAGGCCGTGGCCTTCGTGGCGATCCTGGTGGTCGGCTGGCTGATCGCCAAGGCCGTGCTCAAGATCGTCGACAAGGTGCTGGAGCGGGTGGGCTTCGACCGCGCGGTGGAGCGCGGCGGAATCCGCCGGGCCCTGGCCCGGTCCCGGTACGACGCCAGCGACATCGTCGCCAAGCTCGCCTACTACGGCGTGCTGCTGGTGACCCTCCAGCTCGCGTTCGGCATCTGGGGCCCGAACCCCGTCTCGGACCTGATCGCCGGCGTGATCGCCTGGCTGCCCCGTGCCCTCGTCGCGATCGTCATCGTCGTGGTCGCCGCCGCGATCGCCAACGCCGTCAGGGACATCATCAGCGGCGCCCTGGGCGGGCTGTCGTACGGCAGCATCCTGGCCACCGTCGCCTCGGTGTTCATCCTCGGCCTCGGCGTCATCGCCGCCCTCAACCAGATCGGCGTGGCCACCGCCGTGACCACCCCGGTGCTGGTCGCCGTGCTCGCCACCGTCGGCGGCATCCTCGTCGTCGGGGTCGGCGGCGGTCTGGTCCGTCCGATGCAGAGCCGCTGGGAGTCCTGGCTGACCCGCGCCGAGCAGGAGTCGCACCTGATCGCCACGCACGCCCGCGCCTACCAGGCCGGCCGCCGCGACACCGAGACCCACCTGACCGGCCCGGCCGCCGACGCCACCCAGGTCGTCCGTGCCGGTGAACCCGCCGGCCCGGCCGTGGACGCCGACGCCACCCAGGTCGTGCCGCGCCCCGCCGGCCCGGCCGCGCCCCACGCCGACCCGGACGCCACCCAGGTCACCTCGACCGGCGCCACGGCCCCGGCACAGCCGACCGGCCAGGACGCCGAGGCCACCATGGTCATCCCGCCGATGGGTCAGGAGAAGTTCCGCCGCTGAACGCGCCGCCGCGTTCCGGGGTGGGATCCGCGCGGGTCCCACCCCGACGCGTGTCGCGGTAAGGCATGGCCGTCACGGTCACCGCCGTCTACCATCGCCGGCATGACGTGGCGATGTTGATGCACCGCTGACGGTCGCCCCCGTGGGCCGCCGCGGACGCCGTACGTCCGGTGTCCGCTTCGTCTCCACGGGAAGGCTTCATGACCGTCCACACTGTGCGTGTGCCCGACCCGCGTGTCCGCCGGCTGGCGGCCACCCTCTACGGGTACGCGTTCCTCGGTGAACTCGTTCTGCTCTATCCGCTGTACGCGCTGCTGTTCAGCGACACCGGCCTGTCGGTCTGGCAGATCTCCTCGCTGTTCGTGATCTGGTCGGCCAGCAGCATCCTGCTGGAGGTGCCCTCCGGCGCCTTCGCCGACGCGGTCTCCCGGCGGCTGCTGCTCGCCCTCGCCCCGCTCGTCACCGCCGCCGGCTTCGCGCTCTGGGTGCTCGTCCCCTCGTACCCGGCCTTCGCCGTCGGGTTCGTGCTGTGGGGTGCCGGCGGTGCGCTCGCCTCGGGTGCGCTGGAGGCGCTGGTCTTCAGCGAACTCGACCGGCTCGACGCCGCCGGCCGGTACGCCCGCGTCATCGGCCGGGCCGGGACGGCCGAGACGCTCGGCGTGCTCGCCTCGATCGTCCTGGCCGGCCCGGTGTTCGCCGTCGGCGGCTACCCGGCGGTGGGCCTGGCCAGCGTGCTCGCCTGCCTGCTCGCCGCCGCCGTCGCCACCCGTTTCCCCGAACACCGGCGGCGCGACGCCCCGGTGGCCGCTGCCGCTCCCGCGGCCGGGCCGGCAGCGGCCACCACCCCCGGCCCGGCCGCGACCGCCCTCCAGGAGCGGACCGAGATCGGGAGAGCGGCGGGGAGGGGAACAGTGTGACCCGAGATGTGTAGATCACGGGGGGAGCCGGAACAAAAAAAAAG
>NZ_JBEYTP010000008.1:0-136211 GCF_040643125.1 Micromonospora sp. NPDC047465
CTACCCGGGGGGGGGGGGCCCCCCCCCCGGGGGGGGGGGGGGGCCCCGCCCCCGATTCGATGGCCGGCTAGCGGCCGACGGGAACGGTGACGGCCTCGCCGCCGGCGGCGGTGACGCGCACTTCGGTGGCGTCGGCGGGTAGCAGCGCCGCGTCCCGCCCGGCGTCCTGCCACCGCCCGGAGCCGATCCGGTAGCTCAAACCCGCACCCTCGGCGGCGACGAGAACACCCTGCCCGTCCGGCAGCCGCAGCCGCACCGGCAGCGGGGCCTGCCAGTCGACGAACCCGCTCGCCGCCGCCTGGAAGGGGGCGCCGTCGCGGGCGAGCAGGGCGATCACGCGGGCCGGGTCGTCGTCGTACTGGATGGTCTGGAGCAGCAGCCGCCGACCGTCGGGCGTGGCCCCGTAGAGGGTGAACAGGGGCGAATCCCCCCCTCGGTGGTTGCCGCCGGCGTCGATGTAGGCGGCGAGCGGGTCCGCGTAGTGAGCCGCCGGGTCAGCCTGCCCGGCGGGGTTGGGGCCCCAGGCCCGTTCCGCGCCGGGCAACGTGTGGACGAGCTGGCGCGGTTGAGGGCTGTCCTGCCCGTCGGGGAATAGGATCTGGCTCGCGTTGCTGATGTGCACGGTGTTCTCCACGCTGACCGGCGGCCGCGACAGGGCGACGGTCACCTTGTGGCGCTGCGACGGCACCGGCAGGACAGCGGCCCCGTCCCGGAACGTCACCCGCTGGAAGGTGCGCTCGATCCGGCCGTCGGCGGCGTACCGGAACGTCGGTGAGAACTCCACCGGGTGTCCGGCGTCGAGCAGGACCAGCACGTCCCGCTGTGGCCCGACCAGCGCGGCCTGGGAGTTGCCCTCCGTTCCGGCGTCGGTGAGGGTCTCGACCGTCATGACCCGCGGCCCGTCGGCGGTGGGCTCGACGAACCCGCCCAGACCGATCATGCGGTCGCCGGACGGCTCGGACACCACCGGGTTCCTGAGGGTCCGCTGGGCGACGTAGGCCGCGGGGCCGGCCGGGGTGTTGCCCGCCCAGACCACGTGCGGATCGCCCCGGAGGTAGGTGCCGGTCGCCCGCGCCCGCTGCCGCCACGCCTCCCGCGCCTGCCGCAGGTACCTTTCGTCGCCGGCCAGGTCGCCGCGGGTGGGCTCGTCGAACAGCGGCGAGGCGACCTCGACCGTGGCCCCGCGGTCCGTGAGGTGCAGCGCACCTCCCACGGGTACGGCCAACACGGCCGCGCACGCCGCGGCCAGCACCACCCGACGTCGCAGCAGCCGGCGACGCCCACCCCGCCGTACGTCGTCGAGCAGCGTCGGCGGGCCGGTGAGGTCATCGGTCACCCGGTGCAGGACGGCCCGGACATCACTCTCGTTGATGGTCATCGCGAACTCCTGGTGCCGGTCGGAAAGGGCAAAACGAGACTCGATCCGGCCAGCGCCTCCCGGAGGCGGGCCAGCCCGCGGGAGGCGTGGCTCTTCACCGCCCCCTCCGAGCAGCGCAGCGCCGCCGCGACGTCGGCGACCGACAGGTCCTCCAGGTAGCGGAGCACGACGGCGGCGCGCTGCCGGGGCGGCAGGGTACGCAGCGCCGCGACGACCGCCTGGCGGAGCGCGATGTCGTCGGCGTGATCCCGGGCGACCCCGTCGTTGTCACCCAACGCCTGCTCCGGCCGCCGGGCGCGCCACCGCCACCGGTTGATCGACCGGTTCACCAGCGCCCGCCGGGCGTACGCCTCCGGCGACGCCTGCACCCGACGCCAGCGCACGTACACCTGCTCCAGCACGTCCTGGAGCAGGTCCTCGGCCGCGTGCCGGTCACCGGTCAGCAGGTAGGCGACCCGCAGCAGCGCCACCGACCGGGTACGGACGAAGTCGTCGAACTCCGCGCCACGCGCGTCTCGCATCTGGCCTCCTGGTCTCGTCAGTCAGCAAGACACCGCAGCGGGCCGCGAGGTTTACCCGTCCTCCAAGTCGACAGCTGACGCCGGATCTAGAGGCACCAGGGCAGCGGCTCGGGCGGGAGGTAGCGGCAGGTGCCGCCGGTGGAGACGGTGTCGCGCAGGTGGGCGGCGAGCGCCGGGTGCCGGTCGTCGAGCTTGCGCAGCACGTCCCGGATGCGGGCGGTCACCGTCTTGCGGGCACGCTCGGCCTCGTCGCCGAGGCGGCGGCTGCGGCCGGCCAGCCCGGCGGCGGCCCGCAGCTCGGCGAGCAGGGCCGCCCGCTCGGCGTCGAGGGCCGCCACCTTCGCCTCGTCGCCACGCCCGGCGGCCCGGTCGATCTCGGCGTCCAGCCGCTCCAGGTGCCGGCGGTAGCGGGCCTTCGCCTCCTCGTCGAGGACCGGGTCGCCGCCCATCCGGCGAGCGGCGACGAGTTCCGGCCCCGCCGCCGGGTCGAGCAGCTCGACCGCCGGGACGTCGACGCCGGGCCGGGCCAGCAGCAGGTGCAGGTCGTGCAGGCCCTTCGCGTCGGGCAGGTGCACGACCATGCCGGCGTACCCGAGCTGCCAGACCGGGCCGTCGCGGCGGAACTCGTACGCCTCGACCGACGGCTGCCCGACGACGGGGCCGGCGGACGGGAGCCGCCCCTGCGGCCCCGGGACCGCCGGCACGGACGCGACAGCCGGCACGGGCGCGGCGACCCCGTGCTGCCGCCCATCCGCGACAGCCCAGTGCTGCCGCGCCGCCGGGACCGGCGTGGGCGCCCCGGTCGGGTGGCCGGCCACCTGGCGCATGCCGAGCGTGGCGGCGTCCCGGGCGACGGCGGCGCGCAGCGCGGTGGCGGCGGTCGCGTCGCCGGGGCGGTCGCGCCCGGCCAGCGCGTCCGCCAGCGCGGCACGGGCCAGCACCGACCAGGGGCGGGCGCCCATCCGGTCGGCGGCGTCGCGGGCCGCGGCGAACCCGGCCACCGCGTCGTCCCAGCGCTGCTCCGCCGCGTCGACGGCGGCGAGCCAGTGGTCGACCGGGCCGCTGACGTCGCAGCCGAACAGCGCCGTCATCCACTGCCCGCGGTGCGGTCGCAGGGCCTGCCGGGCCTCGGCACAGCGGTCGGGGTTGCGGGTGGCGGCGGCGACCTGGGCGCGCAGCCGCAGCCACAGCGGCGCCACCATCCGGCTGTACGTGGTGCCGTCGGCCTCGATCCCGGCGGTCAGCCGCAGTGCCGTCGCGCCGTCGCCGCGCTCGGCCGCGGTGATGGCCCGGACGACCTGTAGGTAGGGGTGGTCGCCGGGGTCCAGCCCGTCGAGCAGGGCGTCGGCCTCGTCGTGCCGGCCCTGGAGCAGCAGCCACGACCAGCGCAGGTGGTGGCCCATGAAGGCGCTCTCGGAGTGGTCCCACTCGGACAGCTCGTCCAGCTCGGCGAGCAGCTCGCCGGCGCGGGTGAAGTCGCCCCGGAACCCGGCGATGATGCCGTCGTCGATGGTCGCGCCGATCCGGTGCCGGGCGTCGCCCTCGCGTGCTCCGGTGACGAACGTGGTGAGTTCGTGGTGGTATCGCGGATCGCCGAGTTCCAGCAGCGCCACCCAGCGCAGCGAGGTCGCCCAGAGCTGGGTCTCGCGGTCGCCGGTCCGCCGCGCCACCTCGCGGATCTCGGCGGTGATCGCGGCCCGGTCGGTGGCCGTGCCGAGCCCCCAGGTGGTGTCGTGCCGGGCCCACAGGCTGAAGGTGAGCGCCTCGTCGTCCCGGCCGCGCCGGGCGAGCGACTCGGTGGCGGTGATCAGGTCGGTGACGAGTGTGCCGGCCGCGAGGGTGGCCGCCGGCTCGCCGATCAGCCGCCGGTACGCCTCCCGCAGCAGGCCGTCCGCGTCCGGGCTGCGCGCGGAGCCGGACTGGTGGCGGTGACGGTGGACGGTCAGGGCGACGCGGGCCAGCACCACCGGGTCGTCGACCGTCAGGGCCAGCGTGGCGGCCTCGGCGACGAGGTGTCGGGCCTCGGCGCTGTCGCCGCAGTGGTGCAGCAGTTGGCCCAGCTCGACCATGATCTTCACTCGCCGGGTCGGGTCGCCGGCGACCTCCAGCGCGCGGCGGAAGTGGACGATCGACTCGTCCACGGCCAGCCGGCCGCTCGCGTCCCGGGCGGCGGCCACCAGCAGGTCGGTCGCGCGGGCCGGGTCGAGCGCGTCGCCGGCGAGGTGGGCGTGGCGGGCCAGGTCGGCCGGGATCAGCCGCTCGGCGAGCGCCGCCGACCCGTCGACGGCCCGCACGACGGCGGCGTGCCGGGCCCGCCGGTCGTCGTCGGCGAGCCCGTCGTAGAGGGTCTCCCGGACCAGGTCGTGGGCGAAGGCGAAGCGACCGCCGTTGCGGGCCAGCACGAGCCGGGCGGTCACCGCGCGGTCGAGGAGGCGGTCGACCTGCGCCGCCGGGGCGCCCGCGGTGGCCGCGAGGACCTGGCGGTGGAACTCGCGGCCCAGCACGGCGGCGACGGTGAGCAGGTCGGCCACCGGCGAGGGCAGTTGGGCGAGCCGCCGCCGCACCGCCTCCCGTACGCCGGGCGCGATCGTGCTCACCTGGCCGTCGGCGCGCCACAGCCGGGCGGTCTGCTCCACGAAGAACGGGTTGCCGCCGGTGCGCCGGTGCACCTCGTCGACGAGGTCGACGTCCGGCTCGCGGCCGGCGGTGCGGGCCATCAGCGCGCCCACCTCGTCGCGGGACAGGCCGGTGAGGGTGATGCTGGTCGCCTTCGCCACGAGCGGCATCAGCAGCGGGCGCAGCGGGTGGTCGGCGGCCTCCACCTCGGCGTCGCGGTAGGTGCCGACCAGCAGCAGCCGTTCGAACCAGGTGTGCTGGGCGGCGAACTGGAGCAGCCGCATCGACGCCGGGTCGGCCCAGTGCAGGTCGTCGAGGACGACCATGACCGGCCGGCGCTGGGAGACCGCGACGAGCGCGCCGGTCACCGCGTCGTAGAGGTCGAATTCCTCCCGGTCGGCCTGGTCGTCCCCGCTGCCGCCCGCCGGCCCGCCGATCGCCTCGCGGATCGTCTCGCGGATGGCCCGGTCGGCCGCCGCGCCGGTCGTCTCGCCGAGCAGGGCGGCCAGGCCCGGCTCGGCGGCCTCCCGCGCCACCGCCCAGTCGTCGGGCGAGCGGCGCAGCCCGCGCAGCACCTGCACCCACGGCCAGTAGCCGGGCGCGCTGTCGGAATCCCAGCAGGCCGCGCCGAGCACCAGGGCGCCGTGCTGGCGGGCCTCCCTGGCGGCGGCGGTGACCAGCGTGGTCTTGCCGATGCCGGGCTCGCCGGCGACCAGGACGAGGCCGCCGTGGCTGGCAGCCGCCCGGTCGACCTCGGCGCGCAGCAGGCCCGCGGGGTGCTCCCGCCCGATGACGACCTCGCCGAACCGCGGCTCCATGACGCCCCGACCGTAGCGGAACCGTCGGACATCCCGCCGCCTCCGACCCGCCGCCGGCGGACTGCTGCTCGGCTACGCGCGCCCCGCCGGCTGAGGGACCGGTGCGGGGGCGGCGGCCGACTCCGACCGCTCGGCCGCCGCCGCGCCGGTCGCGGCAAGGACCGCGCAGCCGGCCGCCAGCAGGTACGCCGGTGCCGGCAACCACGCCGCCGCCGTCATCGTCTCCCCCACCCCCTGCCCGGCGAGGATCGCGACGTTGACCAGGTGGAAGGCGGTGAACGCGAGCAGCAGCGCCACCACGAACCCGTGGTACACCTGGCGCAACCCGGCCGCCAGCGTGCCGGCGGCGGCCAGCAGCAGCACCGCCAGCGCGACGGTCACCAGCGCGAACAGCTGGTAGCGACGCACCTCGGCCGGCTCCCAGTGGTCCTCCACGCCGGTGAGCAACGCGGCCGCCGCCGCCACGGTCAGCGCGGCGGCCAGTACGACGACCACCACCGCGACGATCCGCGCCCACCGCCGCCGCACCGCCACGGTGAACGCGAGCAACAGACCGACGTACGCCGGCAGCGGCGCCTGCTCCAGGAAGTACTGCGTCAACGGGTTCGGATTTCCGGGCAGCTCGGACTCGACGTAGCCCAGGTCCAAGCCGATGATCACGTCCCCGTTGTCGCCTTTGAACCACGGCAGCATGAAAAGCCCGAACGCCGCGAGGGCGAACAGCACGAAACCCAGCCGACCGGCGCGGCGCAGCATCATCCCCGTCACCGCACCGACAGTAGTGAAGCGCGGCGCATCCCGTTGGCCCCGTCCGGGCCGGCCAGCCCGCGGCGGCGCGCAGCTCGGCGTACCACCGGCAGGCGCTCCGGCGGGTCTGGCGTGGCGTTTCTGCGGCGTGATCGGGGGAACTCGCCGGGCCGCCCGCTTTGTCGTGCGGTCGTGCCGACCTGCGCCGGAAGCGGCGAGCGGAGGGAGACGCCGTGTTCGAGATATCCGCCCAGGATGACTTGAAGATCGACTGGGCGCAGATGCCCACCTACAACACGATCATGGCGCTCGCCGCGGGCGTCGGCCTGCTGCTGGTCGTGGCCCTCGGTTGGCAGATGATGAAGGACAGGCCGCTCGTCACCGAAGGGTGGGCGATCGCCTTCGCGATCCTGGGTACGATCCTCACCGTCACGGGCCTGCACATGACGCTGACCTGGCCGCTGGCACCCGGGGGTTTCGCCTTCGACAACATCATCTTCGGCGAGCCGTCCCTGGGCTTCGGGGTGCTGATGCTCGGGGCGGCAATCATCCTGTGGCGGCGGGGTGAGATCTTCGCCGAGGCGTCGCTGGAGAACGGCGGCCTCCGCACGGAGCAGGCGCGGCGACTGTTGTGGCCGATCTCGATCTTCGTGTTCGCGCTCGGCCTGGCCTGTTTCGGCATCGCGGCAGCCGGCTGGACGTACACGCTCTTCGCGGCGCCGCCGCAGGAGCCGATCTCGGGGGAGTTCGCGGAGTACCCGGAGGTCGAGGCGGCCTTCATCTCCGGCCTGTACGTCCTGGTGGGGATCGGTTCGGTTCTCGCCCCGTTCGCCCTGCTCAAGCTGAATCGCGTGCTGCTGGGAATCATCGGCGTGGCGTGGGCGATCGCCGGCGCCATCTTCACTCTCTTCGGAGCGTTGAACTACTTCACCCACATCGGCTTGATCGTCAACACTATGTGAGGCCACACCGTCATCACGACGCGGCGGACGACGACCCCGGCGACTTCGCCCACGGCGGCGGTCAGCGGGCGTCGGTGACCACGTGGGAGCAGGCTGCGCAGGCCGCGCGGCCCTGCTCGGCGTACCACCGGCAACTCCGTCGGATCGCGCAGCGCGGCAGGTCGGCCTCGGCCGGGCCGGCGGTGTCGCGGTACGAGGCGGCGACCCGTTCGCCGAGACCGCAGTGCTCGCCGGTCCAGAAGCCGCACTTCGCGGTGACGCACGGGCCGGCGAGCCGGTACCGGGACTCGACCGGCGCGTCCGTGCCGGCCTGGGCGAGGGCGACCTCGGCCGGGAGCGGCGGCGTGACGTAGGCGACCCGACCCGCCGGAGTGATCATGCCGAGGAAGACCGTGGCGTTGGCCGCGGGGGTGCTCGGGCACATCCGCTCCGGCGGGTCCGGCCGGTGGACGGGGTCCGTCACCGCTGCATCCAGAAGCCGATGTCGTTGATCTTCTGGCCGAGTTCCTCGGCGAACGGGCCGTCGATCAGCCACAGCCCGTACCACTCGGGCCGGAGCTTGATGTTGGCGTGCCCGACGGCGAGCGGGTTGGTCAGCTTGCTGCCGGCCACGGACAGCGCGTTGAGGCCCGCCTTCTGGATCTCGCCGGCGATGAGGCTCTGCTGTTCGGTGGTCAGCTCCACGCCGTCGACGACGAACCGGAATTCGCTTCGTGCCATGTCCTTACCTCCACAGGTCAGATGATTCGGTCCGCAGCCCGTGCCGCAGACTCGCCCTGGTGAATGCCGCCCAGCCGGAGCGGGAGCCGGGGTCGGCCGCAAGCCCGGCCCGGCTCGCGTGCGCCCGCCAGGTGGTCGCGTCGGCGGCGCGCAGCCCCCACAACTCCCGGCAGGCGGTGACGGCGAATGCGACCTGCTCGGCCGAGCCGGTCCAGCCGGCGGGGCCGTCGGTCACCCGCAACGCGCCGCCGGCCTCGACGCGGACCGACGGGAAGTGGTGGTGCAGGCTGGCGAGGGTGGCCAGGTGGGCGGCGTCCACCCGCCGGGCGGCGAAGGCGTCCCGCGTCTGGTCGTCGCGGCTGATCCGGATCACGTGCAGCGTGAACGCGTCGCCGTCCGCGCTCACCGTGCCCTCGACCTCCACCGGCGTGCTCCAGCTCCGGGGCGAGTTGGCCGACCAGAAGGCCAGCCAGGCGTCGAGGCGTTCGTGGAAGTCGGCCTGGAAGCGGGCCGGCCCGCCGGCCAGCCGTGCCGTGGCGACCCGGTCCCGGGCCACGAGGGGCTGGGTGGGTCGCGCCGGGGATGCTCCCCCGGCGGGTGGTGCGGTGGGTGGTGCGGCGTGCGCGGCGCTCGCCCCGGTGACGGTGACCGCCGAGGCCGCGGCGGCGCCGAGCAGGATCCGCCGCCGGGACGGTGAGGTGATGGGATGTGTCATGGCCCGCCTTTCATGGACGGCCTTTGCCCGTCACGCTATCGACCGACATTGATCAGATGAATCGTCGCTCTATCGGTAGGCCGACACGAATTCCGGTGATCGACGGCGGCGTGGACACGGGTCTTGTGCTGTCGGTCGGCTTCGTGTCCGGACCGGGTCGGATGCCCGCTTTCTCACGCCCTGTCGAGCTGCCCCGTCGGTAGGACCGTCGGCCCCGCCGCCCCGGCTCGCCGCCGACGTCGACACCCGCTTCCCCCGCTGCCGCCGGCCCGCCCCCGACCACCCGCCGCGCCGCTGCCGGCGACGGCCTGGCGATGACTAGCGGCCGGCGGACCGGGTACGCGCGGCGCATGGGTAGTCACAAGGAGAACAAGCACGATCCCGGCGGCGAGTCGGCGCGCGGCCGGCAACATCCCGGCAGCGGCGCCCGGGGCCACCAGGGCTCGTCAACCGAGCACTCGCCGAAGGCCCGCCACCTGCGTACCGCCAGCGGATCAGCGGGCACGGAACGCGACCAGGGACGGGCCAAGGTCGAGGGCGCCGAGCGGATCCAACGACAGGGAACGCGCTGAACCCTGGGCGACGATTTCGGGAGGTGATGGCGGCGTGGCCAAGTTCCTCTTGAAGTCGACCTACACGATCGACGGGATCAAGGGGCTCACCACCGACGGCGGCAGCAAGCGCGTCGAGGTCGTCCGGAAGATGATCGAGGGTGCCGGCGGGCGGCTGGAGTCGATGTACTTCGGGTTCGGCGCGGACGACACCTACGTGGTGTGCGATCTGCCCGACCACAGGACCGCCGCCGCGCTCGCCATCGACATCCGGGCGGCGGGCGGGGTGGACACGCGGGTCACGCCGGTGCTGACCGCCGCGGAGATCGACCAGGCGACCCGGGAGCGGTTCGAATACCAGCCTCCCGGCCGCTGACCCCACGGCTGGTGAGGCGAGTTCGCCGTTCGCGCCGGCCGGTGGCGTACCTGAACCTTGTCACCGGGCGGCGTGGCTCCCCGATCCGCTGAGGGCGTCCGCCGGGGTCGCCACGCCGGCCAGGAGCGCCAGGATCGTCTGGTTCGCCTCCCAGCCGTCCGGAAACTTCACCGGCACGTCGAGGTGCACGATCTCGGTGGACGGATGGGCGTCCAGCAGTTCGCCGATCCCGGCGCGCGCCACCACGATGCACGCGTGCCGGTGCCGGGACGTCAGCACGCAGAGCCGCCCCGACTCCAGGTGGAACGCCGTCGCGTCCCGCCGCCCCGACAGCGGGTGCAGCACGATCGTCACGTCGTACTCCCGGCCCTGGAGGCGGTTGGCGGTGTCCACCGTGATGCCGGCTCCGGCCTCGCCCAGGTGCGCGCGGATGGCCGCGACCTGGTCGCGGTGGGCGGCCCCGACGGCGATCCGGTCCGCGGTGACCGGCGCGCCCGCCGGCGCGTGCTCGGAGACGGCGACCGCGCCCCGCCGCAACACGCGCAGCGCCAGCGCCGCACAGGCCGAGGCGGCCTCCGCATCGGTACGCAGCGTGTGCCGCGCCGGCAGCTCGTGCAGCGCCCAGCCGGTCGACGCCGCCAGGTCCACCACCCGGTCCAGCGCGTCCCCCGGCCCCGACTCGGTGAAGGACAGGGCCCGGTCGGGCGCGGACGTGCCGGCGCGGAACCCGGTGAACGGGTAGAACGCCGCCGCCACCACCGGGGCCGCCGAGGCGGGCAGCCGCCACGACACCGGCAGCCGGTGCACCGGCAGCTCCGGGTTGTGCCGCAGCAGCACCGCCACCGCCGACTGCATCGGATCCCAGGTCAGCCCCGTCCACCGCGCCGTCTCCACCGTCGAGAACGGGTCGAGCTGACCGGGGTCGCCGACGAACAGCGCCCGCTCGAACCTGCCGGCCACGCGCAGCAGGGCGTCCGAACGCATCTGGTACGCCTCGTCCACGATCGCCCACGGCCAGGAGCCCTCCGCGACCGTGGCCCACTTGGCAGCCGTACCGATGATGACGGCCGGGCCGCCGAGGTCGGCGACCTTCGCGGCGACCCGGACCGTCTCGTGGCCCCGCACCCGCTCGGACGGCTTGTAGTCGGCGGCGGAGAGGCGGCCGATGCGCAGCTCGGGCGCCTTGCGGGCCAGGCGGTCGATGAGGTCGTCGACCTGCTCGTTGGTCTGCGCGACGATGATCAGCGGCTCGCCGGCGGCGGCCAGCTCGACGGCGGCCCGCACCACGAGGGTCGACTTGCCGGCCCCGGGCGGGGAGTCGACCACGACTCCTCGATGGTCGCCGGAGCGCAGGTCGGCCAGGACGGCCGTGATGACCCGCTCCGCCTCGACCGCGGGCGGCATCTCCAACCCGGTACGCATCGTCTGCACCTCCCCCAACGAGGTCTACGGGACCTTACGCCACACGACCGACGGCGGGCGAGGACCGGGGCCGAGGGGCCGGCGCGGGAATGCCGGAACCAGGCACTGGCCTGCCGCGACGGCACTAGCGTTGGCGTGGAGTGGAGGGCAGGCACGTCCGGTAGCCGACCATGTCGATCATGGGGGTGTCCATGCGCGGGCCGAAACGTGGTCCGGTCTGGGCGGCCCAGCTGTGGTTGCGCCAGCGGCGGCGTCGGTGGCGCACCCGACGGGAACGCCAGGCGGAACGGCACCGCCGCCGGCGTACGGACGAGCGCGGCGACCACCGGATGAGCTGGCGGCACCACCGCGGGCTGCGGTGGGCGATCGTCGCCATCGCCGGGGTGTTCCTGGCGTGGACCGCCCTCTCCCTGGTCCTGATGATCCTCGACACCGAGCCCGGCTTCCTCCGGGTGTCGGCGTGGTGCGCGGGCGAACCGCCGAGGTCGTACTACTGCGGCCAGGTGGAGGGCTTCGTCAAGCCGCCGATGGTCGCGGCGCTGGGCCTGGCGCTCTTCCTCTTCTGGCGGTACGTGCCGGTCCGTCGCTGGTACCGGCGCAACGTCCTGCGCAACAGCCGCATGCTGCTGCCCACCGCCGAACGGGACCTCGACCCGAGCAACGTCGTCGGCCGCGACGAGCTGTGCGAACTGATGATGCAGCGGCTGCGCGACGAGACGACCCGGCGCCCGCTGCTGCTGGTGGGCGGCATCGGCACCGGCAAGACGGCCACCCTGGCACGCCTCGCGGAGATGCTGATGGCCACCGGCGTCGTGCCGATCGGGATCGACCTGCGGACGGTCACCGACCCGGAAAAGCTGAACTTCCACCAGCTCGCCCTCGAACAGTTCCAGCGCACCATCGACACCCAGCTGCACGCCGCCGGCGAGGCGGACCGGATGTGGCGGCGGCTCTGGCTGGACAACCGCATCGTGGTGCTCGCCGACGGCCTGGAGGAGGTCCTCGCCGACGCCGCCCAGCCCGCCGATCGGGACAGCGTGCTCCGGGAGGCCGTCCGGGGCGCGGTCCGCGAGCGCCTCCCCCTGGTGGTCGCGTCGCGGCCCGACGATCCGCTGCGCGGCCTGGACGCGCTGCTGCTGCAACTGGAACCGCTCTCCCAGGGCGCCGCCCTGGAGTACGTGCGGGCCCACAGCCGCCGCTCGGACCCCGGGCACCGGTGGGACCGCATCACCGGGCTGGTCAAGGCCGCCGACGTCGCCGACTCACCGTTCTTCCTGCGGGTCATCGGGGAACTCCACGAGGTCGACCGCCTCGACCGGGTCGAGCCGGCGGGCCCCGGCAGGTCGGCGCTGCGCTGGAGCCTGCTGGAGGAGTGGTGCGACGCCACCGTCGCCGGCGACCTGTACGAGGACTACGGCATGCCGCAGACCGAACGGTCCGACGCGATCGAGGTGCTCTCCGCCCTCGCCTGCATCGGGTTGCGCAACAACCGGCTGTCGGTGCGTACGACGGAACTCACCGGCGGCGACGGCACGACCGACGCCGGCCGGCGGTGGATCCTGACCGAGCTGCGCGCCCGGCTGCACAAACTCAGCGCCGACAACCCGCAGGACATCGGCCTCGCCGAGACCACCGGGGACGCGCTGAACATCGTGGTGAAGCGGCAGGACGGGGTGCGTTTCCAGCACGGGGTGATCCAGGCGTACCTCGGCTCGCGCTTCCTCACCGCCGCCATGCGCGACGACGACTTCCTCACGCAGGCCTTCACCCGAAACCACGGCCCGGGGCGGGAACTGCTGTCCGCCCTCACCCTGCACACCCGCAGCGCGGGCGCGTTCGAACGACTGGACGGGCGGCGCAGCCCCACCGTCCGCCGCACCGACCTGCTCCGTGTCGCCGACACCGCCCGGCGGGCGGTCGGCCTGCCCACCAGCGGCCGGGACGAGAGGGCCACCCGGAACCGGTCGGTCGCGCTCGTGCACCGGCTCCTCGACGCGGCGACCGTGACACGCAACCGCACCCGGGCGCTGGAGATGTTCGCGGCCGCGCTGGAGATGGACGTCGCCACGGGGCACGCCTCGCACCGGCAGGTGGCCGACGCCATCCGCAATGCCTGGCCCCGCTACCAGGGCGACGGGTCCGTCACCGACCGCCCCCTCGAAGACGCCAAGATCGCCCTCGTGCACCGGTACGGCGACGCCGCCCGGCAACTCGCCGACCGGCCACCCGAGCCCACCGGACTCCGGTCACGGCAGCCCACACCGCAGTACCGGCAGCTGTTCCAGATGATGGCCGACGAGACGTCGTACCTTCCCCGGCTCGCCGTGGCCCGCGAGATCGCCAGCGGCGGCAACGCGGCCGTCCGCGCGCTGCGCGACCTGCTCGACGAGCCGCCGCAGGCGGCCGACCCGACGGGCCGGGAGCGCCTGGAGGAGTTGCGGACCTGGATCGCGCCGTCGCTGTTCCTCTACGCCGACAGCGCGCACACCCCCGGCGAGCCCCACTGGCAGCACGTCGCCCGGGAGACCCTGCGCCGCTGGGTGCACCGCCTGGCCACCGACGCCTCCGACGGGGCCCGCGTCTACGAGCTAACCCTCGCCCAGGGGTTCCGGCTCGCCGCCAACTGCCGCACGTACCCGGCGCACCGCAGCCTGCTCATCGAGGAGGCCGAGAAGGCGCTGCGGCACTCCCGGTTCTGGTACTCCCACCTGGTGCTCATCCAGGCGCTCACCCTGCTGGCCCTCCCCCGCGACCCCGGCGAGACACTGCACGAACGGGGCCACGGCTCGGACCCGCGCGGGCTGGTCGCCTTCTGGACCTCGATCGCGGGCGGCGGGCACCGCGCCCCGCAGCCCGGCAGCGGTACGGCGCACCCGCTCGTCCTCGAGGTGGCGGACCTGTGCGTCGAGGCGCTCATCGACCGCCACCCCGAGCGCCACTGCTGGGTGGACGAGCGGGAGATCGTCGGCCGGGTGGGGGCGGTCAGCCCACAGCCGGGCATCCGCCGCCTCCAGGACTCCTGGCTGCCGCCGTCGCACGGCTGGGCCGTCCTGGAACCGCGGGCCCAACGGCTGCTGGCCGACGTGATGCTGCTGCTCAACCTCGCCGACCGGGGCCGGGACAACGACGAGCGGGCGCGCCGGCTCAGCCGGGCCAGCCGCGCCGACCTGCCCCCGTGCCTCACCATCGACCGCACCGCCATGCGGGTCACCCTCAGCCGCCGCCAGGCCCACGACGTCCAGCCGGGCTCCACCTGCATCGACGACTGCCCGTTCCGGCTGTGCCCGCTGCCGCCGAAGGGCGACGAGCTGCCGTACCAGATGGACGAGGCGTTCTGCGCCCACCAGATCGACCTCGTGGGGCGCTGGTTCCGCTCGCCGGGGCGGGCGGACTGGCAGGCGGTCAACCGGGACGACCTGCGGACGTTCTGGCGCGAGATGTCCGAGCGGATGGCCCCCGCCTGGCGCAAGTGAGCAGAGGCGCGGCAGGTGCGGCCCCTGGACTTCCGAGGGTGTGATGACCGGCTTGCTCAGGCCCGCGAGCGGGTGCCGGCCTGGCTTGCCTTGCGCGCCTCGATTTCTTCCATCGTGGTGACCTGATACCGGCGTCGCCCCGGACGCGGCTCGGTCACTGCGAACAGCGCCTCGAACGGAGCCGCATGCTCCGCGCAGCGGTCGGTTTCCGCAGTCCGGCCCTCCGACACGACCTCGTACGTCTTGGCCTCACGCTGCCTGTCCTGACACACGTCACACACGGTGATGGTGACTTTCACAACCGTTCCTGTTCATGTCGCCGATGCTGCACCGCAGCCTACTGACCGTGGTTGACGTGTGGACCACCCGGATGTTCACTCTCCCCGCAGGTTGTTGATCAGCTGGCGCGCCCAGCCAGGAAGAAAGTCGAACGAATCGGGATGCCCGCAAGCAAGATCCAGAATGAGCAAGAGGTCCTGCGATGGTTCGAGGAGGGGCGAAGCTACCAGTGGATGGTGGAGGAGTACCGCCGCAAGTACGGCATCGACACCGTGCCCTCGCTCTGGGGAAACTTCCGCCGACGGCGAGGACTCCAGCGGCGGACGATCCGCGACGACGAGCTGATCCCGTGGCTCCTCAAGGACGAGCACCGGTGGCTCTTCCCGATCCAGATGTTGCGCACCGAAGCGCGCCGCCGCGCCGGCAAGCAACTGCGTAAGGAGGAGAAAGTCAAGCTGGACGCCTGGCTCAGGCGGCTCGCGAGGGAGAACACTGTTCTGCACTACGACCCGGACACCGAGGAGGGCTGGTTCTACGTTCCCCGGCGAGAAGGCATCGACACGGACATCATCCGCATACCCGAGCGCAAGACGACCACCCGCCCCGCAGCAGACTGAGGGCCAACCAGGCCGCCTCGGGCGCCATCCCTACTCTGCGTGAGTTCTTTTGTAGGCCGATCACCGGAACGATCTAACGCCGACCGCTCCCGGCAGGCCTGCCGGCGGAACGACGCTCACCGGCCGGCGTGCCGGGTCTGCCAGGTGCGGAGCGCCTCCTTGATGCGGTGGTTCTCCGCGCGGGATCATCCAGCGACGGCCACTCCGCCGACTTGCCCGATGCGCAAATTCGCACAGAGGTACTATCTTGACCTACCGGACAGGCGGTGAGTTTCTCGGAGAGGTTCAGCGCTGTTGGTGCAAGAAAGTGCGACGTCCTGCCACAGCGATCTACCGCAGTTAGCAAGAGGTGCTCCTTGAAATATCGACCGTGCTCACCCATCACAGCGACGGCAGTTGCGCTGGGTAGTCGACGCGACCTGCCTCTGCCGGTGATCGACTGGCGCTCCCCAAGGCGCGTTCCATCGTTCCCAGTAGTTCGGTAGGCTGACCGCCGAAACTGCAGCCGACCATCGGCGCGCGACCTTGCAGTTTCTCGGACCCGAGTGGAGAGGCGGAGGCCGGCATATGTCTGCGGCGAAGCGCAGGGCTGTGGTGCTACTTAGCGGAGGACTCGACTCGGCCACGGTACTCGCGATGGCGGTGCACGAGGGGTACGAAGCGTACGCGCTGAGCTTCCGCTACGGCCAGCGGCACACGGTGGAGCTCGAAGCCGCGAGCCGTGTAGCCGCGAACCTCGGAGCAGTCAAGCACGTCGTCGCTGACATCGATTTGCGCGTCTTCGGTGGCTCGGCGCTGACCGACGACGCTCTTGCCGTGCCGCACCACGACAGCGCTGACGATCTCGGTAGCGACATTCCGATCACGTACGTGCCCGCCCGGAACACGATTTTCTTGTCCTTCGCGCTGGCGTGGGCAGAGACCCTGGATGCCTCGGATGTGTTCATCGGGGTCAGCGCACTCGACTACAGCGGCTATCCCGACTGCCGCCCGGAGTACATCGCCGCCTACGAGCAGATGGCCAACCTTGCCACCAAGGCCGGCGTTGAGGGTCGCCAACGGCTGCGTATCCACACGCCGCTGATCCAGCTGACCAAGGCCGAGACGATTCGCCGAGGTCTGGAGTTGGGCGTGGATTACGCCTGGACACACAGCTGCTATGACCCGGTCGACGGGCGGGCATGCGGTACCTGCGACTCCTGCCTGTTGCGCGGTCGCGGCTTCGCGGAACTCGGCCGTACAGATCCCGCTCTGGCGCCGACGGCTGGGTGAGGTTGGTGTACCGCGTTAAGGAGATCTTTTACACGTTGCAGGGTGAGGGAACCCATGCGGGCCGGCCCGCGGTGTTCTGCCGGTTCACCAGTTGCAACCTGTGGACCGGGCGTGAGTCGGACCGGCATCGCGCTATCTGCCGGTTCTGCGACACCGATTTCGTTGGCACGGACGGCCCAGGTGGGGGTCGTTTCCGGTCTGCGGCTGATCTGGCCGCGGCTGTGGCCAAGACCTGGCAGGGGAAGTCCCATCCTCGTAGCCGCCCCTACGTCGTCTGCACCGGCGGTGAACCGCTGCTGCAACTGGACGAGGCCGCTGTGCAGGCCCTCCACGCCGAGGGCTTTACGGTCGCGGTCGAGACGAACGGCACTCGGCCGGCGCCAGCCGGGCTTGACTGGATCTGCGTCAGCCCCAAGGCGGGCGCCGACCTCGTGCTCACCCAGGGCCATGACCTCAAGCTGGTCTACCCGCAGGTCGGCGCTGAGCCGCAACTGTTCGAAGACCTCGCCTTCGAGCACTTCCTGCTGCAGCCCATGGATGGCCCCGACAGGGCGGCCAACACCGAGGCTGCGGTGCGGTATTGCCTCGACCATCCGCAGTGGCAGCTGAGTCTGCAGACACACAAATACCTAGGAATTGCCTGATGGAAATCTTCCGGGAGTTCACCTTCGAAGCCGCGCACCGGCTGCCGAACGTGCCAGTCGGGCACAAGTGCGCCCGCCTACACGGCCATTCCTACCGGGTTCAGGTTCATGTCCACGGCGACGTCGACCCCGAAGCGGGCTGGGTCATGGACTTCGGCGAGCTCAAGAAGGCGTTCCAACCGCTCCTCGACCAACTTGACCACTACTACCTCAACGAGGTGCCCGGCCTGGAGAATCCGACCAGCGAAGTACTGGCCCGCTGGATCTGGGACCGACTAATCGATCAACTCCCCCTGTCGACTGTCATGGTCCGGGAGACGTGCACCTCCGGCTGCATCTATCGAGGAGAGCGGTGATGCTTCCCGACGTGCAGGCGCTGCCCGACCAGCGGGGGGTTTCCCTCGATGAGGTCGGCATCGAAGGGCTGCGCTATCCGCTGCTGATCGCTGACGGCCAGGGGGCTAAACGCGAAACCGTCGCCACCATCGACATGTCGGTCAGCCTCGACGCCGAGGTCAAAGGCGCCCACCTGAGCCGATTCGTGGAAGTGCTGCACACCTGGCGAGACGGGGTCGCGTCGGACAGTGCGCTGCGCCTGGTGGAAGACCTCCGTATGCGTATGGGCAGCAGCAGCGCCCGCGTCCGTCTCACCTTCGCTTACTTCTTGGAGCGACAGGCCCCGGTCACCGGCGCGCGGTCCTTCAGCGAGTACCAGTGCGCGTTGACCGCCAGCGTGAGCACAGCCAATCCGGTCCTGACATTGCAGGCCCGCGTGCCCGTTACGAGCGTGTGTCCCTGCAGCAAGGCCATCAGTGATCGAGGGGCGCACAACCAACGCGGCTACGTCACCATCGAAGTCCACCCGGTGGGCCCGGGAGAACTATGGTTCGACGACCTCATCGATGTCGCCGAGGCTTCGGCATCCTCACCGGTCTACGCGCTGCTCAAACGGCCGGACGAGCGTCACGTCACCATGGCCGGCTACGACAATCCGGTCTTCGTCGAGGACATGACCCGCCACGTTGCCCTGGCGTTGCGCGATGACCCTCGTGTGAACCGATTCCGGGTGCGCGTGGTCAACGACGAAAGCATCCACAACCATGCCGCCTACGCGCGGCTCGAGTGGACCGACTCCACGACTGGCGGCGACGCGTGAGGTCGAGATCCGGCATGGCCGACCGTCCCGTGCACCTCGTGGTCACCTGCGCCAACCGCAAGACCCGCGTTGTGCCCGATCACCTGCGGCTCGGCAGTCTGCACGAACAGCAGCCAGGGCAACGTTTCGCCACCTGGGCCTCCCGGCTGTCCACCTCCGATGCTGACCGAGTTGCCGCCTTGGACCTGTACGCCGGCGAACACTGGCAGGTTGCCCGCAGCCTTCCCGCCACGCTGCCGCAGACTACGAAACTGTGGGTGTGCTCCGCTGGCTACGGGCTGATCGCAGCCGACACGCCGGTCGCGCCCTACGCGGCCACCTTCACCGCGGGGGAGGCCGACTCGGCCGGCTCCTCGTCGGCCGCCATGCGCGACTGGTGGAGCAGACTCAACCGATGGAGCGGCCCTGACACCCATGCCCCTCGCTCCTTCACAACGCTGGCTCGCCAGAATCCCCACGCGGTCGTCATCGCCGTGCTGTCCGAGGCGTACCTACGCGCCTGCGCCGACGACCTACGCCAAGCCGCAGACTGCCTGGCCGACCGCGAACAGCTGGCCATCATCGGCCCGCCCGGGCGGTGCCCGGACATCGACGACCTCATCGTGCCGGTTACCGCCGCACTTCGGCCAGTGGTCGGCGGCAGCCTGCAAGCGCTCAATGTTCGCGCCGCCGCCCACCTGCTCACCACAGCAGCCGACGACCTGTCTCACGCCAACCTGCGCAAACTCGCCGAACAAGCCACCACCACCGCGCCGCCTGACCCCAGCCGGCGACCCATCGGGCAGAAGCTCAGCGACGAAGCCCTGCGCGACCTTATCCGGCGCCACCTGGCCAACGGGCCCACCACCGCGACCAGCCTGCTGCGCCAATTACGTCAGTCCGGGCAGTCCTGCGAACAGTCCCGATTCCGCACCCTGTTCGCCGACGTCGCGGCCCAGGTGAGGCGCTGATGCCCGCCGCCCCCTCCGTCAAGAACCTTGTCCGCCGGGCGCTGCGGATCGACCAGAGTAGCACCTACCCCTTCTTCATGTTCGCGTTGCGCGCCGACGAGGTCCTGCAAATCGCCGACATCTCTCGAGTGAGTCGCGACGAGGCCGGCAACCTCATCGGCTACCAGCGCCCCGAGGTACGCCGGCACGTCGAGGAGATCATCGACTATCTCAACACCGACGGCGCGCTGTTCCCGAACCCGATTATCCTCGCGTTGTCCTCCCGCGCGAAGTTCGAGTCCAGCCGCGGCCCCAGCGTCGGCGACGGTCTGGCCACCTCCGGCAAGCTGACCATTCCACTACCGGCAAAGGGCAAGCCGAAGCCAGCTTGGATAGTTGACGGCCAGCAGCGGGCCCTCGCCCTGGCGCGGGCCCAACGCCGCGGCTTTCCGGTTCCCGTCACTGCCTTCGTCGCCGACAGTGTCACACTCCAGCGCGACCAGTTTCTGCGGGTCAACAACACCCGACCCTTGCCGCGCGGGCTCGTCACCGAACTGCTGCCCGAGGTCGACAGCCCACTGCCCCCTCGTCTGGCGATCCGCAAGGCGCCCGCCGCGCTGTGTGACGTCCTCAACACCGATCCGACCTCGCCCATGTACGGGCTGATCAAACGGGCCTCCACGAGCCGGGAACAGACACCCCACGCGGTGATCACCGACACCGTGGTGGTGAACATGCTCAATGAGAGCCTGACCTCATCGTCAGGCTGCCTGTTTCCGTACCGCGACGTCAGCCGCAACGAGACCGACTTCGAAGCGATCCTGCAGGCCTTGTACGTCTACTGGGCTGCGGTGCGCGACACCTTCCCCGACGCCTGGGGACTGCCGGCTACCAAGAGCCGCCTCATGCACGGTGCCGGGATCCGCGCGATGGGCCGGCTGATGGACCGCATCCTAGGCGCCGTCGACCCCCGCAGCCCCAACGCACCGGAGACCATCCGCCAACACCTTGCCCTCATCGCACCGCACTGTCATTGGACCGCTGGCGTCTGGGACGACCTAGGCCTACGCTGGAACGAGATTGAAAACATGCACCGGCACATCCAGGAACTGTCCAACTACCTCATCCGCCTCTACCACAACACCCGGGCAGAGCTGTCGTGAGGTTCTTCTTCCCTGACAGCCAGGACCAGGTCGACCCGGGCTTCGACTTCGTCACCGAAGAACGCGACCCGTTCCGCGTCCGGCAACGCGACGACCTGTACGCCCACGAGGTACTCACCCAAGCCCCCTTCGACGGGCTGCTGGTCTCCAAGGCCATCGTCGACGGCAAGGCCGGCGGAGGAACCGGCAAGTACACAGCCGCGCAACGCCACCGCCTTTACCGCGAGGGCGCCCGGCGCTTCTTCCGCCTCGACCGCGGCCACACACCGCTGAAGATCATGGGCGACTGTGGAGCGTTTTCCTACGTCGCTGAGGAGTACCCGCCCTACAGTGTCGACGAGGTCATCGACTTCTATGACGGCTGCGGATTCCACTACGGCATCGCCGTAGACCACGTCATCTTTCAATACGAGCCCAAGACAGCCCGCGACGACGAGCGCGCCGCCGAGTGGGTACGTCGCCAGGAGATCACCCTTGCTCTGGCTGCGGACTTCTGGCAGCGCTGCAAGGCCCGCCGAGTTTGCTTCACCCCCCTCGGCGTGGCCCAAGGTTGGAGCCCGCAGTCCTACGCCGACGCCGTCGTCGCACTACAACGCATCGGGTACCAACGCATCGCGCTCGGGGGCATGGTCCCTCTCAAGACCCAGGAGATCCTCGCCTGCCTCGCCGCGATCGACCAGGTCCGTGAGCCCACCACGCAGCTGCACCTGCTGGGCATCAGCCGCTGCGACGACGTCCCCACCTTCGCCACCCATGGCGTCACCAGCTTCGACAGCACCTCACCGTTCCGTCAAGCATTCAAGGACGACCGCGACAACTACTACACACCCACCGGCACCTACGTCGCCTTGCGCGTACCCCAAGTCGACGGTAACCCCAAGCTCAAGGCCCGCATCCGCTCCGGCGAGATCAGCCAAGCCCAGGCACTCGCCCTGGAACGCACCGCATTGACCCGGCTCCGCCAGTACGACGCCGACGAGATCGACGTCGACCCGGTCGTTCAGGCACTTGTCGACTACAGCGCCGTGTGGGACGGCAAGTCCGACCGTAGCGCGCAGTATCGTGCGACCCTGGCAGACCGGCCCTGGCGGGACTGTCCCTGTGACCTGTGCAAGGCGATCGGCATCGAAGTCGTGATCTTCAGAGGCACCGAACGCAACAAACGGCGCGGCTTTCACAACCTGTACGTGTTCGAACAGCGGCTGCGCGCACAACGAGAAAGGACTCCCGCGTGACCACGACCCGACGTGACCTCTCCGCAGGCACCACCCTCGAACTCCGGCTGCCCGCGTTGAAGATTCAGCAAGGTCGCGGACGCAGCCTCTACACCTTCGCGATGGACGGTAAACTCGTCCCGCAGATCGCCACCGTCTCGCGCATTCGACGCGACGAGACGACCGAACTGCACGGCTACCAGCGACCCGAAGTTCTCGCCCACGTGGCGGCTATTCGCCGGTACATCGAAACCGACGACAGCCCGCTGTTGCCCAACGCCATCGTCATCGCCTTCGACGAACGCGTGCGCTTCGAACCAAACCCCGCCACCGCCGCTGGCCCCAGCTACGTGGAGACGGGAACTCTGGTAATCCCGCTCATCGACGGACCGGAACACAACCGGCCAGGGTTCATCGTCGACGGCCAACAGCGCTGCGCCGCCATCCGCGACGCCAACATCGACGCGTTCCCAGTGAGCATTAGCGCCTTTATCGCCAACGACACCGCCGACCAGCGCTTCCAGTTCATCCTGGTCAACTCCACCAAGGCACTCCCCAAGGGCCTCATCCACGAGTTGCTGCCAGGCGCCTCCGGTGCGCTGCCCACCCCGTTGCGGGTCCGCCAACTGCCTGCCACCCTGCTCGAAAAGCTCAACTTCGATGAGCTGCGGTCCCCGCTCTACCGGATGATCCAGATGCCCACCAACCCAGGCGGCCACATCAAAGACAACTCGGTATTGCGGATGCTAGAGAACAGCCTGTCCGACGGAGCCCTTTATCGATTCCGCAACGACGAAGCGCTGCCGTACACCGGCGAGATGTTCACCCTGCTCTGCAACTTTTGGGCTGCGGTGAAGCAGGTCTTTCCTGATGCGTGGAACAAGCCTCCTCGCAGGTCACGTCTGATGCACGGTGCCGGGATTATCAGCATGGGGTACCTCATGGACGCGATCAGCCACGTCCGCGACGATGGCAACGGCATCATTGAGTCGGACGAGTTCGCCGCTGATCTCAAGGTGATCGCTGACGACTGCCACTGGACCGAGGGTGAATGGGTCTTTAGCGATGGCGTTGCGCGCAAGTGGAACGACATCCAGAACACCCCCCGAGACATCCACCGTGTCGCGGACTTCCTGCAGAGCCGCTACCGATCCAGCCAGGTGGCGCGAGGACGATGAAGTGGGTGGCTGTGTGCGGCTCGTTGGGGCCTCCGGCCGACACCAACAAGCCGTACGCGGTCCGGCTGCCTGCACTACTCGAAGGGCTCACCTTCCCTGAAGGGCTGGGGCGGCCGAGGGCTGGAACTCGCCTGGCTGTAGACGGCCATCCGTTTTCCGTGCTGGTCTGCCTGATGCGCGCAGGTCAAGTCCTATTTGGCTTGTCTTGTGATCTTGTAGGCGGGTAAAGGCTGTCGGCACCGTCGGATAGCCTGCGTGGGTGCCTTCTCGCACCCCTTCGGCGACCCTGATGATCGGCCAGTTCGTGGAGCACGCCCGCATGCCCGGGATCGGCCGGGTAGCGGAACGGGCCGGTGACCAGGTCCGGGTCGACGCGTTCGAATCGGTGGCCTCGCCGGTCGCCGCGTCGTGGTGGGTGCCGGCCGAGGAGTGTCAGCCGGTGCGCCTGCTGGAACAAACCCGGGTGTATTGGCACGACCCCGACACCGGTCGCTGGCTGGCCGGGCGGGTGATCGGCGGTGGTCCGGATTTGTACTTCGTACGCATCCCGAACCGTGACCGCGACTTCCAGGTACCGCAAGAGGACCTGCGGGTGCGGTGGGATCGCCGGATCCAGTCTCCGGTGGAAGTCCTGGCCGCAGGCGCCCACGAGTCGCCTCACTTCCGGGACGCACGGCTGCCCATGCTCGGTAGCCTCGTGGCGCAGCGGGCAGCCTGCGCCAGTCTGCCGGCACTTCTCTCCGCAGGCGTCGAGATCTATACCCACCAGGTTCAGGCCGCCATGACCGTGCTCAGCGACCCGGTCCAGCGGTACCTGCTGGCCGACGAGGTGGGGCTCGGGAAAACCATCGAAGCTGGTCTGGTCATCCGACAGCATCTGCTCGACCGGCCCGCGTCCCGGATTCTCATCGTCGCGCCCGACGTGCTGCGCCGGCAGTGGCAGGCCGAACTGAAGGCCAAGTTCTACATCGATGACTTCCCGGCCGCCACCGTGCGGATCACCAGCCACGAAACCCCCGACCGGTGGCCGGAATACCATGGCTTCGACCTCGTCATCGTGGACGAGGCACACCGCCTATGCCGCACCGACGACCCGAACCAGAGCCCGTACCGCGACTTGACCCTACTGGCCCACTCGACGCCGCGGCTGCTGCTGCTGTCGGCCACCCCGACCACCGCCCGCCCCGAAACGCACCTGGCCCTGCTGCACCTGCTCGACCCCACCCTCTACCGATGGCAGGACCGTGCCCAGTTCACGGCCCGGTTCCAGGACCGCAGAACGCTGGCGAGGGCGGTGCACAGTCTCGACGCGGACTTCGAACCACTGATACCCAGCGCCATCGACGAGATCGCGGCACTGATCCCGGAAGACACCGCCTTCCGACGGCTCGCCGACGACGTGACCGGCCTGCTCACAGCCGACGGGGACCTGCAGGACGAGGCCCTTCGACCCGTACTGCGCGTGCGGGTGGATGGCCTTCGCGCGCACATCAGCGAGACCTACCGGCTGCACCGCCGCGTCATCCGGCACCGCCGCCACAATGTCCTCGCCGCCAGCGCCGACTCCGAGGCGCTACCGTTCGAAGTCACCGGACGTCGCCGACCCGAACCCATCGCTATGCCAGCCGGGCGCGCCATGCGCGCCTGTGACGTCCTGCTGGGATGGCAACAGCAGGTGAGCCACTGGCTGCTGGACCAGGGAGCAGAGCAGCACGCCGGCGCCTATGGCCAGGTCCTGGCCGTCCTGTCCTCTCGCGTGGACGACCTGACCCAGGACCTACATGATGCGCTGCGCTGGCGGGTGCACCGCGACGAAGCCGCAGCCACCCGCGCCGGCCTCACCGCCGACGAGCGGCACCTGCTCGCCTCGCCCGCAGTCCTGGCAGCGGACGAACTCGCTCTCGACAAGCTCGCCGACGACCGCGGCGAAACCGAGTTCGACCCGCGCCCACTGACGCGTGCGGCGGCCCAACACTGCCGAACAGTGATCTTCTGCGGTGCCGGTAGCCTCGCCGGCCGACTCGCGGACTGCTTCAACGACCGGAAGGGCCTCAACATCCACGAGCACTCCCACCGGCGCAGCGCAGAGGACAACGCCGCGGCCGTCGACCAGTGGCGCGCAGACGGCGGCGTCCTTGTGGCCGACGACAGCGCCGAGGACGGGGTGAACCTGCAGGACGCGGACGCCGTCATCCACGTCAGGCTGCCTTGGTCACCGAACCGGTGCGAGCAGCGACTCGGCCGGATCGACCGGTTCGCCGGAGTCTTCGGTGCAGCGCGGCAGCCGGCACCGCAACTCGTCGTCCAGGTCGGAGTCGACGATCAAGACTTCACTACGGCCTGGTCCGCGCTGCTCACCCACTGCGTCAGGATTTTCGACGACTCGGTCTCCGCCCTGCAGGAAGCCTTGGACGGGATCGCCGAATCGGTCTGGGAAGCAGCCCTGCGCGATGGCCCTGCCGCCATGCTCCGCACCGCGACCAGCGTGACCGAGACCCTAACCCGGGAGCGCCGGGACATCGACGGCATGGACATGCTCGAGGCCGTGCACCAGGCGGCGCTCGGTCGCAGTGTGGCGGAGTCCACGAACGCCCTGGAAGTCGAATGGCGGCAACACGAGCGGGCGATGCGCGGTTACGCCGGCGACAACCCCGGTGGGTTGCGCTTCCGCTGCCGGACCCGGGTGGACGTCCAGCACGCCCTCCGGTTCGAGCGTGGTCCGCTGCTGGTGTCCCCCCGGCTGCTGTCACTCGCCGGGCACGCTGTACCCACAGCGGCGATGGAGGGCACCTTCAACCGCAACACGGCGCTTCGCCACCCTGAGCTTCGACTCCTGCGGCTGGGCAACCCGTTCGTCGACGTGCTGGCCCGCGTGGTCACCGTCGACGACCGTGGGCAGGCAACCGCGTACTGGCGGCGTGGGTATCACGGTGTCGCCCCTCAGCCATACTTCGGCCTGGACTTCCTGGTCGAGGCCGACATCGATCCGGCATTGGAGACCGTCGCCGACCGGGCCGACGCCCAGCGGGCACTGCGCCGGCAGGCAGACGTGATCTTCCCGCCGTTCCTGCAGCGCGTCTGGCTGACGGCAGGTGGCGAAGTCGCCATCGTGGACCGACAGTTGCTGGCATGGCTCGACGCCCGCTACAGCCCAGAGCGCGGAGACGTCAACCTCAGCGACGCCAGAGTCAACGCACTATGGGAATGGTTCGGCGGCCCCGACGCGTTCGCCGCCGCCGCCCGGCAAGCCGAACAGCACGGCCGGATCGAACTGATTCGCTCGGCAGACCTCCTCGCTCGCGGACAGCAGGCGCGAGCGGAGGCAGAGCGCGCCCTGGCGATCCGGCAGGCACAGGCCCAGGCCCGGCAACGAGCGGGCCGCCTGCTGTCCGACACCGAGAGTTATCTCGACGACGTCAATGTGACCTCCGCTCTGGTCACCGGGCTTGGCCGGCCCCGGTTGCGACTGATGGCGATCACCTGTCTCGTCGGCGGCCCATTGCCGTTGGAGCCGCCGAGTGTCTGACGCCTGGGCCGACGCGCAAGCACTGTGGTCGCTGTGGCCCGACCCTGAAGCCGCCCACCCCACGGATGCCACCGTCACCCGGCTCCGCGACGCCCTGGGCGGTCTGGCCAACGGTGAGACGGGTTGGCGTGACGCGGCGGCCCTTACCCGCCAGATCCTGTTGGAGCAGCAGGCACGCCGCCACGGCAGTTGGCCCTTGGAGGTGCCTATCGGCCCGGCGTTGCCCAGCCGAGAACAGTGGGAGCAGGCTGGCTGCCAGGCGTTGACCACACCGGCCGGGCTATCGCTGACCGCCCAGGCATGGCATCCGCCCACCCCATCGGGGGAGGCGAACCAGGCTGCCGACCAGGAGATGGCCGAGGTCTACGCCGGACAAGCAGCCACGCCGCCGCCGCATCCTGCCGATCCGTTCTGGACGCGAACCCTCGGCCCGCGCTACCAGCACTACACCTCCGTCGGACAGCGGGAAGCAGCGCGCTCCATCGTGACGGCGCCGCCGGGCAGTTGCCTCATCGTGTGCCTGCCCACCGGCCAGGGCAAAACCGAACTGGCCTGGGCGGCAGCCATACCCGCGACACGCCAGCGTGGAGTGGCCGTCATCGTCGTGCCCACCATCGTGCTGGCCATGGACATGGAGCGCCGACTCCGCGGACTGCTCGCCGAACGCGGCGAGCACGCCAGCCCCAGCGGTCACTACGCCTACACCGGCGGCCTCGCCGCCGACATCAAGCAGGCCATCCGCCGGGACATCCGACAGGGCCGCCAGCGGGTGGTCATCGCAGCGCCCGAAGCGCTGCTGGGTGGCCTCAACTCCGCGCTTGACACCGCAGCGCGCCAAGGCCATCTCACTCACCTCATCATCGACGAGGCGCACCTCGTCGAACAGTGGGGCAACGAATTCCGTCCCGAGTTCCAGGCCATCGCCGGACAACGCCGCACCTGGATCACGCTCGCACCGCCGGGGCGCGCGCCGGTCACCCTGGCCATGAGCGCCACCCTGACCCGCCAGCAGATCCACACCCTCCAGCACCTGTTCGGCACAGCAGGATTGACCGAACTGGTATGGGCTGCACAGACCCGGCGCGAGCCCAGCTACTTCATCGACGAGTACGAAACGGAAGCCGCTCGCAACGCTGCCGTCCTGCACGCCGTCAGCGCCCTGCCCCGACCGATGATCCTCTACACCACGCGTAAGCGCGACGCGCAGGCATGGGCACAGCGGTTACGCGATGCCGGTTTCCGGCGCCTGGTCGTGGTCACCGGCGACCTCGACGACACCGCGCGCCGCGCCGCCGTGATGGGTTGGCGCGGTGAAGACGCTGACGGCCGCCCAGCACGCACTCGCTACGACATCGTCGTGGGCACGTCCGCCTTCGGACTCGGGCTCGACATGGCCAACGTCCGCACCGTTATCCACGCCTGCGTACCGGAGACCCTCGACCGCTACTACCAGGAAGTCGGCCGTGGCGGCCGAGACCGCCGCCCCGCGATCGCCTACCTGGCCAGCGCACCCTCCGACTACCCGCTCGCCACCCGGATCAACCGAGAGGTCGTGATCAGCGCCGACAAGGGCTGGGACCGCTGGGGCAGCATGCGCCGATCTGCGACCAACCTCGGCCACGGCACCTACGACATCGACCTCGACACCCTGCCGACCTATATCCCCGAGGAGTCCGGCCACAGCCGCCAGTGGAATGTGCGCACGCTCAACCTGATGGTGCAGGCCAAGCTGATCGCTCTGGAAACGCCACAACCTCCGACACGGCAGCCCGAAGAACCCGAGGAACAGTGGCAACGCCGGCTCGACGAGTACCACGAGCGCTCAGACGCCCGCGTCATCGCGCATGTACGCGACGGGCGCACCAACGACCACGCCTTCTGGCAGCAGACCTTTGAGGCGCAACGGCGGCTCGTGACGACTGAACAGACGGCGGCGCTGGCACACCTACGTCAGGTGATCAAGGGCGACCGGTGCCTCGGTGAGATTCTCTCCGGCTACTACCGCGTACCGTGGTGCGGCGGCACCCTCCCCACCACCATCAACTGTCGGGGCTGCCCGGCGTGTCGACGGCGCACGCCGTCGCGGGCCGGCGGCGGCTACTACCGCAGTGCCGGCGAGCCGCTGCCCGGGATGGTGTGCTGGCCGAACCAGCCTGACCCTCTCGAACACCTGCGGGGCTCGGCCAGTTGGATGAGCCTATGGTGGCGTGATAACGCCATTCGCGACGACCTTCTGCCGCAACTGCTGACACAACTCGCCCGCCGCGGAGTGTCGGTGATCGTCGGACCCGGCGCCAGCACGGAACTGACCGTGGAGGTACAGCACGGTGCTTGGCCGAGGCCCGTCATCGTGGACAGCGATGCCAGTCTGGTCGACGGCTACGGCGGACCCCTGATCTGGGTCAGCGACGAGCGGCCCAGCCTCCCGCTGGAGGTCCGAACCCGGCTGGCGGCCGGAGCGCCGACCTACCTCGTGCACCCGCGCGAGTTGCCGGATCCCGAACATCCCCACCTGCGGCTTTGTCAAACCTGCGACGTGTCCCTGCCGATAACAACCGCACTCGGAGCGCTGTAAATGCCGATGCTCAACGACCCGGCTTCCGTTCCCACCGCGATGTGGATCATCACCCGGCACCTCGTAGGCTGCCCAGGACGACGGCAGAACCGTCAGACCTTAAAGGCCACCATAAGCCCGGTCAGCCTGCTCCCCCCAGACAAGAATGACAGCGACACCACTTTCGACTTCGCCGTGAAGACTCTCCTCGACCTCGATATCGCCGCCGAAGACGGGGAGCAGCTCGCACTCACCGACGTGGCGAAGAGGCTCACACCCGACGACGTAGCCGCCTTCGACGACCTCCTACGCCGACAAGCGCTCGACCCCAGCCGAAACGAGAACATCGCCGACAGCGGCAACCAAACAGGTCCCAAGGATCTCGTCCGAGCGCTGTCCTGGTTTCTCACCCTGGACCCGTACACGCCGATGAGCCACGACGACGTCGTCCAGGAGCAACGCGGAGCGTTTACCGAGAATCTCGGCAACCCCCTCGTCAACAACTTCCGCTGGAATCGGTTCACGTACTGGGCCCCCGCACTAGGATTCGCCGCACCACCACTCATCCCACGCACCGGAACGAAGAGCCAGACGCTGGTCCCCGACTGCACGACTGCAGTGCGGCGAACGATGCAGGCCAAATGGCCGCCCGGCACGCGCCTTCCCGCACGTGACGCGGTCGCCGTCATCATCGACGAGTTGCCCGTCCTGCCGGGCGGGCGCTACAGCGTGGCGCTTGGCCTGGCCGCCGACGCCCCCGACGTGTCCGCGGCGCTATCCTTTGCGCTGCTCTGCGCCGACGAGTACGGATGGCTGCAGCTGCGTCGCCGCTCCGACGCTGACGATGAAGTCCTGCTCGTCGACCCCGACCAATCCAACGGGACCCGGCGGGTGACGCACCTCGAGATCATGGAGCCCATCGATGAGTGACTTCCGGCAGCACCTGTGCTGGTCCCCCCTCACCGCCGGGCACACCATCAACACAGAGGCGGTTTCCCCCTCTCGGGCAGTCTTCTTCGCTACCCACGCACCGCTGCGTATCCGCCGGCGTCACCCTGAGGGGCGCGTCGACGCCCGCACTACCGAGGTCACGGAAAAACAGGTCTGCCAGGACTTCCTGGAGCGGCCAACCGCGAACGGAGTCCTGCTCATGCCGGTCGTGGGCGAGTCGGGCGCCGGCAAGTCCCACCTGGTGCGATGGGTCCACGAAAAGACGCCCGATACCCCCACACGATCCGTCATCTACTTGCCGAAGACCAGCACCAGCCTTCGCGCCGTCGTCCGGACCTTGCTCGACAAGCCCGACATCGACAGCCCCGAACTTGCCCAGCTGCGCGCCGACGTTGATCGGATGAGCACGGAACTGGACCAAGCCGCCCTCGAACGCCGGCTGATCAACGAACTCTCTGAAGCGGTGAGCACTGCCGACCCCAAACCAGGCATCGCCAGGATGCTCGCTGGACCTCATCGGCTCGCCGCCGTGCTGCTCGATCCCTACATTCGTGACTACCTGCTACAACCAGGCAAGCTGATCCCACGCCTGGCCGCTGCCCTCCTGTCCGACCAGCACGACGGCCTGAACGACAGGCCGACCCACTTCACCGTCGATGATCTTCCCCTTGATGTGGCCGACATCAACCTGGCCTCGGACAAAGCTCGCCAGGTGCTAGGGCATTTGTATGGAAAGCCCGAGTTGCAAGTCGCTGCGGCGGAGATCCTCACCGAACAGTTACCGGCGGCTGTCACCGCGGCATGGAACATCGGCGGCGGGCGCCTTCAGGAGGCGATGCTCGAAGTCAGGCGGCAGTACGCCCGCCAAGGCAAGGAATTGCTACTTCTCATCGAGGACTTCGTGGTCCTACAAGGCGTTCAACGGGACCTTCTCGACGCCCTCATCGAGGTTGGTGTGCGCGACGGACGCACCGTGCTCGCGCCCGTACGCACGCTGATGGCCGTGACACCGGGCTACTTCGGCCGACTTGCCGAAACCGTCTTGACCCGGGCAAAAGCTGCGACACCTTACATCTACGACCTCGACATCGTCTTCGATGTGTCGGAACGGGGACAGGCGGAGGTCGCGGCCTTCGTCGGGCGCTACCTCAACGCGGCACGGGTGGGCCGGGAACGGCTCGAGGAGGCCGGCGTCGGGGCGGGTGCCGAAGCCCCGAACCAATGCGAGGATTGCCCGTACAAGCAGCCATGTCACTCGGCGTTCGGCGTCTCGACCGAAGGACACGGGCTCTACCCATTCAACCGGCATGCGCTGCGGCGGGCCATACGCGCCCGCCCGGCACACAACAGCCCAGACTCCTTCAACCCTCGCGCCGTCATCGGGGAAGTCATTCGACCGGTACTG
Source organism: Micromonospora sp. NPDC047465 (assembly GCF_040643125.1). Classification (NCBI taxonomy): domain Bacteria; kingdom Bacillati; phylum Actinomycetota; class Actinomycetes; order Micromonosporales; family Micromonosporaceae; genus Micromonospora; species Micromonospora sp. NPDC047465. The sequence goes on from NZ_JBEYTP010000008.1 coordinate 31,188, forward strand.
GTGGAACACGCCGAGGCGCTCGCGGCGGGAACCTTTCCGGATGCGAGATTCCGCGAGGACTACCCCACCGCCACCTGGTCCGGGGAAACATTCCTCTACGGCGCCATCAAGACACAGATCGACGAACTCGATCCGACTGGCAGTGAACGCCGCCAGACCTTCTTGGAGTTTTGGGGCGACGCTCCCGAGGAATTGGTCAATCTGTCACCCGACCTGCACCACGCCTTCGGCATTAGTTTGCTTGACCTCGCCGAGCGATCGGATCGGATCATCCGCGGGCCGCAGCGCCCACCTGCCGGCAGATCGACCGCCGGGCGCGCGGCCCCGCACCCCTCCGGAGTGGATGCCCTGCCGGCGCGGATGCGGAAGATGGTCGACGACCTGGAGAACTGGCAAGGCGGCGGAGGGCAGTTGCTGCAAGGTACGGCGCTGGAGTTGCGGACGATCATCAAGCAGGCGGTGGTGAGCCAGTGCGCGTGGAGCGAGCCGGTGATGGCTGAGCCGCTGGCCGCGCAAGTGGAAAAGGCATGGCCATCACGCTCTATCGTGGTGTCGATCGAGGACGCCGAGGGGGAAGGCATGGTCGGCACCAGCGACGCGCCGATCAAGTTCAAGCGAAGCCCGCGCAACGCCACCTTCTTTCAGCAACTGCTGCTGGCCGCCAATGGCGTGACCGCCGGGAATGCGGGGGCCATCCGGCGCCTGCACCGCATCGCGAGTCGGCATCAGCGAGACCTGCAGCGCGCCGTCCTTCGCGCCCGGTCGTTCTCCGACGAGGACCTCGTCGCCGCCATGCGCGCCTCCCTGCTCGGCGCCGTTCTCGCCGGCCGCGCGTGGCCGGACATGGCAAGTCCTGCGTTGCTGGACGCCGTCCTCGATGACGGCGCCTCGTGGAAACGCAGCGACGTTGACGGCTGCGTCGCGCCGTGGGTGGCGCTCTGGGAAGCCCACCGGGCCGCACGGCGCGAACTCGTTGCGAGGTTGCGCGAGAGCGTCGGCTATCGCCGCGGCACTCGAGGCGATGTACGCATAGTAGACGCGGCCCGGGCCATGCCGTTGCTCGCTCGCGCGGCCGAGGAGTGGGCCTGGCGACCCGATCGGCTGCCGGAATGGGTGGCCAAGGAGGCCGTAGCCGGATTCGCCAAGTTCGCCGACCTCGTCGAGGCGCAGGCCGCGCGGCTGCGCGAGGACGTCGCCGACATCCGTCGCGGCCTTCCCGCCGGCGTCAGCGGCAGCGACACCGTGGCCGCGGTCGAACAGGCGCTTGACGACGCGCTGCGCGAAGGGCTCGGCCCCGACGATCTCACAGCCTTCCGTGCCCTCGTCGAGGCCGCCCGCCACTGCGACTGGCGCCGAGTCGATCGACTCGAACGTCATTTGAACCAGATCGAGTCGCAAGCCGATGCGGACGTGCGCTACAGGGCCACACTGAGGCTGGTAACCGCCTACCGGGGAGACGATCTGCGAGTCATCCGTCAGTTCCTGACAGCAAGCGACGCTTGGCTGACGCGACAACTTGCCACGGCCCAACGGCGGGCTGGCGGATCTGGTGCGATCGCTGCTGTGCGGGTGCAAGACTTCCTCCGCCGCTGGGGCACCCTCGGTGGAGGTGCGCGTTGACCCTGAACTCGGTGTTGGACAAGGCCCGGGCGTTGAGCGCCCAAGCGGACAGACTCCGGGTAGGCGCAGCGGCGGAGGAGAACGCCAAACGGATCCTGACCAGGCTGGAGGAACTCAACGCCGTGCTTGACGAGGTCGAAGCGGCGTTGGGCGCAGCGGATCGGCTTCGTGAGCGGGGCGTGGACCTGCCCGCGGTTCGCCTTGCCCTCGGACGTGAGGCGCTTGCACGGTCGGCCGGGGACGCCGGCCTGCCCCCCATGCGGGCCTTCACCTCTGCCAAGGAGAAGATCGAGGGCGTCCGCCGCGACGTTCGCCTCAGCCTGTCGCAGGCGTGGTCGCAGTGGACCACCGCGCGGATGGCGGAATTGGCCCTGCACCGCATGGTCATGCTTCCTCCCGTGGAGCGGCGCACGGAAGAAGCGCGGTTGAGTAAACTGAACAAGCTCAGAAAGGTCGATGTTCCGTCTCGCTCCGACGTGGTCGAGTTCGCCGCCGTCCACGCTGGCCTGAAGGAAGATCTCGATGCGCTCAAGGATCCGGCTCCCGAACTGCAAACGCTGCTGACCCGCCTAGGGCAGCGGACAACGCTGGCCCACCTGTCGGACGACGACATCGCGCTGCTGCGCCGGTACGAGGTCGCCGACCAGATCGAAGTACAAAGGAGAAGTGGGTGACACTGCGGCGTGACGGTGGCTTCCTGTCGACGATCCTCGACGACTTGGAAGACCTCGAACTGCCGCTACTGACGTGGGGCGTCACCACAGGCAGCCTGGCCCACGACGAGGTCATGACCGTCATCGCCGAACGGCTCGGCGACCCGGACGCACCCACCGACGCCAGCGCCGACCAGATTCGCGAGGCTTTGCTCGACGCCGCGCTGCTGTTCTCGGTGCCCAACACGTCCCCGAAGCGCTACCGCACCCGCATGGGTGAAACGGTCCGGCTCACCAGCCGACTCCGACAACTGTTTCCCCTACGTCAGCCCGCCGCGCCACCGCCCCGATGGTGGCAGCACGGCAAGACACTCGTCGCCGACTTCCGGCTGCACGTCAACCGGCGCCGCTACCCGAGTCGGAACATCTCCGCCGACGCTGCGCTGGCCACACTCGCTGAATTGCCGGGGTGGTCTGATCACGACACGGCCATCGCCCGAGCGCAACTAGGCGACTTCGACTTGGCTGGGTTCCAGATCGAAGGCACGACAGCTGTCCTGAGCGACGTCAGGTCTCGCCGCAACGCCGGAATCATCGTCGGCGCAGGTACTGGTAGTGGAAAGACGCTGAGCTTTTACCTGCCGGCTTTCCTGGCCATGGCCGGCCACGCCCGGGCAGGTGGCACCGGCGTGCACACCCTCGCTTTGTATCCCCGCATCGAGTTGCTCCGTGACCAACTGTGCGAGGCAGTCAAGGCCGCGCTACGCGTCAACGCTGCCCAGGAGCAGCGCGCTGCTCGCCGCCTGCGGATCGGCGTTCTGTACGGTGACACCCCCCAAAGCCTGCAGCAGTTGGAGTCCGGTACCGCGGCACATCTCAAGCGCGGCTGGGCCGAGCGCGGTACCGATTTGCTCTGCCCCTACCTGAGATGCCCCACATGCGGCGGAGAACTGGTGTGGAGCAGACAGGATCGCGCGGACCACCGGGAGCGGGTCCGGTGCACCAGCGCGTCGTGCGGCACCACAATCTCCGATCTGGCGCTCACCCGTGACACGCTTCGGCAGTCGCCGCCCGACCTGCTGTTCACCACCACGGAGATGCTCAACCGCAACTCCACCGACCCCGGCCTCGGGACCCTCCTCGGCTGGTTCGGGCCACGGCGGCCCAGCCTCGTCCTGCTCGACGAGGCCCACACCTACACCGGAATGCACGGCGCCCAGGTCGGCCTGCTGCTACGCCGGTGGCGCTACGCACTGCGTGCCCCGGTGACGATCGTCGGGCTCAGCGCCACCCTTCGCGACGCCGCCGCTTTCTTCGGCCAGCTCACCGGGCTGCCCGACGCGTCGGTGGACTACATCACCCCTGGGGACAACGATTTCGAGGAGGAAGGACGGGAGTACGCCATCGCACTGCGATCCGACCCGGTGTCCGGCGCCAGTCAGCTGTCCACGTCGATCCAGACCGCGATGCTCTACGGCCGAGTCCTCGACCTGCCCGGCCGAGAGTTCCTGCACGGATCGAGGGGGTTCCTCTTCACCGACGATCTTGACGTGACGAACCGCTTTTACGACGACCTTCGTGACGCCGAAGGGCAGCAGGGCATCCAGCGCGCACGTCGAGCCGGCAACGTGCTGGCAGGCCTGCGGTCGCCCGACGCGCAGCACTGGAGCGAGCGCTACACCGATGGCCAGTCGTGGGATCTTGTCAAGCAGATCGGCCGAGACCTCGACCCGATGGCCACCGTCGGCGAGCTCCAGATCGGACGAACCTCCTCGCAGGATGCCGGCGTCGACCAACACGCCGATCTCATCGTCGCCACCGCGTCGCTCGAGGTGGGCTACGACGACGACCGCGTTGGACTCGTCCTTCAGCACAAGGCCCCACATGACGCCGCCGCGTTCATTCAACGCCGTGGCCGGGCAGGCCGCCGCCGCGGTACCCGCCCCTGGACCGTGGTGACTTTATCCGACTACGGCCGCGACCGGCTGGCCTACCAGGCCTACGACACGCTGTTCTCGCCAGAGCTGGCCGCCACCCGCCTGCCCATCGGCAACCGCTTCGTCCTGAAGATCCAGGGCACGCAGGCCATGCTTGACTGGCTCGCCGCTATGCTGCGTCGCAACCACGTCGACGTGCGCCGCGTACTGACCGCGCCCGTGCCCGGCGCCCGGCCGATACCAGACCACTACGTCACCCCCCTGGCCGACCTGCTGGAGCAACTGCTCACCGACGCGGCGCTGCAAGACAGTCTGATCAACCACCTTCGTCGCGCTCTCGACATCAGCCAAGACGAAGCCCAGGCCCTGCTGTGGGAGCAGCCCCGCGCACTTCTACTCGGAGTCGTGCCAACTGCGCTGCGGCGGCTGCGTTCGGCCTGGAAGCCCGCAGCAGCCGTCGATCCCGGCGCGCATCCGCGAAGCCTGCTGCCCGAGTTCATCACCGGAACCCTGTACGAGCCACTCAACGTTCCCGAGGTCACCTTCGAGTTGCCGTTCACCGATGAGGAGGAAACCCTCTCGATCGAACGAGCACTTCGCGAGGCGGTGCCCGGCAAGGTCAGCCGCCGTTACGGACACCGCCGCAGCGACGACAGAACCTGGGTGGCACTACCCGACGCATCAGCGGGCGGGAACCTCGACGTCGGCAGGTTCGTCAGCGCGTTCACCCCGCAAGGTGTCTGGAGCCCGGACGGGCACCCACCGGTCCAGGTCGTACGACCCCACGTGATCGCGCTGCGCCGCCCACCCACCGACATCGACACCCGATCCCAGGGCATCCCGATCTGGGCCTCCCAGGTGCTCGCACCTACCAGCGGCCTGTTCTCGGCCGATGTTCCGCAGCCCTCCGCCTGGGGCACGCGCATCAGTGCCGTCGGGTTCGCTACCAGCGCGGCCGGAAACCCGGCAGAAGTCCGACGCATGACGATCGGTGCCGAGTGTGAGACCACGTACACGCGCCCGAACCGTACCGAGTCCAGCAGCGTCCGCTACACCCTGGACGGGCAACCAGCCGCCCTCGGGTTCCGCCTTACCGTCGACGCGGTCAGCTTTGGTCTCGCATCCCTTGACCTGCAACGCGAAACGGTCGACACCTACCTGCGCTCACCGCAGTGGCGCCTACTCGCGTTCACCACAGCTATCGCCGAGGATGCTGAGCTCGATCAAATAGCGAACACCTTCCAGCGCACTTGGCTGAGCCTGGTCTACACCACCGCGTACGCGCTTGCCGCTACCCAGCCTCACCGCACCATGCAGAGCAGCGAAGCAATCCACGCCGTGCTGCGCGGCGGGGCTTGGGGCGCTGACATCGACGAGATCCTGCGGGTGCTGTACCGGGACGCCAACCCCGGCAGCGCCGCGCCCGAGCGGCTCGTCACCACGCTGACCGAATTGAGCCGGCACCCCAAGGTCATCGAGCGGTTGGACCATCATGGGCGGCTGCTGTGGGCCGACGAGGTCGCCACTAGCAGCGGCGACCTCGCCCGCCGGGTCTACCGGGACACCATCGCCGCGGCCATCCTCGCCGCAGTGCAACGCGCCTGTCCTGATGCCCAGGACCGCGATCTCATCGTCGACATCCAGGAACCGACTCAACCCGACGCTCCTGCCACGATCTGGCTCAGCGAGACCTCCCTCGGCGGCCTGGGTATCGTCGAGCAGTTCGCCACCTACTACGCGCAAGATCCACGCCGCTTCTGGGCCCTGGTCGACAGCGCGCTCGGCCCCAGCGACCACGAACATGTGCACGAGTCACTCGTGCGCCTGCTCGACCACGTCGTTACCCACCCCACCAGTGCGGCGGCGCAGGCCATGGACGGGCTCCGGCAGGCGCGGTCAGCGCACGACGCGGACCATGCCCTGCGCCAGTTGCGTGAGGCATGGACCGCGCTCGACGGTTACCCGCGCCATCAAGCAGTCGCCGCCCTCTCCGCGCGACTACTGCGCCCCGGCAGCACCCGCGCCATAGACGCCACCACCTTGGCCCTGGTACGGGAGTGGGATGCGCTGCAGGAGCGACTCGGCCTCGAGATCGACGCCACCGCATTGGCGTATCTGGTCGGTGCGGGCCGGGTGACGCTGCCCGGCGTGAGCGGGTCAACCCTTACCGCCGACCAGGTCTTTAGCCTGCTGTGGCCCCGCGGTAACCGCGCCCGCACCCAGCACCTGCAGCACTACCAGCCCTACGCCGGGCCGCCACTGCTCGACCGGCTTTTGGTCCAGGCAGCCCACGACGAGCGGCTGCCCACCGTCGATGTCACAGGCCCGGACTGGTTGGAGCAGTACACCACCGAGATTGGCAAACGTGGTGCCCTAGCTCTCGTCGCACCCGCCAGTAGCGCGCAAGCGTTCAGGGCCGCCCTGCAGGCGGTGCCCGCGGTCGCGGTCGACCGAGACGTGCTGCGGGTATATGGGGAGGTCACCACTGTGGTCCGCGATGCCGGCCTGCTGCGGGCAAACGTCGAGATCCGCGAGGCACTGCAGTGATGCTGGAACGGATCGTTCGTACCGGCCGGACCACAGGGCTGCGCATTGACAATGTCCTGTCCGCCGTCCTTGTCGCCGAGCTCGTGTCGCCCAGCCGACTGCTATGGCTGGTGTCGCCGTGGATCAGCGATGTCAACGCCATCGACAACACCACCGGCGGCTACGACAGCGTCTTTGTCGAGGCATCCAACCGCACGTATCAACTGTCGGAGGTCCTCGCACTGCTGACCCATAGCGGTGCAAGCCTTAATGTTGTCACCCGCTCCGATTCCCACAATGACACCTTCCTGGGGCGCCTGCGGCGCCTCGCCAAGGCTGAGAACCTTTCCGTCGTCCAGGACGACGACGTGCACGAAAAGACCTTCTGTGGCGACGAGTGGCTGCTCACCGGATCCATGAACCTTACGGTCCGCGGAATGCGCATCAATGACGAGGCTGTCACCTACAAGATCAGCGAGCAGGTCGCCGCTACTACCCGGCTCGACCTGCGTCGGCGCTTCGGGACGGCGTATGCACACTGACCCCACTGTCGATGACTACTCCCTCGCCGTCGACGTCTTCATCGAGGCCTTCTTCGGCCCCGCCAATCCGGTGTGGTCGGACCGCGATCCGAACTCGGTCATCGGCCGCCGCCTGGCGCCGTACCTTCAGGTCCTTCGGCACGGCAGCGGCGTCCCTATCGTCCTGCCGCGACAAAACCCGCAAACGCGCCAATGGGTCGCCTACGTCATCCCGCGGCATGCGCGTCACGCCGGCGCAGTGTCCGAACTGCTTCAAGCATTTGTCGGTCCTACCTACGCACGGTTCGACGGCCTACCCACGCAACTGGCTGACGAGGACCCGATCGACCAGGCCGTAGTGCGTTTCGCTGGCCACCGCCTTATATTCGTCATCGAAAGCCCGCGAGCCGTCGAAAAAAGGATGTGGGATGCCCTACGCCTGCTGCAACAGACCCTCGCTGTACGGCCGCACCGATCGTGGCATGCACCAGTTCCGGTAGGGCGACTCCTGGCACAGTTTGAGATCGCACTGGCCTCAGGTGCCAACGCCGCCTCGGCCGCGATCCTCGACCAACTCACCGCGACCGGTGGGCTGAACGCCACCAACCTCAGCCATCTGCGGATCAAACGGCTCGCAAAGCTCGGACGAAGCAGCGAGATGCTGCGGTTGCCCGATCTCGTCGACGTGGCCACCACGAGGCCACCCGCCCCCGTGCGGGACGCGATCCTCGGCGCCGTCTACGCGACGGCACTCGCTGAGCCTCTATCCACCGGCGACTTGGAAACGGCCAGATCGCGCCTCATCCACGCAGGAACCATGGTGCCAGCCCTGATGGAAGGGCCCCTTACTGACCTCAGACCACAAGCGCTAACGGTGCTCGCCATGGCCGCCTGGGTCGCCGACAGCACACCCATTGGCGAACTCCTCCGCCATAGCCCAGAAATGCTCGCCGCGGTGGAGCAGTTGGCTCCCGACCTCGCTGCTCATTACCGGGAACCCGCGCCCACGGCAAAAAGCGACGGCCTGCCCGATGGCGACCAGCCTGAGTCGGCCGATACCCCAGCCGGCCCCAAGTCCTGGCTAGAATGCATCACCAGACTTCCCGAGCATGACGCAAATCGCGAGATCCTCGACCAGGAGTTGTGGCGTTCCTGGGCCCCGGCGGCCGACGCCGACAACGACATCGCCGCAGCCCTCCAGCAACTCGACGACGAAGCGGCCGGACGCGTCTGGCACCTGGTCGGTGCCTTCGTCGATTCGGATCAGTACCGACGACCAGCCGCCGAAACGGCCCGTGAGCTTCTCAGCAACGCCCTCACACACAACCGCTTCAGCCCAGGTGATCTCGCGGGCATCGTTGCGCTGGCCGAGATATTTCTCCGGGCGAGCCCAGACGCTGAGACATACGCGCGGCTGCTCGACGACCTGGCCGCCGAAGCGACCCGGTGGGTCGGGCCCGACCGCGCCACCGTCGTGCTCGACCTGGCCGACCTCCTAGCCAGCGCCTCCTGCCCCGACGAGGAAGCCAGGCTTCGGCTTGCTTATCAACTTCTACGGCCGCTCTCCGACCATCCCAAGCGGCTCGACGCCGATCAGTTGACCTTCGCGGCGCGGCTGAGTACAGAACTAGGCGCAAGACTGACCTGGCCTCAACAGGATGACCTAGGCACGGCCAGCATTTTGCCTGACATACCGGCACAAGATCTGCTGTTGTACTCCCTCGACGAAAAGGTCCTCGACCGCGTGCGCGCGGAACTCCAACTGCAAGCCCCCCAAGTCAGCGTTACCGTAAGTCACGACCACGTCGGCAGCCGGCAGCTCAAACAGTGGACCCGGAGGGCCGACGCCATCGTCCTGGCCACCCGATGCGCAACTCACGCTGCAACCGGGTTCATTCGCGCCCATTGCAGGCCAGACGCCATAGTGCGAGAAGCAGACGGGAGCGGATCAGCGTCGCTGCTACGCGCCGCCACGATAGCTATGACCCGCCGGTGAGAAGGTCCGTGATAATCGAGTACGTCGTAACTGACCAGCGCCCCACAAACGTGAACTGGAGCTGCGAGGAACGGCGCTCCTCCTGACCCAATGCCTTCATCCGAGCAGAGTCAGCTGGGGCACCGCCTTCAGGGCGATTCACCACCAGCGGCTCCTGACCTTGATCTCGCGCACGGGTATCTCGGAGGGATGTAGGGGGCGTTCGACGACGGGGCGCATCGTGTGGGGTGTGATGCGGTCGCGTTCGTGCTCCTCGGCGAACCGGGCGGCCTGTTCGTGTTCGCCGAGGTTGTCCAGGGCCTTGAGGAGATCAGTTACCAGGATGTCGAGGCGGTGGGTTTCGGCTTCGGCGGCGAGGAACCGTTCGTGGTGGGTGACTGCCCGGTGACCGCACCACTGGCGTAGTAGTTCGTGACGGGGCCGGTCATGGCGGCGGTACCAGTCGTACTCCCATTCCGGTGTCGTCGACCGGCTGTCGCGGCCGACGCGGTAGTCGTCGCCGAACTTGCATTTGTGGCGGGATTGGGCTTCCTGCTCGATGACGAGGTCGAGGACCTGGGTCGGATGGGCACGGCACGCGGCCTCGACCAGTTGGAGGGTGCCGGCCGGGGACAGGATGGTCCGGCCGTCGTGGTCGAACCATTCAGCCGAGGCGAGGATGTCGTCGATCGGGCCGTCGATGATCTCGCTCAGCCGGGCCCTGTCGCGGATGTCGGTGGCGCATGACACCGGGGACCAGAGGAGTTCGGCTACGTCATCGCTGCTCAAGAGGCCGAAGATCTCCTCGACGCAGGCTTGCTCTGTGCGATCGAGGCTCAGATCGTCGATGCGTTGCCAGTTCGCCATCAGCGCGTCGAAGGTCCCGACCTCGTTCCACGGCACCCGCAGCCGCGACCCGGGGACCTTCTCCACCCGTTCGTCGGGGTCGTCGAGGAATCTGATCTCGAGGCGGGCGCTGTTCTTCTTTGGCTCGACGGCCAGGATGCGGACGCGTTCGGACGGTCCGTGGTCCGACTGCCGGTACGCCCATTCGTCGCCGACGGTGAAGCGGGAGGGGTCGATTCTCATCCAGCCGTCCTTCGGGTAAGCGTCGCTTGTTGCGTGGTATCGGGTCGTGCTGGCGGTTCGCGTCGCGATGGCGGCAGGTCCTGGCGCAGGCTCGTGCGCATCCGGCCGGTGTGTGGTGGCGGTTGAGGTGTGGACGCACTTCAGGCGCCGCGGTCGAGCAGCCCGTGGTGCCACGATTCGGCCTGTCGGCGGATGCCGGCGTGGGCCTGCCGGTCGTGATCAGGGCGGTGCTCCTTGCGTGGTCCGTGAGCGCTCCAGTCACCGAGGAACGGGCGCAGGTCGTCGGGTCCGGGTTCGGGGTTGTAGTTGATGTCAGCCAGCACGCGGGGATTGCGGATGGGGTCGATCCGGTCGGCGGCGGCCCTGCCCCACGCGACCCAGCTGGCGAGGTACCCGTCGGCGCCGGTCCGCCCCTCGGCCGCTTGTTCAAGGGCGGTGCAGAACGCGCGGATGTCAGCTGCGGTGGTCCACGCCTGGTAGGCGTTGCGGAAGGTTTCCGCGCGGATGTTGTCCGTGGCCCGGACGCGGGCGTCGGCCATCGCGGCGTGCCATTGGGCGAGGGTGGCCTCCTCCTGCCGTCTGCGCTCGGCCGCGGCTTCCTCCTGCCGCCGCCGGTGTTCGGCCTCGGCCTTCTCCCGCGCGGCTTCGGCTGCCCGCCGTTGCTGTTCGTCGGCGGTGACGCCAGCCTCGAACCCTTGGATGATCTGCGCGACGCGCTGCTCCAGGCGTACGCGAGCGGTGTCGGTCCAGGTGTCCCGGTTGTCGTGTCCGGCCCGGGCGATCTCCAAGCGGAGCCTGCCGGAGTCGACGACGTCGAACTCCGCGGGTTTCATCCACGGCCGCAGGCGCAGCACCTTCAGCTCCTCGGCGGTGGGTTCGTGCGGGACCTGGTCGCATTCCTCGGTGAGGGTGACCGTGCGTCGGACCTGCCCGGCCTGGAGGAACACCCGCGGGTGTTTCGCCTTGGTGTTGACCCCGAGCCGGTGCCCACGTCGGGCTGCCTCGCCGGCGAGTTGCCGGATCAGCAGCAACGCCCGGGGCAGTAGGTCCGGGCTGACGGCGAGGTTGGTCGGGTCGGCTTCGAGGGCGCTGAACGCCAGATGCGGGTCGGTGGTGACACGTCGGGTGTTGAGCCGGATCCGGTTCCAGTCGGTCTCGTCCGGACCGGCGTCGGTGTACAGGCGGATGACGATGTCGCCGGCGTCACGGCCAGTGTGGCGCAGATGGTGACCCGCTGGCACAAGTCCCTGCTGCTTGAACGCGTGAATGATCCGCCGGTACCGGGCACGCGTTCCACTGTCGGGACTCTCGATACGGACCATGCCGCCCTCGTGCTGCAGGCGGTCGAGCAGTTCGCGAGCCGATCGCAGCAGATCAGCCGACGAAGCGCCGCCAGCGATGCCGCCGGATGCCGGCGTCTCGGACCGCGGGAGGGAAGCACGGTGGTCGGGATGATCGGGATGGTGGCCATGCTCAAGGTAGAAGCGACCGGCATCGGTCGAGCACGCCCTCCACACCCCTGCCTTGCGTGTCACCGTCACCAGGTTCCGGTCCTGGAGCGCACGCGCCGACCGGCGGTACACAACGCCGTCCGGGCCGCCGAGGTCATCGCCGCCGTGGATCCGGCGAAGCAGGTCGAGCTGCCGCTCATTGAGCGAATCCCATCGCTGCACCACCCGACAGTAAGGGGCGCGGCGTACTCGATGGAGCTGGACACGGCTGTATGTTGCATCCCGGTCCGGAGAACGGACCAAACCAGCACGCTTCGCCTGGTCCTGCCCGAGGCCCCTATACCTGCGGGCAGCACAACGTCCGCACATCCAGCAGGCACGGCTGACAGAAAGTGTCAAACCTCGGACATTCATTATGCGGGATCCACGCCATAACGCCCTGTAATACATGAAGAGCTGACACTTGGTTCACTAAGGCGGGCCGCAACATCGATGACCTAGTGATTGAGCTACGGGGTGACCGCCACCCGAGCAGGCAGTACCGGCCGGCAAGTCACTAGTCAGTGCCGGTCCTCCAGTTCCTCGAAGTAGGAGTTGCTAACGCTTTTGAACCTCGTTGACCTCTCGGTACGCCAGCGCCTCGAGCGCGTCACGGAAGGCACCGAAGTCGCTGATTGGCTCGGTGGTGTCTTCATCGAGCTCGAAGTCGCGCCGCATAGTCCGAATCTGGCTCTTCAGCGCCTCCGCGTCGACCGAGTTGTCCAAGGCGGCCTCGATGTCCTCGAGGAGCAGCAAGCCCTGTTCCTTGCTGGCGTTGGTGGGGTGATCCAACAGGAATGACCGCTTGATGCGCTTGATCTTGGAGCTCGTCTTCTCCGTGGTGATCTGTCGCATGGCTTGGCGCTGCCTGCGGCCGAGCTCACGGAACAGGACCCGGAAGTTGGCGTCCAAAACTTTGGCCGCGCCGGTGAGAGTCTCATCTTCCCGCACCGAGTCCAGCACGCTGCGGGCGAAGCCGACCTTATCCAGATGGAATCCCTCGAGCTTTGCCTTGGCTGCGCGCTCGAGCGCCTCGTGGGTGCCCGAGCAATCCTCGAAGCTCACGTCCTTCGGCTTGAGGGTGCCTAGCTTGGCCGACTCCAAGGGGTCGAGGAACTCGCCCGCGTATCGCTTGACGGCTGCGATGCCGATCGGAAGTGGAATGAGGTCCTCGATGGCGACGACGCCGCCAGGGCGAGTGCTGACCAGAGCATCAGTTGGGAGCTCACCCAACTGCAGGATGAACTTCGCGTCGATCACAGGCTTACCGTTGGGGCCCTTCCTCAGCGACTTGACCGCTTGGTCGCCGGAGGTGTCGCTATCGAGCAGGACGATCACGGCGGGCCGTCAACGTCGCGTCCCCTCGCGAGATACACCAGGTAAGGGATGTGCGGCGCAGACCCGGCGGGCACAAGCGTCACCGTGTTCAGGTCTAGGCTGTCGGTCGACGGGGTTTCTTGCCGACGCAACCGCGTGGACATCCCGGCCAGCATGACCTGATCGGACATGCCCTCCAACATCACGTTGCAGTTGCTGATGAAGGTGGTCTCGGCCACGAACCCACCGAACGCCGAGCGCAGTGGTTCGTAGTGATTACGGGCAGCGTTGCGCACCACGCGGGTGCCCTCGTCGCCTTCACCCTTCTCCAAGACACGGATGCGCTCACCGTGGTTCTTGTCGATGAGGAATGGGGAGTGTGTGACGTAAACGACCTGGCAGGAGGACCGCGTTGGTTCCTGCGGATCAGCGAAGTCTTCGAAGATTCGCAGCAGGTCCTGCTGGCCAGTGCTGGACAGATAGGCGTCCGGTTCGTCCATCAACAGCACCTCGCGAGCGCCCGACTTGGGTGGCTCGTGGGCGAGGTACTGCACGAAGTAGCTGAGAAAGTACTTCAGACCTCCACTGCGTTCGTCTGCGGAGTACTCCGTGCCGGTCCGATCACGGATCGTAAACACCAAATCTTGGTCGCGTAGAGTCACCAACAGCTGGAAGTGCAAGTCCTGAGACCACCACTTCGGAAAGTTCAGCGCTGCAGAGAGCCCGCGGTTAATCCGCTCTACAATTCCGTTCGCGAAGCCGTCCTTACCCTCCTCAACGGCGTTGAGGAGTTCCTGGAAGGCAGTCCGATCGATCCGAGCGACCTTGAGTAACAGGTCGTCTGCGAGCGCGAGCTGCTTGTCGTGCTCGTCGTTCTGGGTGCTCGCGCTAGAAAACGTGCTCAGGAGCGTCGGCGTAGCCGCCGTGACGCCCTCGGGCGAGCCAAACCAAGACTGAGCGTTCTCGAGGATCGTGTTCACCAAGCCCAAGCGGGTCTTGCGAGGACTCGTCTGCAGTGATCGCTCGGCCGCCGCCAGGTATTTGATCGGCACACTCTGCGGCAGCGCGATTGTTGCATCGATCTCGAACCACTGCGGCATGAGCGCGTCGAGGGCCTTCTTGTCCCTGACGGGATGCTTGGTCCAGTCCTCGCCCTGCCTGACGTAGACGACTGGGTCCTTCCCGCCGACACGGAACATCGAGAAGCCCTCGGTGTCATCGTCGAGCTTCACCTTGCATGCCTTCCCCAGCATCTCGAGATCGTTGAGGTCCAGTTGTTTGAACTCAAGCCCGAAGTCGGGGAACGCCATGGCCCTGTTTACCGCGAAGAACTGGGAGTAGCGGCAGAAGTCGCCCCGCTGTATGCCTTTCCCGGTCAGCCCGTGCTTGATCGCCGACAGCAACTGGCTCTTGCCTGACTCGTTCGCGCCCACCACGGTGGTCACGTCCCGCTCGAGTGGCACCTTGACGAACGGATACTGCAGCCCGTCCGGCTCCAACACATCCCACGGGTCTGGGGCGAACTCGCGGTGCGCCTTGCGGAGATAGTCGAAGTTGAACGAGCGAAAGAAGCGGATGTAGACCGCGGAGATGTACATCCATGCCCACTTTCGGCTCGAGGCGATCAGCAGCGAGGGGCCATGCTACTGCGCTGGTGCGACAACATCTGCCCGCCAAACACCTTGGGTCGAGTTCCCCAGTACGTTCCGGGTGAGCCGTACGCCCCTGCACGCGCCGTCGGTGTCGGCGGCACCAGCACGCCGGCCCGGCTCGGCATGGATGTCCTCTATCGAGGAGACCTGGGTAGCGGCTCCAGCAGCCACCGTCACCCCCAAGGCCGCGGTGGCGTCGGGTGGGGTGGTCAGCCACGGGCGTCGGCGTGGTGGGACTCGTTGATGCTGCTGTGCCCGTCGTCGTGCCCGGCGGTGACGTCGCCGCCGGTCAACGCACGTGCCCGGCGGCGACCTGCGGGCAGGCGTTGACTGGAATCACTAGCCGGCTGCGGAGAAGCCCCGTGAGCAACCCTGGGCGTTCAACCTCGACGTGCACTCCGGCCAGGAGGCGCTGGTGGGCGTGCTGTGCCTGGCGGTGTCATATTCGGCTTGTCCCGGGATCTGTACACCGCGACTATGGTTACTCCGTGGCGAGTTGACCATCGGAGGACTATGTGGGAGTGCTGGACGATAAGGACCCGACCGGCGCTGCGCGGCTGAAGGAGTGGGCCGAAGGCCTACGAGAACTCCCGCCGGGCACGCCGCCTACCTTCGAGTTCCAGCGGATGATTCACCCCGGAATGGTGCCCGCGGACGGGGACGGGCTGCTCGCCGCGGACGGCCAGGGCCTGCTGGAGGTTCCGGGTGAGCACATCCAATCGGTGACGGTGCTGCACTACATGCGCGCGGGTTCGCCGTCGGAGCAGTTCGACACGGTTGGCCGGGATGCGATGTTCGGCGCCCTGCTGACTCTGGTGACCGACCGTCGCTGCCAGGTCGTTCCGGAGGTCATGGCGAGGGTCGAGGGGCAGGAGCATTCCTTCGCGCTGCCGCTGGCCGGGGCGGTGGACACTCATCTCGGTGCGCCCATGCCTGACTGGCCGCAGGTCGACGCGGCGTTCCGCGAGGCGGTAGCCCGACTCACCAGCCTCCCCGACGACGACATGCGGGCCCTCAGCGCGGCGATCCACATGCACTACTGCGCCTCCCTGCTGAGCACCCGTGACCTTGTCGGTGCGTACGCACTGATGGTCGGGGGCATCGAGTGCCTCGCGCAGTACTTCGGCAGTCCCCCAACCGAGTGGGCCGACTGGGACGAGTCGGCGAGCTGGGAGAAGTTCATCGCTCGCCAGGACTTCACCGAGGCCCAGGCCGCAGCCCTGCGTGCCCGCCTGATGAAGGACAAGCACATCAAGCTCGCCGAGACCTTCGCGACGTACGCCATGACGCGGCTACCAGCCGGATTCTGGCAGGAGCCGGTGCGCGCCTACACCTGGGGCGTGGACGCGATGAGCGCCCGCCCGCGGGAGGGTTCCTGGTCTGATCCGCAGCCGCGCGGCGCAGTATTCGCTGACGATCCGGCGGTCTTGAAGGCGGCGTTCAAAACCGCGTACAAGCTCCGGTCCCAGTTCCTGCACGCGGGCAAGCGGGCTATCTCGTTCGCCGGTGACGTGTTCGCGACCGTCGTGGCTACGGACCGACCCGCTGGCGAAAGTCCACGCCTGAGCGCCGCCCAACTGCGCGCCGTCCTGCGGACCCTGATCCTGCAGGAGTTGACCGACCGTGGCAGCACCGATCCTCGGGGCTTGGACGAAATCACGTTCGTCACGGGCTTGACGCCGACGTCCTGAACTGACGCCCCGCGTGTCTGGTGGCCGTGTCGAGACCGCTCCGCGGACCGTGGCAGGCGGATACCAACGCAAGGCGCTCCTGTCAGCAGCGACAAGTCGCGCTGGGGATGAACGGGTTCGACAATGTCGGACGCGAGGTAGACCATCGAGATAGCGGCCAAAGCGTCGCGGCGGGACGTGCGGTGAGAAGGCGGGATGGTCGGCGAGAACGGGTGGGATGACGAGCCGTGGCGGTGCTGGGTCGACGACATGATCGACTCGGATCCGAGCATCCTCGACGAGATCCAGCACTGGTGGGACACGACTTCGCCGGTGCCGATGGTCGGCAGCCGGCACCACACCGTCCCGCGCCGCTATCTCGAACGCTTCTCCGCGTCAGGCCAAATCCGCGTCCGCGACTGGGTCACGGGACGGGCGAGCCTCCGCAACACCAAGGACGTTGGCGCGATCCGCGACTTCTACACCTTCATCAACCTCGACGGTGAGCGAGACGGACGGCTCGAACGGATCCTCGGCGTGATCGAGGACGGGGCAACCGCTGTCATCGACCGCATCCTCGACCCCTTCCAGACACCGCGACCGCTCACGCCAGAGGAATCACTGCACCTGAGCATCTTCATCGGCTTCCAACTGCTGCGCACGCCCCGACACCGTCGCGAGGTCGAGTTGATGGGCGACTACATCATCCGCTCGTCGCGGCCGGACATCCGCGGGATCACCGAGGTACGGGTGGTTCCGGACCCGAACCTGCACCTCGACTACCTCACCAAGAACGCTCCCAAAGTCGCGCAGGCGTTCTTCGGCCGCCCGGCGACGCTCGTCACGATCGACCAACCGCTATTCATCACCTGTGACGAGCCGGTGATCCTGCGTACCCGCGGGGACGTCAGCCACGTCCAGCACCTGCCGAGCTGCGCGAAGCCCCAGCGGCGCAGGAAGAAGGACGCGCGTAAGCCCAGCAGAAGCCGCGCCCGCAACGCCGACACGGTCCACGTGTACCCCAGCCGACCCGGCGTGGGCCAAGCGCACGAGGCAGCCCTGCCGCTCACACCACGAGCGTTGCTCGTCATCGGCCCGCACGGCGTCGCCGACGTGGCACCCCACCGCCGCCTGCGCGGTGAAGCGGCCGTCGCCCTCGCGAACGACGTGAACTCCCGGCTCCTCGCTCACGCCTACCAATGGGTCGCTGCTCACCCCACCCATCCCACGTTCACCGACATGGAACTTCCCGAACCTGGGCCCATCGTCCATGTCTGCGACGGCGGCACCGCCTTCGCCCGGGAGCTGCAACAGCCACCCGCACCTCGACAACCCGAGCTGTTAGGCCGCCGCGGTCGCTGAGGAGGGCCACGATGTGCGCATCGTTCTCAAACGGGCAGGCAGACGTCGCTCCACGGCGCTTCCTGCGCCTAGCTGATCTTCAGCAGGCGACCACAGCACCGCCGCTGTGCGACTGGCCACCGCAGGAAGGAAAAGGAAAAGCCGCAGGTCACCCGCCTGCGGCTACGCGCGGAGCGTCGTCTTAGGAAACCGTTGCTCTATCCCCTGAGCTACAGGGGCGCGAGGGCCTAGTCTCGCGACCTGCGCGCTGACCCGGGATGAAGTGGCTGCCGGACGCCCAGGCCGACCTGTTCTTCGTCACGCTGGTCAAGTCGGAGGCCCACTACTCCCCCACTACCATGTACGCCGACCGCGCCATCACCGACACCCTGTTCCAGTGGGAGTCGCAGAGCACCACGTCGTCGGCCTCGGCGACCGGCCAGCGCTACATCCACCACGCCTCGCGCGGATCGACGGTGCACCTGTTCGTGCGGGACACCCGGGTCGCCGACCGGGACCTGGGCGCGCCGGCCTACCTCTACGCCGGCCCGATGACCTAACGGGAGCACACCGGCGACCGGCCCATGCGAATCATCTGGCGGCTGCACCACGCGCTGCCCGCCGACATGTACGCCGCCGCCCGGGCCATCGCCGCATGAGCACCCGGCAGGCGGGGTGTTGGATCGGCTGACCTCGCTGCGGCTGCACCAGCAGCGCGGCCGGCGCGCACCGCACAAGCCGCTGCTGGTGCTGCTGGCGCTCGGGCAGCTCACGCGCAGCGGGTCGAGCGAGTTGCCATGGTCGGCGACGCAGGAACGGCTGAGTGACCTGATCGCCGAGTTCGGGCCGGCGTCGAAGACCGGGCGGGCGCAGAGTGCCGCGTACCCGTTCACCCGGCTCGGCAGCGACGGCGTGTGGCCGCTGAACCGGGATGTGCCAATTGATCTGGTCGGGCCGCTGGCGACCCACAACGTAGTGGGCCGTCTCGACGCCGCCACCGAGTCGGCCCTGCGCCGGGACCCCGAGCTGGTGCGGCGTGTCGCCCGCGCCCTGGTGGAGCAGCACTTCCCGCCCACCATCGCACCCGACGTGCTGACCGCGGCGGGCCTGGACCCCGACGACATCCTCCAAGCGCCGGGCGTCACGCCGATACCGGCCCGGTGGCGGGAGGCGGCGGGGCGGGTGGCGGTGCTCCAGGCGTGGGACCGGCAGTATACGTTCTGCGGGTACGACGGTCAGCTTCGCCACGCGTCGGTCGGCGTGGAGGCCGCGCATGTGCGCTGGTGGGTCTTCGACGGCCCGGACAGCCCCGACAACGGCCTGGCGCTCTGCGTGCTGCACCACAAGCTGTTCGACTTCGGCGCGCTCGGGCTCGACGCCGACCTACGCGTCGAGGTGTCGGCCGCCTTCACGGCTCGTACACTGGCCGGCCGGTCGACCTACGACCTGCACGGCAGGATGCTGCGGCCCCGCCCCGGGACGCAGGTCCCCGCAGTCGAACACATCTCCTGGCACCACCGTGAGGTGTTCAAGGGCGAATCCCTCGCCGCCTAACTTGATCTATAACCCGTGCAGCAAGGGTGGGAATTGACGGAATTCGCCTTCTTGACAACTGCCCGATCCTCTATCTACGCCACCCGCCCGGCGTCAAGGGCAAGGCCGGCCCGAACCGCTACGGACTACTGCATCCACGGACTGATCTTGGATGAGCTGTCTTGGACTTGGCCCGTAGCGGCAGGTCATGCACCCAGCACGGGCGTTAGCCGTACTCCTTTTCCAAACCGTTGCGATGACGGAGTCTCCGGATCAACCCGAACCGCGACCCGCTTACCCAAGGGGTGGCAGATAAGCCCGCACATAAACAAACGAGCAACCCACGAGCATCCCGAACCACAGTGGATTGCCGGGGCGTGGCATTTCCAAATATCATGTGCCTGATCGTCTATGCGCCAACAGGAATTCTGCGGATTGATTCTTCAGCTCTGCCTATTGCGCTAACGACCCGCCGATACACGGGCGGCCCGACGAGTTACGGCTGGGCGTGCAGCGCTCGTCGCGCATGCGGATCCTCCACCACGGCACTACGGCCGTGGTCAGGTGTCATGGTGATGGCCCTTGGCGGCGCAGTCGCGCCAGATGCGGGTCAGGTGCTGGGTCATCCGGGCGGTGGCCGGATGTGCTGGGTGGTGGCGTCGGTGGATGGTGATGGTGTCGGAGAGGAGGGTTCGGGCGGCTTGGCAGTGGCCGAGGTCGTGGAGAACGAGAGCGGTGGCGGCGTGGGCGGCAAGGGTTCGGTGGGCATGAGGGCCTTCGTGGGTGAGGTGGTCAGCGAGCTGGCGGTATAGGTGGTAGGCGCGTTGGTGGTGTCCGGCGCGTCGGTGGGCGATGGCGTGGAGGTGGAGGGCGTGGAGGGCGTGCGGGTGGGTGGGCCCGTGGAGGTGGGAGGTGCTGTGGTGGGCGTAGGTGGCCCAGGTGATGGCGTCGGCGGTGTGGCCGAGCCGGAGTTGCAGTTCCGCCAAGAGCGCGGCGGCTTCGGCGTGCAGTGGGTGGGCGGGCGCGGTGGCGGGGTCGACGCCGGTGAGGGTGCCCTGCAGGAGTTGCCGGGCGCGTAGTGGGTCGTTGAGGGCGAGGTTGTGGGCGGTGGCGACACGGTGGGCGCGTTCGGCCTCGAGCCGGTCGGCGACGGGTTTGGGTGTGGCACGCCAGGCGAGGGTGATGTCGGTGGGGGTAGCGCCGATGGTGATGCGGGCGAGGACGCGGTGTGCGTGGATGGCGGCGAGGTGTGGCGGTGTCGGCGCGCCGGTGGTGGGGATGATCCGGGGCGCGTGTCGCAGGATGGCCCGGCCGACGGTGTCGGCGACGGCCGTGGCGTCGAGGGGTCGGGGACGGCAGTCCGCCTGACACTGGTAGCCGTGCACAGAATTCTGCAGCTCGGCCTGGTCCATGGGCTGGTGGCAGAGCTTGCAGTGCAGCAGCCCCGCCGGCAGGTATACCTCACACGGGTCACCGGTTTCGGCAGGTGTGGCGGTGGGTGGTGTGGTGGCTTTGGTGACCCACTTCTGCACGAGGCGGGGGTCGAGGTTCAGTTGCCGGGCGACGGTGGTGATGGCGCCGTAGGCGCGGATGGCGCGGGCGTCGGTGACGCGCTGGACGACGGTGTCGATGAGGTCTGGCGGGTATCTGCGGGGGAAGGCCATGGGTGATGTCGGTGTCCGTGGGATGGCTGTGGTCGGGCTGTGCCGGAATTTGCGGCCGGGCCCGGCTGGCGGTTAGGCGTGGAGGTCGTGCCAGTGGGCGTCGGCGGGGCGGTTGGCGTTGATGGGCATCGCGGGGTTGTCGCGGTGGGTGTTGCGGCGCATCGGGTGCAGGGTCGGGCCGTCGGGCAGGGTGACGGCGGGTCGGGGTGTGTAGCCGTAGCGGGCGAGCAGACGGTCGCCGCCGGTGAGGGTGGTGGTCCAGGACGGCAGGTCGACGCGGTTGAGGCGGTCACGGTGGTAGCGCAGCATCGTCCTGGCCAACCCGGCGTGCCGGGCGTCGGGGTGCACGGCGAGCAACGCGAGGTGGTAGTGCGGCTCGGTGGGCTGCCTGTCGGCAACGAGCGTGTCCAGTAACTCGAATCGGTCGGCGTGCGCGGCGGTGGCCTTGCGGAGTCGGGTGTGGTAGTTGGCCGGTGGTGGGATGGGCCGGTAGCGGTGGAAGCCGACGGTGGTGGCGGTGAGGTCGTCGGTGAGGTGGATGTCGCCGAAGTACATCGCGTGTTCCACCCAGATCGCGGCGACGTCGGCCAGGGCCTGGCGCCGTCGTGCCGGGTCGGGTATCAGCCAGGCGGCGAGCGGGGTGGGGTTCAGAGCGTCGGCGATCAGCCCGGCGACGGCCTCTCGGTCCGACCAGCGGGCAGCACGAACACGACTGCGCGAGGACATGGTTGTGCTCCGATGGGTTAGCGGTAGGTGGCGGTGGCGAGGTCACCGACCGCGGCGTCGACGGTGGCGGTGATGTCGCGGACCGGGTGGTGGTGCTGGGCGGCGATGGTCTTCAGGTGCGCGGTCAGCGTGGTGGTGTCGTCGTCGAGGTAGAGGTGGGCGGTCAGGCCGAGGACGGCGACGAGGCCGGCGAGGGCGGCGGTGTGGTTGTCGGGTTGCTCCCGGCCTTGCGCGAGGTAGCGCAGGCGGGCGCGGGCGACGACCGCCCACTTGCTGTCGGTGGCGAGGTAGGTGTCGGTCCGAACGATGCCGCCGAGGCGGCCGCGGGCGGTGTGCCGGAGGACGCCTGCGGCGACCAGGCCGGCGCGGGTGCGCTCGTACAGGTCGTCGGCGAACCCGCGCAGCCACACCTTCACCGGTGGGGCGGTGCGGGCGTAGCGGATGGAGGCCAGCGCGGTGTCGGCGATGAGGTCACCGACCGGTCGGTCGAGGTGCAGGCGCAGCCACCGGTCCGCGGCGGGACGGTCGTCGTTCGGGCCGAGAACGATCCGTCCGGCCAGGAACAGGTCGATCAGTACCGCGCCGGCGAGGCCGAGAGCGAGGGCTTGGCGGTGGATGTGCGGCTGGCCGGTGTCGTCGTTGTGGCCGAGCAGGAACAGCTCATCCCGCAGCGGCAGTTGAGGAACGATCATCTGCGGTCGCCCCTACCGCAGCCCGCCGCGGACTGGCGTAGCCGGGTGTGCACCCCGTTATAGGCGGCGGCAGGTGCCGGGAGCAGCGCCTTGTCGACGGCGGCGAGGACGGTGTAGTTCGGGTCGCACACGTTGCCGATCGGCGCCCAGCCTGCCTGTGACACCAGCTGATAGGCGTCGAGGGTGCCCAGGCCGGTCAGCGTGCTGACCCAGCCGACCATGTCGTGGTGCGCGATGCGGTAGGCGTCCTCCAGCGGGCGGGCACATCCGATGGACATGATCGACGTGTCGGTCTCCAGGCGCGGCCAGACCGTCGGCGCACCCTTTATGACCTCGATGATCAGGGTTGTGGTGGTGGCGATCTCCACCCCGACACCGCAGGCCTCGCCCTCGCCCTGGCAGGCGTGGCCGTCTCCGAGGGCGAGCATCGCCCCGTGCACATTCACCCCGAGATACAGGGTGCTCCAGGCTCTCACATGGGGCGTGTCGAGGTTCCCGCCGTGGGTGTCCGGGACGATGGTGGAGCGGGCCTCCATGCTGCCGGGGGCGACCCCGATCGTGCCGATCATCGGATCCAACGGGAGGTCGACGGTGTGGTCGCTTTCGGTGGCCTTGAACCGCACCGTAGCCGCCTGATGGTCGATGCCGTACATCCACACCCGTTCTTCAAGGGGTGGCTGCAGGGTGGCGGTGTGGGAGGTCGATGTGAGGGCGCCGAAGTGCGGGAACGTCGAGGACACGCCCCAGTCCCGGGCCGGTGTGATGGAGGCGATGTGGATGGCGAGGGTGTCGCCGGGCTCGGCGTCCTCGACGAAGAACGGCCCGGACACGGGGTTGAGGTAGGGCATGCGGCACACCTGCGACGGCAGGTCCCCCGGCCCACGAACAAGCCCGCCGAAGCAGTCCTCCGTGAACACCTCCAGCACGTCACCGGAGCGCACATGCGCGACCGGCATCCGACCGCCGAATGTGTAGGCGAGCTCGTCCCGCGCCGGCCGGTAGGTGAGCTTCTCCATGCCGATCACACCCTCTCCACGTCGCGCAGCTGCTGCAGCGCGGCGGGGGCCAGGCCGGACAGCACCGGCCGGCGGCCCGACAGGTACAGGCCGGCAAGGACGACCACGCCGAGAGCGAGCCAGGCCAGGCCAAGGCGCTGGGCGGCGATGTTGGCGTTGACCACCACGAAGGCGAGGATCACGAACCCGATGCCGGGCATCACCAAGTGCGCCCACCAGTTGCCGCTGCGCCGGCGGATGAGGTGGTGCACGACCACGGAGACATGCAGGACGAGGAAGGCGACCATCGCCCCGAAGTTGATCAGCGACGACAGCAGCGTGATCCCATCCGCCCGGGTCGCCATGTACAGGCCGAGCACGAGGGACACCACGCCGGTGAGCAGGGTCGCGTTGATTGGCACGCTGCGACGGATCGACACCTTCGCCAAGAAGGCGGGCAGCTGCCGGTCACGGGCCATCGCGTACAACAACCGCGATGTGGCGACCTGCGCGACCATCGAGTTCGGCAATCCCCACGCGATAGCCGTCGCCACCGCGCACAAAGTCGCCAGCCAGCCCCCGCCGGCCAGTGCGGCGGCGTCGTAGAACGCGGTGCCGTTCACGTCGCCCTCAGCCAGCAGGGCATCGGGGTCGGGCACGAGCATCGCCGCCAGCCACGTCTGCGCGATGAACAGCACGCCGGCCAAGACCAGGACGGCGGCCATGGCGCGGCCGATCTGCCGGGAGCCGCCCTTGGTTTCCTCGGCCAGCATGCTGATCCCGTCGAAGCCGAGGAAGGACAGCACCGCGATCGACACCGCCCCCGCCACCAGAGACCATGTGAACGTGTCGGAGTTGTAGAAGGCGTCCCAGCTGAACCGGCCCTTCCCCGTCGCGAGGGCCCAGCCGGCGACGGCCAGGAAAATCGCCAGAACGATGAGCTCGCCGACGAGCATCGCCCTCGTGACCACGGCGGTCATCCGGATCCCGACCGAGTTAACGACTGTGTTGACCGCGACGAAACCGACCAGCCACAACCACACCGGCACCGCCGGCACCGTCGCATGCATCGCCACCGACGCCACCAGATACAGCAGCCCCGGGACGAGAACGTAGTCGAGCAGGATCACCCAGCCGGCCAGGAAACCGACTGGTGCGCTGATGCCCCGGCCCGCGTAGTTGTAGACGCTCCCCGACATGGGAAACGCCTTCACCATCTGCGCGTACGAGAACGCGGTGAACACCAGGGCCACCACACCGACCGCGTACGCCAGAGCCACCATCCCACCCGAGCCGGCGTAGACGCTGCCGAAGATCGCCATCGGCGCGATCGGCACCATGTACACCAGCCCGTACGCAACCAAGTCCCGGGACCGCAGCCTCCGGGCCAACTCCTGGCGATAGCCGTAGCGCGACAATTCCTCCTGTAGTTGCATCGGACCCTTCCATTGAGGTCGTTATCGGGGACGGAACATTCATTGCTGCGCCGCCCATGAATGGCCTTACCGCTCCGAATGCTCGCTCGATTCGAATGGCTTGGTCGATACCGAAGATGCGGACAAGAACTATGTCCGCATCGACGTCGCCCCGTGAGAACGAACGGGCCGGCGGGCAGTTTGAGAGAGGACATCCAGCGGCACAGATATGCGCTCGGGCGTAGAGTCGGCCACGTCTGAGTACTCGCGCCGGCCCGGAGGCCCGAGACTTCCGCTGGGCCCTCGCCGGCGCCCCGGCGACCGGTTGACAGCCCACTGCCGTCCGGTCGCGTGGAAAGTTTGTTCGAGGAGGACGCGTGAGGCTGGCGGACAGGATCGCTGCAGTGTCGATGGATGACGCCGTCCGCGCCTCGGTGAGCTATGACCAACTGCGTACCGGTGATGGCGGCCTGTACTGGCTGGAGACTCGCCCCGATGCCGGCGGGGTTACGACGCTGACATGTTGGCGGCCCGGCGAGGGCAAGCGTGATGCCAGTCCGAAGGGCTTCGATATAACCAGTGGCGTTCACGCGTACGGAGGTGGATCGTTCGCTGTCGTCGAGGGAACGTTGTGGTGCGTCGGCGGAGATGGCCTCTACCGGAGCCGTCGTCACGGCGAGGAACTCGACTTGGTCAGCCAGGGATCCTTCGGTGACCTGACGATCGGTGACGGCGAGTTGCTGGCTGTGCGGGAGTCGGAGCAGGGTGACGAACTCGTCGCGGTATCGCTCACCGGTGCTCCGCAGATGCGGACTCTCGCCGTGTCCCGGGGGTTTCTCGGTGCGCCTCGGCCAGGTCCGGAGTTGTTGGCCTGGACCGCGTGGAGGGAGCGCGACATGCCCTGGGATGCGTGTGAGGTGTGGGTGGCTTCCTACTCGCCGCGTGGTGTGGTCGAGGACCCGGTGAGACTGGCCGGCGGCCCGGATGAATCGGCGGTGGAGCCGCGGTGGGGACCCGACGGGGCGCTGTACTTCGTGTCCGACCGTAGTGGCTGGTGGAACCTCTACCGGTGGGATGGCCTCAAGGTGGAGGCGGTGGCACCGATCGCGGGTGAGTGCGCCGCGGAGCCATGGGAGCTGGGTTACGCGTCGTACGGCTTCCTCGACGACGACCGGATCGTCGTGGCAGTGCAGGAGGGGCCGCGACACCGCCTTGTCGTCATCGAGCCCGACGGCACTGTCCGCCCGGTCGACCTCCCGTACACGTCGATCAAGCCGTACCTGGCCGTCCGAGGGATGACGGTGGCGTTGATCGGATCGTCACCGACCGCAGCCCCGCAGGTCGCGCTCGTGGATCTAGCTGGCGCCCATCCCCAGGTCGAGGTGCTTGCCAGGCCCGAGCACGCCGAACTCGACGGGGCGCGAGTATCGACGCCGACGGAGCTGCGTGTTCGAGTGGCAAGCGATCGGGAGGTGCTTGCCCTGGTGTATCCGCCGACGGGCTCGGCGGCGGACTGGCGGGCACCGGTGATCGTTCGGGCGCATCCGGGGCCTACCGCTTCCTGCCTGCTGCGCCTCGACTGGCAGGCGCAGTTCTTCACCAGTCGCGGGTTCGCCGTCGTTGATGTCGACTACCTGGGTAGCACCGGGTATGGCCGGGCGTTCCGGGAATCGCTGTACGGCCGGTGGGGTCTGGACGACGTTGATGACTGCGCGGCGGTGGCGGTTCACCTGCTGTCGACGGGGCGGGCGGTGCCGGGGCAGGTATTCATCCGGGGTGCCAGCGCCGGCGGATACACCGCGTTGCACGCGATGGCACAGGATGGCCCGTTCGCCGCTGCCACCGCCGTGTCGGCGATCGTCGATCCTGACCGGTGGGCGAAGACGGTGCCGCGGTTCCAACGGGCGCACGCGATGCGGCTGCGAGGTGGTGCCGGCCGGGTCCGTGCCGCCGCTGTCCAACGGCCGGTGCTGCTCATTCATGGCACCGCCGACGAGGTGGCCGTGGTCGAGGATGTCCGCGAACTCGCCGACGAGTTGACGTCTCTCGGCATGGCGCCCGAGGTGTTGCTCCTTCCTGATGTCGGTCACTATGTGGCGACGTCTCGTCGAGCGGGCGCGGCGCTGGAGGCGGAGCTGGCTCATTACCGCGCAGTGATGGCGGATGCGGCCAACGGTCACGGCGGTTCCACGGCCGCCAGCGGTAGTCGGTGACGCACGTACTCGCCGAACTCGCGGACCTCCGGTTCACTCCGGTAGGGCTCGAGGTCGGCCTGTACCTCGACGATGCGCTGCAGGCAGCGGTGTGAAGTCGTTCGTGCGGCGTGGTCAACTGCCTGGCGTGCGGTGGCACAGGCTTCGTCGATGCGGCCGGCAGCGGCCAGCGACGAGGCCAGCAGCGCGATGTCGATGGCGAGTCGCCGGACATGTGTGGGACTCAGCGCGGTGAGGGCGTCGCCCAAGTGCCGCTGGGTTTGCTGCGGTCGGCCCAGGTCGTGGAAGCAGTGAGCGATCTCGTCGGCGAGGTACGCCGCGTCGAAGTACCGAATCCACGCCGGCTCGTCCTCGGGCTTGCTACGGGCCAGTTCCCTCTCCGCAACGCCGAGGTGGGTCAAGCAATCGCCTTCGCGTCCAAGGCGGGCGTGCGTGCGCGCCACCACCGCGTGCAGCGCGGCTGCCACAGCCGGCGTCGCCTGGGTCTCGCTTCCTCTCACCGCCGTCAGCGCCATGCGCCGTGCCGGCTCGGAATGGCCAGTGTGCAGCGCGAGGTGGCCAATGTTCACCGCGAGTAGGTAGCTGCCGTACAGACGGTCGTCGGCGGCTTCCGTCAGACGTAGAGCGCGAAGGTAGCGGCGCTGGGCGAGGCCATGGGCTCCGGTGTCGACCGCCTGGTACCCACACAGCTCGAAGAATCCCGCCGCCAGTGTGTAAAGGCGCCGACCGACAGCTTCGGAGGTGGGGGTGTTTGCCAGTAGCCGGTTCAGTTCGCCTTCGACGTACCGCTGCACCTGGGCGTGGACTCGTCCGGCGCCGTGGGTGTGGTCCAACTGCCGGAACATCGCCAGAGCGGTCTCCGCCGAGTGAAGGTCCTCTTCGCCAACCTGCTCAGGCGAGCCGGGCCGTCCGGCTGCGGACAGCCGGGGTCCCGCCGGAGCGTTCAGCCAGTCCAGGGCGGCGCGATCGAGGACACCGGGTTGGAACGGAACCCGAGCGACCATCTCGGCCAGCCCCGACATTTCCGCCGGGCGGTTGGACAGCAAGCTGCCGACGCTGCCGTGACCGACTGGCGAGGTGGCGGTCGGCTTGCCTTCGCTGGTTCGGTTCTTGTCAAGCAGCGGTAGCAGGCGCATCAAGGAGCCGCCGGTCGCCAGCGCCTTGTCGCAGGCCTCGACGAACTCCCGGGAGGGGAACCGATCGGCTGTCTCCACGCGACGCACGAGATCGGCACTGAAACAGATCATGGCGCCCAGCCGCGCCTGCGAAAGACCGGCGCGTTCGCGCAACCGACGCAGTTCGGCGCCGAAGAAGTGGCGCTCGGACAGGGACGGCTGGAGCGCCCGCGGGGTCTGGCCCATGGCACCGCCTTTCGGGCTGCTCGCAGCCGATGGCATCGAGCAGCGTGGACATCGCGCACCTAGGGTCACTCACTGTTCAGCGCGACGCAACCAGGAACGTCGGGAATGGCGCCGCATGACGGCCGGCCATGAGGCGCATCGTATGCGGACAACCACTTCGTCCGCATGTTCAGCATTCACGACAGCGACTCTGAGGGCGAGTGTGAGGAGAAGGGGGCGCGACCACTCGTCAGATCCGCCCTGGTTCTTCACGCCTGGGAGGTGCCAGTGGAGCACGAAACAGGTCCATCCGCCCTGATCGTGACGGGGGCCGGACGGGGTATCGGGCTCGCCACCGTGCGAGCGATCATGAGCAGGGGCTTCCCCGTGTACGGGCTGGATATTCATGTGCCCGCAGACGTTCCGCGCGGAGATCGGAGCCCTTCCTGGCACGACGTTGACGTCGCGGACGAGCAACAGGTGCGGTCGTTCTTCGCCGATCACGTCAAGCCGGGATCGCTGGGTGGGCTGGTCAACTGCGCGGGAGCGGTGGAGCGCAGCTCGATAATCGATGCGGACGCCGCGGAGTGGGAGCGGATGCTCGCGGCCAATCTGAGCTCCGCTTTCCTGGTCATCCGTCAGTTCGTCGCATACGCCGCCGCTCCTGCCGCCATCGTCAACGTCAGTTCCGTCAACGCCCACTACGGGCACCCGGAGCGACTCGGGTACGCCGTCGCCAAAGGCGGCGTGGAGGCGCTCACCCGGGTGACCGCCAGGCAGTTGGCCGATCGAGGCATCCGCGTCAACACGGTCGTGCCGGGCGCGATCGCCACACAGATGACCCCCGACAAGGCCGCCGGTCACCGCTGCCTTCTCAGACGCTGTGGCGAACCGGAAGAGGTAGCGGACGCAATCACCTTCCTGCTGTCACCGAGGGCCTCGTACATCACAGGGAGCACCCTGCACGTCGACGGAGGACTGGGACTGCGATGACGACTACCCACGGCGGTATCACCGAGATCGACTACGGGGCCATGATCCGCGCGCTGAACCAGGTCCACTACGCGGGTGAGACATCGTTCTACGACACCGCACCGCTGCGTCCCTGCGAGGAGGCGCTCTACCGCCGGCTCGGCCCGGGCGCGCGGATCCTCGATGTGGGGTGCGGTGCCGGTCGCGTCACCCGGGCGATAACCGCACTGGGCGGCAACATCGTCGGCGTCGACATCAACGAGGCCGCCTTGGCCGCTGCCCGGTTCGCGTGCCCGAGCGGCACCTTCGTGCACGGCAGCATGAACGCTCTGCCGCTACCGGCGAACAGCTTCGACCAGGTGTGGTGCCTCCGCTTCTCCTTCAACGCGCTGGCCACCGAAGCCGAGCGGGTGGAGACCCTGCACGAGATGTGGCGGGTGTGCGCTCCGGGAGGCACCGTCCTGGTGGAGACGTTCAACTGGCACTACGCCGGCCGGCTCGGGCTTGTCCGTATCGCCAACTTGCTGGACATGGCCGCGCGCGCCGCGCGATGGCGGGGGCAGCGTCGCGCCGGCTCACGACCGCTGCCCGCGCGCGACATCATCTACCTCGCGAACAAGGCCAGCGGGGCGGCGCCCGGCTACGCCCACCTCACCACCGCTCACGAGCTGTACGTCCTCACGGCGGCGTGCGGCATCCGGCAGCACGCGACCGTGACGTCCGAGGACGGGGTCGTGTCGACCTCCGCGCCCCCGGTGCGCGCCAGACACCGTAGGTACTCGATGTGGCTCATCCTTCGTAAGCCCGGGGAGCGGTGATGAGTCTTCTGCGAGTCGGCAACCGCGTGCTGCAGATTCGGATTGCTGAGTCGGCACCACGATCCCTGCGGCGGTTCCTCGCCCAACTCGCTTGCGCAGAACTGCCGACTACACCGACGAGGCAGATCATGCAGGTACGTGGTGGGCACCGGACGCGGCTGACCGTCGACGTCGGCAAAGGTGAGGTCCTGCTGGAGCTGGCTGCGGACTTGGCTGGCGATCCCGCCACGCTGGAGATCGGGGTGCTCCAAGCCGCGGCACGATCCATGGCCGTCATGGGTGACGGAGAACCGGCTCTCCTGCACGGGAGTGCGGTCACCGCTGACGGCGGAAGGTCCGCCATAGCGGTGCTTGACGGCGGGCGTGGGCAGGGCAAGACATCCCTCGCGCTGGGCGTCGCCGCTCGGAAAGGCAGTCTGCTGGTCGACGAGTTCGCCTTCACCGTCTTCCCCGGCGGCCAGCCCTGTGTCGTGCCGATGCCCAACCTGCCCTGGCACGTACGTGCCGACATGGCGCCGCTGCTGGTGCCCAACGCCACCGAACGGCTCCTCTACCCGATGGATCTCCCCGCCCCGACCGTGAACAGACACCGCCCGCTGCCGCTGAGCCTCATCGTCGTTCCGGATCACAGCCTTGCGCCCGGTGAGCTGCTCCAGACGCCTGCTCTCGCAGCCCGGGATTTGCTGCGCGCCGCAGTGAACGACCACGAGGCAAAGCTACGCGACCCCGCTCGGGACCACGTCTCAATCTTCTCCTCGGCCGACGATGTCACCATCAGCAGCAGTCTTCCCGCCTTCAACCCGGGTGAGAAGACGCTCGACGCGTTAGCCGCTGTACCGGTCATCCGCGTCGGCATCGGCAAGCCAGATGATCTGACCACCAGTGTCACTTCGGTGATCCGTCGAATAGGGCAAGCATCGTGACGCGGCAGCCGGCCGCACCTCCGATGCTTCTCCTCGCTGGCACCAGCGAGGCCGGAAAGTCGAGCGCGGGCAAGTACCTGGCCGCCCTCGGTGCTCGCCGCGTCAAGATCAAGACGGTCCTCGTGCGACTCACCTCAGGACGACAGGCCTACCACGAGGGCGTAGAAACCCGGGAAGGCTTCGGGTACGACGAGTTCGTCTCAAGACTCCTCGAACTGCCCGACGGCGTTGAGGTGCCCCTGGCAGTCGAGAGCTTCATCGATGCCGCCCTGGCTACAACTGTGAAGCGAAAGTGGCCGGCGCCATGCGCAATCATCTTCATCACCGCACCAGAACTCGTCCGCGTCAGGCGCATGGCAGAGGCCCGAGGGCTGACCGCCGACGAGGCTCGACGCATCATCCGGCGCAAAGACGAGCGCAAACGCGTCCACGAACAGATCCCGGCCTGGCGTGCCATTACCGATCATTGGGTCGACAACACCGCCGACATCATCACCTTCAGGGCTCGTCTCCGCGACGCGTTCCAGACCATCCAGACATCCTCGGGAGGCATCCAGCCATGACTCGTCGATACGCCTCCGCTGGCGCCGTCGTCGCGACCGACGACCTCAACTGTCCTCACATTCTGCTCCTCGATCAGGTCCGCAAGACCGGTGAACGACAGACCGTCGCCCCGAAGGGCCGCCTGGAGCCGGGCGAGTCACCACTTCACGCAGCCAAGAGGGAGGTTGCCGAGGAGGCCGGCCTCACCGACACGCACTACAGCGCGTACCTCGGGCAGGAGGCGTACACCTTCATCGACAACGACGGCACGCCAGCGGCAAAGACTGTCGACTGGTTCCTCTTCACGACGGCCACCACCGCCACGACGCCGGCCCGAGACGAAGGCTTCGTCCAGGCTCGCTGGCTTGAGGCTCCCGCCGCCCGGCGGGCTGCCAGCCATCCGCAGTTCCAGCAGATGCTGGATCGCGCCCTCGCCGTCATCACCTGGCGTGCCGCTCGCCCTTTGCCGTTCAGCCGGAAACTCGGTCGCCTGGTCAACCAGGTGGGGGCAGAGGCTCAGGTTGCCATCGCGGGACACCTGGGTGCCGGGGTCGGGCTGTGTGGATCCGCTGCGCGGGGAGACTTCGTGGAGGGTTGGAGCGACGCCGACTTCATCGCATGGAACCTGCCCCCGACGTCGGCCGCCGCCATGACGCTTCATGAGATCGTCGGCGAAGCGGCCCAACGCCACGGTCCTCGAGCGTCACTGCACCTTGCCGACAACCACGGGGGCGCCGCCCGTCGTCTCGACCCCCTGTACGACATGAAGATGCGGACGGTGCTGCGCCGCGTGGGGCTAGACACCGCCGTGATCGCAGGTGCCGCCCCTACCTCCAGCGCCACGCCAGTACAGACCGACCTCGCTGGTGACCTTGCCATACTGCACGCGTTCGCGGTCGCCCGTCTGGCCGCACACCACCGCAAAGAATCGGAGCGCGAGGACACCGCACGCCGGGTGTTGTCGGTCCTGTCGAGCGCCGGCCGGCTGCTCGTCACAGGCCGAGCGCCAGAGGTAAGCCTGCGGCTTCTCGACGTTGTCGAGGCCCTGCGCGAATGGCCGGACAGCGAACTCAGATTGCTCCTCCGGGACTACGACGCCTACCGCCGCGCAGGCGCAAACGACATAGAGCAGGCCGAACGGCTCGCCGCCCGCGTGCCAGGTGCGCTCGTGGCCACGAGGAGCATGCTCAACGAGTCGGCATCCCTATGATCATTTTCGTCGACGGGATCGATGGCAGCGGGAAGACCACCCTCATCAGACACCTTGCCGCCGCCCTGAACAGCACTGGCACCGAAGCAGCCGTCTCCAGCCCACTGTGGCGTTACCTCCCAACGATCGCCGCTCCGGAACAATTCGCCTCCTGGGTCCTCAGCGCCACTGGTATGGAAGTTGCCGAGGCGCTCATCGGGGCAATGATCGATCGTCTCGACGATCTCCGCGGCCTGAGCTTCGGACAGAACCGCATGCACCTCGTTGATCGGGGGCCAAAGACGGTCTACGCATCCGCCCTGGCCCACGCCCGCGAACGCCATGCGGCACTCGAACTCCTCCGGAAACGTCTGGCCGTCTCGGTCCGAGCACTCACCGACGTCCAACCGTGCACGGCGATTGAACTCGGGGAGGGCGACGGGGCACTCCAGGTCACCCTGCCGCGTCTCACGTTGTCTCAAACCGTACCGCCCGGATACCTGAGGTATTTGCGATCTTTCGCCAGGGAAATGCACACCGGCGGCGACTGGCCGGGACTGCCAACGCAACGATTAGACGCTTCCAGCCCGATTGAAATCAGTTGTGCGGCGGTCATCGAATCTCTCCGCCTCCTGACAACCAGGAACAGGTTCTCGTCCGACTCGCCGAGGACAAAGCTCGATTCCCCGGTGCTGGAGTGACCCCCTGAGGCCGGACACCTCCCGACTTGGCATCCTGCCGAGGAGGACGAGACCGCTGCAGCTCAACAGAGTCAGGTACCCCGAGGAGTTTCAGCGCCAGGCCACTGCGCTGATGCCCAGCTCCGGTCGCACAATCCGTGACGTCGGCCCCTCCCGCGCGTTGATGGCCGCCCGGAATGTGCAGCCAACCCCTCACGCGTGGCATCGAGGTGTCGGTTAACTTGGACTGCCCTCACCATGGTCATCGATAGGAGACACCGTGTCGCACATCGAGCTGGTCACCGGTGAGCTGCGGGTCTTGATGACCGGTGTGGATAGAGCCCAGGGGCTGGCCGCTGCTGCCGACAACCAGGCGCAACAGGTGGCGCTGCGTGCCGCAGGCGCCGGCTTCGCCGCAGTGGCAGCGGGCATGGCCCGGGTGCGAGATGCGATCGCGTCGGTCCAGGGCGGATTGGGCGGCATTGCCAGATCAATAGGCGAGGCCACGAAGACGACTGCCGCCGTTCCCCGCGAAGCCACTCCCCAAGAGACCATCACCGTACTGATGCCGGTCCAAGCCGGTGTTGACAGCGCCCGTGACACGGCGGCTGCTGTCATCACCCAGGTCGGTGAGGCACAGCAACTCGTCAGCATAGTTCTCCAGGGCGGGCAGCCCGGTCCACTGCTGCAGTCACTGGAGAGCATCAAACAGGTCCTGGTGTCCGTGGTCCAGCGCGCTGGTTCCGCCCGCCAGGCCGTCGATACGGCCGTCGCCGAAGCGCGGCAACTGGGGTCGGGAAACTGATCGGGGCTGGCGGTCCCACACCGGCCAGCCCTACCCCGCATCCCACCGGAAGCCCGACCCCAACGGCTCCCGCCTCGAGTGACGGCACCTCCCACGGCCGCAACCCGACGGCGTGGAGCAGGCACCCCACCGGTGTTCAGGGCGGGTCGCCGACCGGACCACGTACCAAGATCCCACCCCGCGAGGACGACACGGTACGACGATCGCTGGAGCTGGAGAACGAGTGCGCCGACACCCTGGCACGCGAGGGCTACCTGGTGCACCAGAACCCGACGAGACTGGAGATCGCCGATGCACGGCTGAAGACCGGCGACGTGGGGAAGCCGGACAAGGATCCGGATTACCTGGTCGAAGGTCACGTCTTCGACTGCTACTCGCCCACTCCCGCCAAGGCAGTGCGCGGGGTGTGGACGGAGGTCTCGGGCAAGGTGACGAGCCAACAGACCCAACGCGTGGTGTTGAACCTGCAGGACTGGCGCGGCGACCTCGCCGCCCTGCAGAAGCAGTTCGACGACTGGCCGATCGAGCACCTCAAGGAACTGGCGGCGGTGACCCGAAGCGGTGCGATCATTCAGATCATCCGGCGAGACTGAGAAGGCAGGCAGCAGGTGGGTATCGAATACCGATTGACACTGGCGGGTGACATCCCGCTGGAGCAGGTCGCCTCGGTCGTCGCCCCGGAAGGCGTCGAAGAGTCGGCCCTGCCCGGCTACCCTCGGTTGCTCAGCGGCGGTCTCGGCGAGGAGCTCGGGTACACCATCACCGTCTCTGGCGGCAGCCACGGCTACTTCGACGCCGAGAACGACGACGGAACCCAATGGGAGTGGGAGCCAGACGTGTACGTCAACGTCGTCTTCCACATGCGCAAGAACGACCAGCCCGAGGCCGCGATCCCCAACATGGTGTCGGCCGTAGGCCGCGTACTCGCCAGCCAGACGGAAGACGCCGCGCTGGTACTGAACGGCAACTGGCTACTGCTCACACGAGTCGCCGGAACAGTACGTAAGCACCGACCGACGTGGTGGGACAACTACGGCATCGGCGACATGATCTTCGAGTGAGCGGACCGCTGCTCCCGACCGGTTTGCTAACCAGGGCGAGCACGGTCACCGCCGCGGATCGGCGGCCCCTCACGCGTTAAGCCACCGGAACATTACCCCGTGGCCACTCAAGCCACGCAAGGTCGAGGCGGCGGGACCTTCGCCGTTCAGGGTGACCCTTGACCAAGAGATCCCCTGCGGACCTGCCAGGCATTGACTTCTCTGCGCGACGGGCAGCGCACCAGGAGGGCCCGCGGTAGTCTTCGGCGGTTCGATTGTCGCCGAGGTAGCCCCACGCCGTGGGCAACCGATCGCCGACCCCCGCGTCTTGTCGAGTGTTCGCCCAAGGTAATCGAGTTAGGGGTACCGGTGCGAAGGCTGCTGTCATTGTGCGTCCTCGCGATGTTTGTGGCCGCTGCAGCGGGCTGCAGCGAGCCGAGCGCGCAGGCGGAGACGCCTGGTCTCGCGCCCCGGGGCACGACGATGACTACGGTGCAGCCCACCCGGCAGGACCTTGCCAACAAGGTGAGCCTGTCCGGCAAGGTGACCATCAACCCGGTGTTCGGGATCGTGGCCCCGGCCGCCGGGCAGGTGCGGTATCTCGATGTCAGGACGCCGCGGAGTACGCCGACCAGGCCGACGAGGGTGGCGAGCGTCTGGGTGTCCGGCGGCAAGGCGCACCGCATCGAGGTCCCGGCGGGTTCGGTGTTCGCCGGCCGGCTGGTGGACGACGGCTCCAAGGTGACTGCTGGCATGCCCATCGTTTCGGCGAAGAAGGTCGGCTACGGGCTCGTCGCCGACATCGACGGCGCCCAGGCGTACCAGATCTCGGATGCTCTCGCGACGGTTCAGGCCCAGATCAAGAACGGCCCCGGGCCGTTCCCGTGTAAGGTGCTCGGCACCATCGCCGCCCTGCCTGCCGGCACCATCCCGGACCCGCCGGCGGCGCGGCCGTCGGCCGCGCCGTCCGGCCAGCCGTCCGCCCCGCCAGTCGTTCAACCGCCCTCGGACCAGCAGGACAGGATCGAGCCGTCGGAGCCGACCGGGATGCGTCTGGTGTGCACCGCACCCGCGAAGGTGAAGCTGATCAACGGTGCCAGCGCCACGCTCGAGGTGGTGACCGCGAGGGCCACCAAGGTGCTGGTGCTGCCGGTCGAAGCGGTCGCCGGTGGGCAGGGCCGGGGCAAGGTGGACGTGGTCAAGCCGGACGGTAGCCGGGAGACCAAGGATGTCGTGCTCGGGCTCAGCGACGGCAAGGTCGTGGAGATCAAATCCGGTCTCACCGGCGACGAGACGGTCGCGGTCCCCGGCCCCAACCTCCCACCCGGCAAACCAGGCGTGGAGGGTGGCCCGTCCGCTCCGATGGGTGTTAGATGACGGCGTTGCTGGAGCTCCACGGCATCACGAAGACCCTCAAGGGCCAGAAGGCGACCCGCACGATCCTCGATGGCACGGACCTGACCGTCGACAGTGGTGAGAGTGTGGCCATCCTCGGCCGCTCGGGATCCGGTAAGAGCACACTGCTCAGTTTGATCGGCCTCTTCGACCGGCCGGACGGTGGACAGTATCTGCTGGATGGCCGGGACATCACTCGGCTGCCGGAGCGTAAGGCGGCAGCTCTGCGCAGCGCCGAGTTCGGCTTCGTGTTCCAGCGGTTTTTCCTGCTCAAGCACCTGACCGCTGCGCAGAACGTGGCGATGGCCCTGGTCAACGGCCAGGGCTGGCTGCCGCGCCGCAAACGCAGGGCCAGGACCCTGGAGGCCCTCGACCGGGTCGGCATCGCGCATCTCGCCAAGCAGCGGCCGGCACGCCTGTCCGGCGGCGAGCAGCAGCGGGTGGCGATCGCCCGGGCGCTCGTCCGGGAGCCGCGTCTGCTGTTGGCCGACGAGCCCACCGGCGCGCTGGACACGGAGACGGGCAACCTGGTGGTCGAGGTGATGCGCTCGGCGACCGACCGGGGCTGTGGGCTGATCCTGGTCACCCACGACTGGGACCACGCCAACAAGATGCAGCGAGTGCTGCGCCTCAGCGATGGGATGCTCCACCGGGCTACCGACACAAGGAGCGTGCCTCTGTGAGCGGGCCAGCACGGCACAGAACAGCGATCGGGCCAGGCCGCACCGATGCTGAGCGCGGCGGGGTGGCCGGGTGATCCGGCTCTCTGGGCGGTTCCGCTCTGCGCTGATCATCGGCGCTCAGGGCATCCGGGCTCGCAAGACCCGCACCCTCCTGTCGATGGTGAGCCTGTTCCTGGGGGTGCTGGCCGTCGTGGTCGTCCAGGTCGGCGCCGAGACCGCCAAGAATGCCCGGCTTGCTGATCTGGAACTGCACGTGGGCAAGGACGGCACCCGCCAGACCTATCTACCGGGCAACGCCGACACGATCCAGATCAGCCAGGACACCCTGAAAGGGCGGACGGACGCGGTCGC
The DNA here is from genome assembly GCF_040643125.1 of Micromonospora sp. NPDC047465. Classification (NCBI taxonomy): domain Bacteria; kingdom Bacillati; phylum Actinomycetota; class Actinomycetes; order Micromonosporales; family Micromonosporaceae; genus Micromonospora; species Micromonospora sp. NPDC047465. Next base: position 68,956 of record NZ_JBEYTP010000008.1, read on the forward strand.
GGTCTCCAGCACCCAGGCGATCATCGGAGAGCCGGGTGTCCGCCCGGTCAACCCCGGCGGGGGCCCGTTCGACCAGCCGGGCGGCGGACAGTACGGGGGTCCCGGTGGCATCGAGATGTACTGCGACCCTCGCGGTTACTGCCAGCCGATGAAGGCAGCCGGTGACGGCCCGCCAGTTCCCGTGCCCGGCGCGGCGATCGAACTTAGCCTCAACGCCCTGACTGGCGACATCCGCCAGTTTCGGCCCTTCCGGTCGGTGTCCGGCCAGTGGCTGGACTTTTCCTCCGACCCGTCGTTGTCCCCGCGCATCGTCATCAACCTCGAGGCGGCCAAAGGCTTCACACGCCACCAGGTGCCCGCCGAAATGCGCATAGAGGGGGCGACCGCCAACCCGACCCCGCGCATCATCGGCGTGATCGACGACGGCAATCCGCAGCCCACCGCCTACACCCGAGCCGATGAGTTGCAGAACTGGGTGCCGCGCGCGAGCAACAGCGGCAACTACGGCCCCGGGCTGCAGGTGATGCTCGCGCCCACGGCAGGCGACCTGGAGCAGCTGCTGCGGATCCGCCTCACGGCCAGCGGGATCCCCGCGGAGCAGCTCCACTTCGAGACGATCCAGGCGCGCAAGGACATCGCCAAGGAGCTGGCGCTCATCCGCTGGATCTTCCTGGGCATGGCCGGCCTGGTCCTACTCATCGGCGTCGCCGGCATCCTCAACGTCGGGCTCGCGACCGTCGGAGAGCGGGTCGAGGAATTCGCGCTACGGCGCGCGGTCGGCACCTCACGGTCACTGCTGGCCGGCATCGTCCTCGCGGAGACACTTCTCACCGGCCTCCTCACCGCAGCCGCCGCCATCGGCGTATCCGCGCTCGCACTCACCGCAACCAGCACACTGTTCGGCGATCGCGAGCAGTTCCTCCAGGATCTCGTATTCCCCTGGCAGGCAGGGGCCGCAGGCGTCATCGCCGGCCTGGTCGCCGGACTGCTCGGCGGCCTCATCCCGGCCATCCGCGCCGCCCGCATCCCGATCGCCACCGTCATGCGCGCGTGAGGCCCGCGCAGAGGTCTGTACACCTCACCCTGTATCGGCATACAGGTGAACCGCCCAGGTAGGTACAACCGAAGCCCCCGCCCCAGGGAAGATGCCAACAACCGTCCCGCCTCGCGTCAATGGACCGCGACCTGCCGGAAGACAGCCGTCGCACCCTACCGCCACGACACACCGCAACTCGACGACACGATCCCGACGTACCGAGAGGAAGATGCGCCTCGGAAGGCGGAAGGCTCCACGGACTGCTGCCTGCCTTCCCTGGCCTCGTCTTCGTTCACCTGTGCGAATGGATGCCGTGTCACGCTGGCGCCGGCCCGCCCGCCTGCCTACCGTGTCGAGGTCCTCGCCGGCACCGGGTGAGGCGTGACCGTGAAGGAGCACCCGACGATGGCGGACCTTGGGCGAACTCGGATACCGGCACCTCGCCGGACGGCAGGCACCACGACCGAATTCGTCCTGGATGGCACGCCCGGTCGCCTCGTCATTACCGCCGCCGCTGACCGGTCTGTCCACGTCTCGCTGCACGTCGACAAGCACGGCTCCACCCTGGCCGGCCTGACCGACGCCCTGTCGACCGCGATCACCGTCGGGCTACACGCCGGGGCGCCCGTGTCCGAGTTCGTGGCGGAGCTACGGCAGACTCGCGACGCCCCCGCAGGCCGCACCGGCGACCCCGAGGTGCCGGAAGCCACGTCGCTCAGCGACTACCTCGCAAGCCGGCTCGCCCGCGCAGACGGCGACACACGAGGACGTGGGGTGCTCGCGCCCAACAACTAGCGCGCTGCGCGGTCGTTGCTGCGGCGATCCCGTGTGCGACGCCCGCCAAACCAGCCGAGCTAACGCACACGCTTCGGCGGCCGCCCGCCCGCTTCGAGGCCTACCCCAGCGCCTCGACGGCCGGGCCCGTCGCGGCCCGCTCCCGCGTGACGCGGCGGCGGGTCGGCAGCCCGAGCGTCGGGTTGGCGACACCCCAGGCGGCGCCCTTGCAGACCAGCTCCTTGTAGACGGCGGCGAGTCGTCCGGTCAGGACCGCCTGCACGGCACGGTCGTCGGCGGTGACGTACTGGATCAAGCCCTCCTTGCGGCCCAGCGAGATGCACTGGTTGAAGTAGCGCAGCGGCGTGTCCGGGAGCTTCCCGCCGGTCAGGCGCGCCGCGATCGCGTCGGCGGCCTGCCACGCCGTGGGAATGCCCGAGGCGCACGACATCCGCAGCGGCTTGTCGCCCGGTCCCATCGCGTGGGCCGCGTCGCCGACGGCGTACACGTCGGGGTGTGAGACCGAGCGCATGGTTGCGTCGACCACGATCTGGCCGGTGCCGGTGACCTTCAAAGCGGTCGCCTTCGCGATCGGATGCACCACGAAGCCGGTGGTCCACACGGTGACTGCGGCCGGGATGGTCTTGCCGTCGGCCATGGCGACGCGGTCGGCTTCGACGCCGGTGACGGCGGCGTGCTCGTACACGGTGATCCGGAGCTTGCCGAAGACCTTCCGCAGGTGCGCGCGGCCCTTCGGCGAGAGCCAGTCACCGAGGCCGCCGCGGACGGCGAGGGCCACGTCGAGGTCGGGGCGGGCCTCGGCGATCTCGGTCGCGGCCTCCAGGCCGGTGAGGCCGCCGCCGACGACCACCACGGTCTGCCCGGCGGCGAGGCGGGCCAGGCGCTCGCGCAGTCGGAGTGCTCCGGCGCGGCTGGCGATCTCATAGGCGTGCTCGGCGGTCCCGGGGACGCCCTGGGCGTTCCAGCCGCTTCCGAGGGCGTAGACGAGCGTGTCATAGGAGAGTTCTTCGGAGCCGTTCGCGTCGGTGACGGCGACGGTCCTGCGGTCGACGTCGACGCCGGTGACCTTCGCGAGCCTCAGTTCGACGCCGGTGCCCGCGAACATGTCGCTGAATGGCCGGGGCTTGAGGTCCTGGCCCACCGCCAACTGGTGCATCCGGACGCGTTCGACGAAGTCGGGCTCGGCGTTGACAAGGGTGACGGCGACGTCCTCGCGGCGGAGCCGCTTGGCGAGCCGGCCGGCGGCGACGGCTCCGGTGTACCCGGCTCCGAGAACGACGATGCGATGCTGCATTTCCCTGCTCCTGTCTTCCGCGGGTTCGCCACTTGAACCGGACGGCCCGCCGCTTCCTGACAGGAACACGATGTGAAGCACCTCACACGGCGGTCAGAAGGCGTTGAACAGGGGCTCCCCGTGGTTGGCGGCCGCCCAGCGCGCGGTCGCGCGTTCGAGCTTGTCGGGGTTGACCTGGCTGCGGAACGCGGCGATGCCCTCGGCGGTGACCTCCAGGCAGATGACGCCGATAACCCGGCCGCCCACGACCGCTACGACGGCGGGGTCACCGTTGGCGGTCCAGGCGTAGACCTCGGGCGCGCCGCCGACCAGGGCACGCTTGACCTCGCCGGGTTTGAACAGGCCCCGCAGGAACTTCGCGACCGCGACGGCGCCCTCGAACGCCTTGGCGCGGGCCGGGACCTTCCCGCCGCCGTCGCCGATCGCGATGGCGTCCGCGGTGAGCAGGCGCACGAGCGGCTCGGTCTGGCCGCTGGTGGCGGCCGCCAGGAACTCCTCGACGATCCGCCGGGCAGCGGCCTCGCCGATCTCGGTGCGCGCCTTGCCGTCCGCGACGTGCTTCTTGGCGCGGTGGAAGATCTGCTGGCTGGCGGCCTCGGTGATGTCGAGGATCTCCGCGATCTCCCGGTGCGGGTAGTCGAAGGCCTCCCGCAGCACGTACACCGCCCGCTCGTTCGGAGACAGGCGCTCCAGAAGGGTGAGGACCGCGTACGAGACGGATTCGCGCTGCTCGGCGGTGTCGGCCGGGCCGAGCATGGGGTCCCCGGCGAGTAGCGGCTCGGGAAGCCATTGACCCACATAGGTTTCGCGGCGCGCCCGTGCGGAGGTGAGCTGGTTGAGGCACAGGTTGGTGAGGACCTTCGTCAACCACGCCTCGGGCACCTCGATGCGGTCGACGTCGGCGGCCTGCCAGCGCAGGAACGTCTCCTGCACGGCGTCCTCGGCCTCCCCCGCAGATCCGAGGAGGCGGTAGGCGATGGCCTCCAGGCGCGGCCTGAAGGCCACGAACCGGTCGACATCATCCGAGGTAAGGGGCATGGTCCGAGCCTAACCAGCCACCTCGACTCCGCACCGCCGCCGCTCACGGGTCGTCAGCTCTTGTGGGTGAGGACGTTGATGACCCTGCCGTTGGGGTCACGCATGAAGAAGCGTCGGACGCCCCATGGTTCGTCGGTGAGTGGGTGCACGATCTCGGCGCCGGCGTTCCGGGCGGCCTGATACGCGGCATCGACATCATCGACCTCCACGGACACGTCGGGGATGACCGGCGCGGTGGCGTCGTGGGTCATGAGACTCAGCTGGGCTTTCGGGTTGGCACGATCGCTCAGGGTGACGATCCAGCCCATGTCCATGACGACCTCGAAGCCAAGCACCTCGACGTAGAAGGCGGTGGCCGTCGCGATGTCTTCGGTTGCGAGGTCGGGCATTACGCGCTTTATGGCCATGAGGGCCATGGTGCCAGGCGGCAGCCTCGCCGACCATGTCTGCCCCTGTCGGCGGCCGGCACGCCCAAGCGCCCATCCTCGCCGAGTCGGTGGTTCAGGGTGCGGGCGGTCCACCGCCGCCGGTTCGTTCTGGCGTACGGCGTCACGCCACCGCGCGCCCAACCCGTAGCGTGCGGCGGGTGGATGAGAAGGAGTGGTTCCGTCGCCACGGCTTGCACCCGGCCGACCTCGGCCCGGTACGCGAGTTGCTGGCCGAGCTGGGCGAGCAGGGCTGGGAAGCCGACACGCTCCTGATGCGGCTGTGCTGCGTCCAGCTCTTCAACGCCGGGCACCTCGACGACGTGTTGCGCATCTGGGACGCGAAGGAGTCGAGCTTCGACGCCCACTGCTCGATCGACGTGCAGTTGCTCTGCGGCGCCGGCCTGGCCGAGACGAAGGCTTACCTCGCGGCGCACCCGTCGCTGGAGGCCGCCGACGCGCTGGAGTGGCTGCTGGGCTGTGAGGAGACTGGCGACTTCGAAGGGTTCTCGGTCACCGGCCGGTCAGCCATGTACGCCGACTACTACCGGGACTGACCGCGGTCTCCGCCTCGGGCGCAAGAATCTGCCAGCCGGTCGCTTGAATGAGGCTGCCATGCTCTCCACGGCGGGGCCTGACGAGATCGAGGTATGGGCATGGAGCTGCGCAAGAGCCGGCGCCTGCTGGTGGCGGGCATTGTGTTCCTGGCGTTCGGCGTACTCGTCCTGCTCTGCGCAGCGGGCAGTTCGTCCCCTTCCGTCGGCGCGTGGCTCTTCGGTGGAGTCGCGGCGCTGATGGGTGGCGCGTTCGCCGTGAGCGAGCTCAAGCCGTTCAGGTTCCACATCGGGGTCGAGGGGCTGACCCTGCGGCTGGCCGGGCTCGACCGGCTCGTGCCGTGGGCGGAGATCGACTCCGTCATCCTCGACGAGCCGGTGCCGACGCCCGGTGGCAGGAAGCCGACGTCTCCGTCGCTGTTGCTGGTGCCGGCCACCGGGTCGACCATCGATCGCCCGCGCACCGGCCGGAGCCCGCTCGATGGCCGGCCTGCCTTGGTCCTCCTCGACCTCGATGACGTCCGGCAGTCGGCAGACGAGGTGGCAGCCGCCCTGGCCCGCTTCGGAGGGAGTCGTTTCACGGACGTCCGGCAGCAACGCCGGGAGCGGTTCGACTCGCCCGACTTCACCATCGGCCTGCGCGGCTACGACCCGGCGCGGGTGGACGAGCTGATCCGGCGGGGGCAGGACGCGCTGATCTCGGGCGTGACGTCGCAGCGCTACGCGGCCAAGGCCGAGCTCGACAAGGCGCGCATTGCCCCTGCCTGTCGCCATGCGCGGATTTGACATCCTCCCGGCCCTGAAGGGCCGGGATTCCCCCGGTCGCCCGTGGGGTTTCCTGCTTCATCGCCGACTGCCCGCCCGGAGATGCTCCGTTGAGGTCTTACACCAGCTCCACAGGCGTTTTACCTGTCCGCCAGCCCGGCGGCCAGGAGATTTTTCGCTGCGTTGACGTCCCGGTTATGGGTCGCACCGCATGGGCATTGCCACGTCCGGATGGTCAACGGCAGGGATTCGGTGAGCCGCCCGCAGTCCGAGCACAGCTTGGACGACGGGAACCAGCGGTCCACCGTCACCAGGGTGCGTCCGTACCAGGCGGCCTTGTACTCCAACATGCTCCGAAGGTCGGACCAGGCCGCGTCGGAGATGGCGCGGGCGAGCCGGTGGTTGCGCAGCATGTTGCGCACCGTCAGGTCTTCGATCACGACCGTTTGGTTCTCGCGGACGAGTCGAGTCGACAGTTTGTGCAGGTGGTCCCGGCGCCGGTCGGCGATCCGGGCGTGAATCCTGGCGACCTTGAGTCGAGCTTTGACCCGGTTGGCCGAGCCTTTCTCCTTGCGGGCCAGGTCCCGCTGGGCCCTGGCGAGTTTCCGCCGGTCGGCCCGCTCGTGACGGGGGTTGGTGACCTTCTCCCCGGTGGACAGGGTCACCAGGCTGGTCAGGCCTACGTCGACGCCAACCGCCGTGTCGAGGAGCGGGAGCGCCTCGACGGTCGGGTCCTCGACGAGCAGGGACACGAACCAGCGGCCGGCCGCGTCTCGGGACACGGTGACGGTGGACGGTACGGCGCCGTCGGGCAACGGACGCGACCACACAATTTCCAGCGGGGCGTCCATCTTCGCGAGAGTCAGTTTCCCGTCCCGCCAGCGGAACGCCGACCGCGTGTACTCGGCGCTGGCCCGAGACTTCCTCTTCGACTTGAAGCGGGGGTATCGGGCGCGTTTGGCGAAGAACGCTGTGTAGGCGGCGTGCAGATGCCGCAACGCTTGTTGCAGCGGAACGCTGGACACCTCGTTGAGGAACGCCAACTCCTCCGTGCGTTTCCATTCGGTCAGGGCCGCCGACGATTCCGTGTAGCTGATCGAGCGGCGTTCCCTGGCGTATGCGCGTGTCCGCATCTCGAGGGCTTTGTTGTAGACCAGACGCACGCACCCGAAGGTGCGGTGGAGTTGTTCAGCCTGCTCGGAGGTGGGATAGAAGCGGTACTTGTATCCCCGCTTCACCACCCCGCCCACATGTCACAAGCTATCAGTCCACTGTGTTACATGACCCTTGAGGGGAGGGAGCGGCGTTTCCTCCCAGCCCTGAACGGCCGGGTTTCCACGCCGCAAATCTGATGACTGCAGACAGGTCGACGCGCTGCTGGAGGAGCTTTCCGCCACGCTGGCGCGTTGGGGTGACGAGGGCGCCGAGCCTGAGTGAGTGGGTCGCGTTCGGCGGGTCCGGCCGGACGTGCGTGTCACGCCGGCGCGGCTACGTCCCCGAGCGCCTGCTTCAGGCAGGCGTCGACGTCCGTCGCGTGGTACACCCGCTCGCTGGCCTCGATCCCGTCGAGGAACATCGCGTACACCGCGGCCATCCGCAGGCCCGCCACGGGCCGCAGCAGCTCGACGGCCCGCTCCGGCTCGCACCCCGGCACGTCGGCCCGCCACCGCGCGCACCACCCCTCGAAGACCGACCGGGCGGCGGCCGCGTCGAGCCCCTCGGCCAGCCGCAGCACGTCGAACGCGGGATGCCCCACGAAGGCGTCGCCCCAGTCGATGACGACATGCCGCCCCGCACAGGCACGGATGTTGCCGGGGTGCAGGTCCCCGTGCACCAGCGTCTCCGGCAGCCCGCACCGGGCCACCTCGTCCAGCCGCGCCTCCAGCCCGGTCAGCAGGGGCTCCACCGACGAGGTGTCGTGACCGGAGAGCCGGTCGCAGATCCAGCCAGCGAGATGAGGGGCACGCAGGTCCGGCACGCCCGCCGCCACCAGTACCGCCACGTCCGCGACGGACCGCACCTGCACCGGGTGGAGGTCGGCGGCCATCGCCAGCCGCTCCTCGATGGGCGCCCCGTAGCGGTCCTCGCCCGGCACGTGGTCGAGCAGCATCCGGCCGTCGCCGTCGTCGGCGAGCAGCGTCGACGTCCTCCCCGGCACGGCCCGGCCGAGCCAGCGCAGCACGGCGGCCTCGTGCCGGAAGAACACAGGCACCTGCTTCAGCCACGCCGTCCCGCTCGGCCCGTCGAGCCGCCAGATCGCCGACAGGTTCCAGGTGCGCTGCTGGGCGACGGTCTCCGCCGGCCGGCCGAGCCGCTCCAGCTCGGCCGTCGCCCAGGCGAGGCTGCGGGCCGGGCCGCCCGGCTCGGCGTAGGGGGCGCGCAGCGGGTCCGCCGACAGGTCCACCTCCGCCGGGACCATCGGCGTGGCGGGCGGGTCGCTCACCTGTCCGAGGTACGTCACCGCGCCGCCCACCGCCCGCGGCGCGTCGCCGGTCAGCAGCCGTAGGACGGCCACCTCGACCCCGTACCGCCGGCGGGCCTCGGCCACGACGGGGCCGACGTCCTGCCACCAGGGCGACGGCACGTCGAACGGCGGCAGGGCGCCCAGCGGCGCTCCGGCGGCATCGACCAGGGCGAGGGTCACGGTGCGGGACACGCCGGCACGTTACCGCCGGACAGCGACCGCGGCGACCGGGTTTGCCGGGCACCCGGGCCCGGTTCCACCTGCGGGTGGAACGTCTGGTTGTGCTCTCCACCCGCGGGCGGAGCCGCTGGGGCTGATCTCCACCCGCCGATCAGTCTGTGGGCCGAAGACTGCGACGTGCCGCGCCTTTAGCGTCTTTCATCGTCGAGCTCCACGACGGACAGTGCCCGACTGTCAGCCGTGCCCGACAGGCACCGGGGACAGTTCCTGGCCGATCCGGGACGAAAATCCCGACTTTCCCGGGACGACAGCCAATTGATCCTGGGACATCGGGATGCGGAGACTCGATCACGCCGACGAGGTGAGGGGGGCAAAACCTGTCGGCGAAATCCACCGGCTGGGCTGGCTCAGCCGGCAGTTGAGGGCGGCGACGACCGCCCCGAACAACCATGGAGGAAACGGAATGGGCAAGTCCGTGCGTATCGACGACATCCCGGCCGACGGGGTCGAGCTCACCGAGGACGAGCTGGCCAACCTGATCGGCGGTCTCCCGCCGTCGTGGCACCGGTCGTCGAAGACCATCAACATCGACCCCGGCTACACCGACACCGACGAGGACTTCTGATCCCGTCACCGGGTCGAGTCCAGCCGGCCGGTGCCCGCAGCTGAGCAGCGAGTGCCGGCCGGCTGGCCGCTCGACACCGGTCACCGGCAGTTTCCGTCCACGACGCTCGGGCAGGGCGGGCCGCAAGGGACCGCCCCGCGCCGCCGGCAGGAGAAAACAACCGATGATTCTGATCCTGACCCAGGCCGACGACGTGCACGCCGACGCGGCCGAGGCGGAACTGGGCCGCCGCGACGCCCGGTGGCTGCGGTTCGACCCCGCGCAGGTGCCCACCAGAGCGAGCATCGCCGTCCACTTCGCCGACGGGCGCGTACGGCGGACGTTGCACCACGACGGCGGGCAGGTGGACCTCGACGAGGTCAGCGCCGTGTGGTTCCGTCGGCCCGGCCGTCCGGTGCCGCCCGCGCACCTGACCGGGTACCTGGCCGACTTCGTCGCCGGCGAGAGCGCCACCTTCGTGGGCGACGCGTGGGAGACCCTGGACGCGCTGGCCGTGCCGGCGCCCCGCCCGGTGGTCCAACGTGCCCAGTACAAGCTTCGTCAGCTGCAGCTCGCCGCCCAGCTCGGTTTCGAGTTGCCGGAGACCGTCGCGGGCAACCACCCCGACGCGGTCCTCGACCTGTTCAACGCCCACGGCGGGCACCTCATCAGCAAACAGGTCGGTCTGAACAGGCTGGGCGGCGGCCTGGTGCGCTACACCGAGCCGGTACGCCACCGGGACCTGGTGCACGTCGAGGGCATCCGGCAGTGCCCGGTCATCGTCCAGTCGTACGTGCCCAAACGCCTGGAGCTGCGCGTCACGGTGGTCGGTGAGCGGGTCTACGCGGCGGCCATCGACTCGCAGCACGCCCACCACACCCGCTACGACTGGCGTCGCTACGACGACAAGAACAGCCGGATGTGCCCCTGGGACCTGCCCGGGGACGTCGCCGCCCGGTGCGTCGAACTGACCCGGCGACTGGGCCTGCGCTACGGCGCCATCGACCTCGTGCTCACCCCCGACGACCGGTACGTGTTCCTGGAGATCAACCCCAGCGGCCAGTACCTGTGGGTCGAGGACGCCACCGGCCTGCCCATCACGGCCGCGATCGTCGACCTGCTGATGTCGGCGACGGCCACCGCGACAACCGGAGGAAACCCGTGACCAGCACCATCGATTGGACGCCCGTGGAGCAGACGGCGGCACCGGATCCGGCGATGCTCGCCGACGCGGTCGAGACGATGATCCGGCTGTCCGAGGTCGAGGGCGACGGCAGCGGCGACCGGGCCGCCTCGGCCGTGGCCGGGTTGCGTTCCCGGTGGGCCGACGCCCGGCTCGACCTGGTCCACGACCGTGCGGCGGACGGCACGGTCAGCTACGACCTGCTCATCCGCGGCGCCGCCGGCACGGTCTCCGTCGCGTTCAGTCCCGCGCCCGCCCAGCCCTGGCCGCTGCGCGGCGCCATGCACTACACGGAAGGCACCCTGCTCCGGGTCGGGACCACCCGCCTCGGTGTCGGCGAGGGCCTGGGCGCGCTGGACTACCTCTGGGGCGACGCCGAGGTGCTGGCCCGGCTGATCGACACCTGCGTCATCAAGGCGGAACTCGAGCGTGCGCCGATCCCGCTCGACGACGCCCAGATCCAGCACGCCGCTGACGCGTTCCGCCGGGCCAAGGGCCTGCTCGACGCCGAGCGGACCCGCCGGTGGCTCGACGCCGTCGGGCTCGACCAGGACGGCTTCGTCGAGTTGGTCAGGCACACGGCACAGGCCGCCGCCCTGCGGCGGCGCGTGACCGCCGGCCGGATCGGTTCGTGGCTCGCCGAACACCGCGACGAACTGGCCACCCTCTCCGTCGCCTGGATCGCCGCGCTGGAGACGAGTGGACCGGCGCCGGTCCCGGCGGACCGGGCCGCCGCGCTCGCCGCCGTCACGGAAGCGATTCAGCGCGGAGAATCCGCTGGCCTGCTGCGCCTGGCAGCCGTCGACGCTCCCGAGGAGCTGCGGTCGGCCGCCGTCGGCGAGCCCGTCACGACGTGCATCCACGGCACGCCCGCCCACGCCGTCGTCCTCGACCGCCTGCCCGCCGAACTGGACGACGAGACACGCCGGCACGCCGAGCGGGCGGTGTTCGACCAGTGGCTCGCCGACGCGCGCGTCGGCGCCGACATCGAATGGTGCTGGCTCGACGCCGAACGTACGGCCGCGGTAGGGGTCTGATGCGCCACCGCGTACCGGTGATCCTGCAGACCGCGGACTCCGACTGCGGCGTCGCGGCCCTCGCCATGATCCTGGCGGCGCACCGGCGGCCGGTACCCGTCGCGCACCTGCGGGCCGACCTCGACGTCGGCCGCGACGGCCTCAGCATGCGCGACCTGCGCGCGGCGGCCATCGACCACGGCCTGCGCTGCCGGGCCGTCGCGCTGGCCGCCCTGCGCACCCGACCGGAACGCGTCCGCGAGCTCGCCCTGCCGCTGATCGCCCACTGGCGCGGGGACCACTACGTCGTGGTGACACGGGTCCGGCGCGGCCACGTCGACGTGATCGACCCGGGCGTCGGCCGGCGGCGCCTCACCCTCGACGAGTTCGCCGCCGGAGTCACCGGCGCCGTCCTGCTGTTCGCGCCCGACGGCCCGGCGCCGGCGTCGTCGGCCCGGCCGGCCGGCGCCGTCCGCCTGCTCGCCGTGCCGCTGCTGCGCCGCCAGTGGCGACTGCTCGCCCTCCTCGCCGCCGCCTCGGTGCTCATGGCCGTCCTCGGCCTGGCCGTGCCGCTGGCCACCAAGACGATCGTCGACAGCCTCACCCGGCAGGACGCCCCGCACACCGTCTGGTTCGCGGCCGTCGCCGCCCTCGCGCTGGCCATGGGCTCGCTGTCGTTGGCCCGGGGCCTGTGCGTCGCCCTGCTCCAGCGGCGCATCGGCGCGCAGCTGGGCCGGGACGCCGTCGCGCACCTGTTCCGCGCCAGCTACCGGTTCCTGGGACGGCGCTTCGCCGGCGACCTCGTGGACCGGGTCCAGTCGTCGCTCGGGATCCGTCACCTGCTGGCGTCCCAGTTCATCGCCAGCGGGATCGACGCCCTGCTGGCGGCCGGCTACCTGGTCGTCGTGGCGGTCCTCGCCCCGGCCGTCGCCGCGATGACAGCGGTCAGCATGGTCGTGCAACTCGTGGTCGCGGCGTGGCTGTCCCACCGGATCGCCGCGCTGCAACGGGAGGAGCTGCTCGCCAGCGGGGAGCAGGCCGGTCAGCTCAGCGACGCGCTACGCGGGATCGCCACCGTCCGGGCCGTCGGCGCGGAGAATCGCGTCCTGCGACGCTGGTCGCAGGCGTTCGACCGTGGGCTGGACGCCGACCACCGCAAGAGCCGGATGGAGGCCGTGTCGGCGGCGGTGCTGTCCGCCTGGCAGGTCGCCAGCCCGGTCCTAATCCTGCTGGTCGCCGCACGCACCACCACCTCACCCGGCACCGCCGTCGGACTGGCCGCGCTCGCCGGCGCCGCGACCGCCCCGGCGGCCATGCTGGCCATGCGGCTGCCGGCGTTCGCGGTGCTCGCGCCCACCCTCGAACGGCTGGCCGACATCGCCCAGGCCCCGGCGGAGCAGCCCCGACCACGGCCGCCGGCCCCACGACTGACCGGCCGGATCACCCTAGAGGGGGTCGGCTTCCGCTACGACCGGCGCTCGCCGTACGCGCTGCGGGACGTCACGGTGACCATCGAGGCGGGCACGAAGGTGGCGGTGGTCGGCGGCTCCGGCAGTGGCAAGAGCACGGTGGTGTCCCTGTTGACCGGCCTGCACACGGCCACCGAGGGGACGGTGCGCTACGACGGGCACGACGTGGCCGAGGTCGACCTGTCGTCGTTGCGCCGCCAACTGGGAGTCGTGCTCCAGGACCCGTACGTGGGTGCGGGCACCGTCGCGGAGGCGCTCCTGCTCTCCCGCCCGGACGCCACCGCCGCGCAGATCGACCGCGCGCTCGCCCTGGCCGCCATCCGCGACGAGCTGTACGCCCTGCCGATGGGTCTCCAGACACACCTCGGCGACGGCGGCACCGGCCTCTCCGGTGGGCAGCGCCAGCGGCTCGCCCTGGCCAGGGCGCTGCTGGACGAGCCGGCCGTGCTGATCCTCGACGAGGCCACCAGCGCCCTCGACGTCGTCACCGAGGCGGCCGTCGAGCGGAACCTGCGGTCCCTGCCGATGACCCGCGTGGTCATCGCCCACCGGCTCTCCACGGTCGTCGACGCGGATCTGGTGCTCGTGCTCGACGGGGGTCGCCTGGTCGAATGCGGCCCCCCGGCGGAACTCGTCGCCGCCGGTGGCCGGTTCGCCGCCATGGTCGCCGCCTCCGGGGTGCCCGCGCCAGCGATGTCCTGACTCGTAGAGCCGTCCACGGGCAACGTCGGCGATGGACGTCGTCCAGCGCAGCAGGCCGGAAATGGTCTTGCCGGCGCGGATCGAACCCTCAGTGGGGTTGACGAACCCGTCGAGGACACGCCGGCACGCTACCGCCGGGCAGTCGACCGCAGCGACCGGATTGTCCCGACACCTGGGCGCTGGTCCGTGCCGGGCTCAGCGTGAGAGGACGGACCGCGCCCGGAAGCCGCGCGGTGCAGGGCGTCCTGTCCCGTCACGCCGTACCGGTGCGCGAGGAGCACGACCTGCACGCGGTCGCGGGCGTCGAGCTTGGCGAGGATGCTGCGCACGTGCGTCTTGACGGTCGCCAGCGACACCACCAGGCGCTCGGCGATCTCGGTGTTGGTCAGGCCGGCGCCTATCAGGCCCAGGACCTCGCGCTCGCGGGGGCTGAGGGACTGCAGGCGCGGCGGCTCGGGCGTGCTCGGGGCCGCGCGCTCAAGGTATCGGTCGATCATCCGCGCCAGCACCTGCGGCGCCATCGGTGCCTCACCGGCGACGGTCCGCTCGACGGCGCTCACCAGCTGTTGTGCTGACGCGTCCTTGAGCAGGAAACCCGCGGCGCCGGCCGTCAGTGCGTCGTACACATGCCTGTCGAGATCGAAAGTGGTCAGGATGACCACCCGGCAGGGCAGGCCGGCGTCCACGATCCGCCGGGTCGCTTCGAGACCATCGGTGCCGGGCATGCGCACATCCATGAATACGACGTCCGGCTCCAGCTCGGCAGCGAGCGCGACCGCTTCGGCCCCGTCGCCGGCCTCACCGACCACCTCGATGCCGGCCAGTTCCAGGATCAACCGGAGCCCGCTGCGAGCCAGGTCCTGGTCGTCGGCGAGCAGTACGCGTGTCACCGCTGCTCCTTCCCGGCGGCTGGTAGCCATGCGGTCACCTCGAAGCGCCCGTCAACGTGCGCCGCGTCGAGCGTGCCGCCGAGAACGCGTGCGCGCTCCGTCATGCCCGGGATGCCGTGTCCCAGGCCGACGCGGGGCTCGGCCACGGACAGGTTGCCGACCCGCACCCGCACGCCCTCGTCGCGCCATTCCAGGGTGATGTCGACCTTCTCCCCGGGGGCGTGCTTTCCGGCGTTGGTCAGGCATTCCTGCACGATGCGGTTGACCGCGAGCCAGTGTCGTGGGGCATCGACCCAGGGCTCGCCGGTGACGAGGAGGCTGTTGGCGATCCCGAGGCGTGCTGCGCGGTCGGTCAGCTCCGCCAGCCCCCGTCCGTCGGGAGCGACGGCGAGTTCCTCGTCACCGAGGAGGTCGAGGATGGCCCGGAGCTCACGGCTGGCCTTGTGAGCAGTCTCCCGTACCGCTGCGATGGGCCCGGCCGCGCGTTCGGGCGCGAGGGCCAGGGCCTGGGCAGCCGCCTCGGATTGGATCGACATGAGCGTCACCTCGTGCCCGACGACGTCGTGCAACTCGCGGACGATGCGGGCCCGTTCCTCCTCGACGGCCTCGCGGCGGGCCGCCTCCCGCTCGGCCGCGATCCGCTGCTCCGCCTCGCGGTCCTTCGTCACCATGAACCGGCCGACGGCGTAGGGGACGAGCACGATGAGCCAGAAGCCCAGGATGCCGAGCAACGTCTCGGCCCCTGGGATCCTCAGCTCCGCGGCCCGCTGCTGGACGTCGATGTCGAGGACGAGATGGATGAGTCGGTTCTCCGCATGCTCGATCGCCAGCCACCCGAACGTCCCGGTGGTGATGGCCCACGCACAGGCCAGGCAGCCCCTTCGCAGACTCGTGGCCCAGCGGCCCAGGGAGAAGAAGAGCAACACGGCGCACACGTAACCGAGGAACAGGAACGCATCCGTGGGCATCCACCACAGCGAACTGCCCACGACGGCTGCCGCCACGGGACGAGCACGTCGCCACGCCAGCGGAACGACCGAGACGACCGCGAACGCGGGACCGATCCAGGTGCTGTTCGTGAGCCAGAGGCTGCCGATGGGCTGGATCCAGAGGACCTGCACGAGACTCACCGTGAGGAGAGCACCGGTGAGCAGGGCGTCTGAGCGACGCACACCTTTCGTCAGCCCTGCACGGATCGTCACGAGGTAAGGGTAGGACTCATCGGAACCGCAGTCCTCAACCCGCGGGATGAGCCGAACTTCAGCCCCTGATGCCAGGTGGCGGTGGCTCTCGCCGACCTAGCGTCTCGGCGTACCGACCGAAAGGAACGCCATGACCACGACCATCACCGCGCCCACCCGGAACATCGCACTCGTCACCGCCCGAGTGGTCGCCGGCCTGCTCGGCAGCGTCCAGCTCGCGGGGGCCACCTACTTCTTGTTCATCGCCCCCGAGGAGGCTGTCTGGGTGAACCTCTGGCTCGATGTCCCGATCGTGGCTCTCACCCTGTCGGGCATCCTCCTGAAGCTGGGGATCGCCTTCCTGCCGGGACTGTCCGCAGCTCGGCGGATCGGAATGGGCTTCGTGGCGTTCCCGCTCGGGATCGTGCTGACGCTCGTGAAAATTACCGCCTACAGCGAGCAGGAGAGTGTCGTCTTCCTGGTCTTCGACGCTGTGCTGTTCCTGCTCCTGGCGCTCTCCTGGCGGGCCACGAGGCGCTGAAACGACACGATCCCAACAGCATCGCCGCGGCCCGCGTCCACCCGTGGATGGAGTCCTTCGGCTGTTCTGGGACGAAGGGCCGCCCCAAGCAGCGGACGGCCGGGGCGCCCGCAGGTCAACAGGTGGCGCGGCGGCGGCCCGCCTCGGCCTCCCGCCCCGGCCGCCGCTCAGCGCGACAGGATGGCGACGATCTCGGCGTACCCGCGCCGGCGGGCGTGCTCC
Source organism: Micromonospora sp. NPDC047465 (assembly GCF_040643125.1). NCBI lineage: Bacteria > Bacillati > Actinomycetota > Actinomycetes > Micromonosporales > Micromonosporaceae > Micromonospora > Micromonospora sp. NPDC047465. Next base: position 85,315 of record NZ_JBEYTP010000008.1, read on the forward strand.
CGCGCGTCGACGCCGTCCCGGTCGGGCACGTCCACGCGCGCCCCGGCGCCCACCAGGATCTCCGCGATCTGCTGGTACGGCCGGCTGCCGTCGCCGAGGATCACGCACTCCAGCAGCGCGGTCCAGCCGAGGTTGTTGACGTGGTTGACGTCGATGCCGGTGCGGACCACGCGCCGGACGTACTCGACGTGGCCGCGTTCGCTGGCCGGGATGACGGAGATCCCGCCGTAGCGGTTCACGATCGTCAGGTCGGGGTCGGCGGGCAGCAGCACCTCCAGCATCGCCACGCTGCCGGTCACCCCGGTCACCAGCCACGGGGTGTCGTGCTGGTCGTCGAGCGCGTCCGGGTCGGCCCCCGCCTCGACGAGGATCCGGGCGACCTCGACGTGGTCGTTCGCGGCGGCCAGCAGCAGCGGCGTACGCCGTCGGGCGTCGCGGGTCTCGATGTCGGCGCCGGCGGCCAGCGCGGCGCGTACCGCCGTGGGGTCGCCGGCGTCGGCGGCGATGAGCAGGTCCTGGTCGGCGGGGCGGGGCATGGGTTTCTCCGGGGGTGGTGTCGGGGCGGGCCGGGCGCAGCCGGCGGCCGTGGCGAGGGTGAGGGTGAGGGCGAGCAGGGCGCGGCGCTTCATCGGCGGATCAGCTTTCGCTCGACGGCGGCGTGCACCGCCGCGGTCCGCGAGTCGACGCCGAGCTTGGCGTAGATGCGGACCAGGTGGGTCTTGACGGTGGCCTCGCTGATGAAGAGTTGACGGCTGATCTCCTTGTTGGCGAGGCCGCGGGCGAGCAGCGTGAGGATCTCCACCTCGCGGGCGCTGAGCGTGGGCTGCGGGCCGCGCATCCGGCCCATCAGCCGGGCGGCGACCGGCGGGGACAGCACGGTCTGCCCGGCGGCGGCGGCGTGCACGGCGCGGAAGAGTTCGTCGGGCGGGCAGTCCTTGAGCAGGTAGCCGGTCGCGCCGGCCTCGACGGCGCGCATGATGTCCTCGTCGCTGTCGTACGTGGTCAGGATCAGCACGCGCGGCGGTTCCGGCAGGGCGAGCAGGTTGGCGGTGGCCGCGGCGCCGTCGACGCCGTCGCCGAGTTGCAGGTCCATCAGCACCACGTCGGGGCGCAGCGCCGCGGCCTGCCGGAGCGCCTCCCCGGCGGTGGCCGCCTCGGCGACCACCGTCATGTCGGGCCGGCCGCCGAGCAGGGCCCGCAGTCCGGCGCGGACCACCGGGTGGTCGTCGACCAGGATCAGCCGCAGCGGCGTGCTCATCGGGCCTCCCGCAGCGGGAGGCTGACCGCGATCGCGGTGCCCTCGCCGGGTGCGCTCTCGACGGCGACGGTGCCGCCGAGCTGCGTGATCCGCTCCCGGATGCCGGTCAGCCCGAATCCGGTGACGGCAGCGGGGTCGAAGCCGGTTCCGTCGTCGTACACGTCGAGCGTCACCTCCTGGTCGCCGAAGGTCAGTGTCACGGCGGTCCGCCGCGCGCGGGCGTGCTGGCGCACGTTGGCCAGGGCGCCCTGGGCGACCCGCAGCAGGGCCACCTCGTCGTCGACGCCGAGCGGCGCGACGGTCCCCACGACGGCGAACCGGACCGGGATGCCGGTGTCGCGCTCGGTCGCCGCGCACAACCGGCGCAGGGCGTCGGTCAGCGTGGCGCCGTCGAGCGCCGGGGACGCCAGGCCGCGGACGAAGCGGCGGGCCTCGGCCAGGTTCTCCCGGGCGGTCGCCGCGGCCTGCCGCACGTGCGCGCGGGCCTGCCCGGGCTCGGTGTCCCACTCCTGGTCGGCCGCCTGGAGCAGCAGGTTCATGCTGGACAGGCCCTGGGCGAGGGTGTCGTGGATCTCCCGGGACAGCCGGGCGCGTTCCGCCAGCGCCCCGGCCTCGCGCTGGCTGCGGTCCAGCTCGTCGCGCGCGGCCAGGAGGTCGTCGAGCGCGCGCTGCCGGGCCTGGTTCTGCCGGTCGAGTTCGAGGAAGACGACGGTGGTGATGGCGGCGACGCCCACCGGGCCGAGCACCAGGCTGGGGTCGAGCTTGTCGGCCAGCCGGATCTGCGCGACGACGACCGCGCCGGTCAGCAGCCCGACCAGCGGCCAGACCGCGCGGCGCGGTAGCTGGCGCAGGCCGACGAAGAACAGCGGGATCGCCACCAGGGCGAAGCTCGGCGCGGCGAGCACCAGCGCGAGGAAGGCGACGAGCACCGCCGCGAAGCGCGCGCCGGGCGCGCGCCGCCCCAGCTCGTTGATCGCGTACGCGGCCAGCAGCACCCCGGCCAGCGCCAGCACCACGCCGGTGTCGGCGCCCCAGCCGTGGCGCAAGCCGTAGCGGGAGGCGGCGGCGGCGAGCAGGAGCAGGAACCCCCACCGCATCGCCGGGCGCAGCCGGTCCTGCCGTCCCACCGCCCACCTCCGATCAATTGATCTTGACAACTGTCCAGCGTACGGCAGGAACGGGGTGGCCGGTTCAACCATTCGAGGTATCTCGGTTGCATCCGGCGTGCCATGACCGCGCCGCGCGCGGCGGCCAGGCTGGAGACCGTCACCTCGATCCGAAGACCTCAGGGAGCATCGTGATGATCCACAACTTCCGCCGCCGGATGGCGCTCGGCCTGGGCGCCGGCGCCGTGGCCGTGGCCGCCGTCACCGGTGTCGCCGTCACCGCCTCCGCCGCCGAGCCGGTGGCGAAGCCGCAGGCCGCGACCGCCGCGAAGAGCAACGTCGTGGCAAACCCGTCGCTCGACCTCGACGCGGCGCTGCGCGCGGCCGAGGCGACCGTGAAGGCCGCCGAGAAGGGCGGCCACCGGGTCACCGTGGTCGTCCTCGACCGGTCGGGCACCGTGCAGGTGCAGCTCAAGGGCGACGGCGCCGGCCCGCAGACGGCCGAGTCCGCGCACCGCAAGGCGTTCACGGCCGTCTCCTTCGGCCAGCCCACCTCCGCGCTGGCCGGCCGGGTGACCGGGGAGGGCGCCACCCTGCGCGACATCCCGGGGACGCTGTTCCTCGGCGGTGGCGTGCCGGTAAGCGCCGACGGACAGGTCGTCGGGGCCATCGGCGTCGGCGGCGCGCCCTCCGGCGACCTCGACGAGCAGTACGCGAACGCCGGCGCGGCCACCCTGCGCTGAGCGCGGCACCGCCGTAAGGGGGCGGGCCTCCGGGACACCGACCGGAGGCCCGCCCCCTGCGGCGTCGGACGCACGGTGCCCGGTCGGGCACCGGCTGCGGCGGCGGCACCATCCGTTCGCGTGCCGTCGACCCGGCCTGTCGTGAGCCCGCGTTACCGTGGCGACGATGCCGGTCGTCCCCTGGAGGCTCCGCGATGATCGATGAGGTCCACGACCCGGGCGACGACCCTCGGGGCCGGGTGATGGAGCAGCGGATCAGCCTGGTCACCCTCGGCGTCGCCGACGTGGCCCGCGCCCGCGCCTTCTACGAGCGGCTCGGCTGGCGCGGCCAGGAGGTCGAGGAGACCGTCTTCTTCCAGGCCGGCGGGCTGGCGCTGGTGCTGTGGGGCCGCGACAAGCTGGCCGCCGACGCCGGCGTACCCGACGGGAGTGGGTTCGGCGGGATGACGCTGGCACAGAACGTCCGGTCCCGGGGCGAGGTCGACGACCTGCTGGCGGTGGCGGCCGACGCCGGGGCGGAGGTGACCCGGCCGGCACGCGAGACCTTCTACGGCGGCTACGCCGGCTGCTTCGCCGACCCCGACGGGCACGTCTGGGAGATCGCCTGGAACCCCGGCTTCCCCCTCGCCGACGACGGCTCGCTGACCGTCCCCGACTTCGGCCGGGGCGCCGACGAGGTGGAAGCCGGCAACACCCCGGAGTGACCTGGATGGCACGGGCTGTATCGGGGCCCCAGCCTCCCGGACCTTGACCGCCTTCGATCGGGGGCACCGGCCAGATGTCGCACATTGAGAAGCTCAACGGCGAATTCCGTAACCTGCTGGCCGGCGTAGAGCGAGCGCGAGGGTTGGCAGCCGCCGCCGACAGCAGGGCACAGGAAGTCGGCCGCCGGGCCTCGGTGCCGGCTTCACCGCCGGCAGCAGGCACGGCTCGCGTGCGCGACGCGATCAGGGAACTCCAGAACGGGCTGGCAGTCTTCGCCGACTCGATCACCGCGGCGACGATGGCCACCACCGCCACCGCGCCCCACGCCGCCACACCTGAGGAAGCGGTTGCCGTTCTGGAAGCCGTACTGAGCGCGGTCGACAGGGCCCGCGACGCGGCGGTCGAGGCCATCGCCCGGATCGCACGGGCGCAGCAAGTCGTCGCCGTGATCCTTCACGGCGGGCAGCCCGGGCCGCTGCTTGACGCTCTGGAGAGCATCAAGCGGGTCCTGCTACCGGTGGCGCAGCGCACCAACACCGCCCGGCAGTCCGTCGAAACGGCGATCGTCGAAGTGCGCCAGTTCGGGGTCGCCGGAAAACTGATGGAGGTTGGCGCCCCCACACCGACCAGCCCCGTGCCTGCCGCCACCGACGACCCACCGTCGACAGCCGCGACCGGTGGAACCGCCGCCTCCGCTGGGCATGGCCCAACTCCGCCCTGGACCAGGCAGCCCACCGGCGTTGTCGGCGGATCGCCGACGGGACCACGGACCAGGATTCCCCCCCAAGGAGGATGATGAGGTACGGCGCTCACTAGAACTCGAGAACGAGTGCGCCGACACTGTCGCCGGTCGGGGTTATCGGATCCACCAGAACCCCACCAAGCCGGAGATCGCGGCAGCCAGGCTCAGCGCTGGCGACACGGGCAATCCGGAGAAGACCCCTGATTACCTCATCGAAGGCCACGTCTTCGATTGTTACGCTCCCACTCCTCCCAAGGCGGTGCGCGGCATCTGGGCCGCAGTCTCGGAGAAAGTCGAGAAAGGGCAGACTCAACGCGTAGTACTGAACCTGGAGGACTGGAACGGGGACCTCGTCGCCCTACAGAAGCAATTCGACGACTGGCCCGTGCCCGGGCTGAAGGAACTCGTAGCGGTGCAGCGGAGCGGTGTGATCGTGCAAATCGTACGGCGGAACTGAGGGAGTGACTGCGAGGATGGCTGTTGAGTTCCGGTTGACGCTGGCAGGCGAGATCCCCCTCGACGAGGTGGCTGAACTCGCCGCACCGAACGCCGTCGAGTCGCGCACCTTGTCCGGCAACCGCATGCTCACCTCCGCGCTCAACGAGGAACGCGGCTTCGTCGTCGACATCACGTCGGGCAGCCACGGCTACTACGACGCCGAGGACGACGACGGCTCGCTGTGGGTGTGGGAGCCGGAAACGTACGTCGACATCGACTTCTACATGCGCAAGGACGTCCTGGCCGACAAGGGGATCCCCAACGTGCTGGCGACCACTGCTCGGGTCCTGGATGAACGAAGCGAGGACGCGGCCCTCGTGTTCAACCACAACCTGCTGCTGCTGACCCGCGTCGCGGGGAGGTTGAGCAAACACCGGCCGACGTGGTGGAGCCACCATGAGGCGGACGATGAGATCGTCCGGCCGTAGCCGCCGCAACCGGGCGGAGGGAATGGGCCCACACCGCCGCAGGCAGCACGCGCACGGTCGCGGCCGGGTCGGCGGCAGTCAGGAGGCGGCGACCCGGCGGGGGTACGCCCCAGCCTCCCGCGCCCACTGCTCCGCCGCCACCGCGAGGGCCCCGGCGGAGACCGTGAGCGTCAGCGGGTAGACCGCGCTGAGCGGCTGCCGCCGCATCCACGGCGGCAGCGACTCGTACGAGAACTCGACGGTCAGCGCCAGCCGGCGGCGGCGCAGCACCCGCGTACGGAAGGCCAGGTTCGGCTCGGTGAAGCGCACCACCGCCAAGGGTTCCGCCGGGTCGCCGGTCGTCTCGGCCTGCTGCCGCAGCCAGCCCGCCAGCGCGTACGCCTCGGACACCGTCAGGCAGGGCGTGTAGTGCGACCACGCCTGCCCGTCGGCGGTGCGGGCGTCGGTCTCGACGAGCAGCCAGTCGTCCCAGTCCGCCGCCTCGTCCGGGTCGTCCGGCGGCTCGACTCCCGGCTGGTAGCCCACCGGCCGGATCCTCACCCGGGCGCCGTCGTCGGAGCGGATCTCCATGGCCCCATCATGGCCGAACCGGGAGCGCGGGCGGGCGGGATATTCCGCAGGTCAGGGGCATCCCCGGGTCAGCGCACCGGGTCGTGGGTGCCGCGCGGCACGTCGGGACGGCAGCGGCGCACCCGGTCGGCGGCCATCCGCCCGCCGACGGCCAGCCCGTACCGCTCCACGGCGGCCAGCCCGTACGCGCTGCACGTGGGGGTGTAGCGGCACTGCCCCGGCCAGCGGTGCGACAGCCAGCGCCGGTAGCCGAGGATCGCGGCCCGGCCGGCCCGGTCCACCAGCGGCGCTCGCCCGGGGGCAGCGGCCAGCGGCGCCCGCCCGGCGGGAGCGGCCGTGGGTGCCGGCGGCCGGCCGGGCGCGACGAGCCGGGCGAGCAGCGCGCCGAGGGTGAGCAGCGTGGAGAAGAGCCCGAAGTTGCAGCTGGGCACGTCGCAGTTGGGCACGTCGCAACTGCACCCGCCACAGTAGTCGCGCTTCTTCTTGCGGTGCCGGTCGTGCTTGTCGTTGATCACGGGGAACATCATGCGAAGGGCGCGCCACCCCCGGACCCTCGGGCGGCGCTCGGGGTGGCGGGTCGGGGGCCGACGCGGGAAGTCCCGGATGGAGCGCGGCCGGTCAGGCCGCGACGCTGGGTGGATGACTGACACCGATGCCCGGACGTCGACGAGACTCGTGCCGGCGGCCGCCGTCGGCGGCCCGGCACTCCTGCTGCTCTACGGTCTGCTCCGCCTGGTCGACGGCCTCGACGGCGACCGGGGCGACGGCTGGGCGTGGGACGTCGGCCACACCTTCTTCCTCGTCGGGATCCTGCTGTTCGGCGCGCTGGTCGTCGGGCTGCGCCGGCTGCTGCTGGCCGTCGCGCCCCGGCAACGGGTCCTCACCGAGGCGGCGGCCGTGCTGGGGCTGGTCGGGGTGGCCGCGTTCGTGTGGGTGGTCCTCGGCGACCTGTTCCCCGGGCTGGCCGATGCCGCCGCGCTGCCCGACCCGGCCATGGTGCTGGGGCCGCTGCTGTTCCAGGTCGGCATCCTCACCCTGCTGGTGCGGGCGGGAACCACGCGACCCCGGCTGCTGCCGGCGTGGGTGCCGGTGCCGGTGCTGCTCGGGTTCGTGGGGATCGCCGTGGACCTGGACCTGCTGCCCCTCGCAGCCGCGGTGATCCTCGCCGGCCTGCTCCCCCTGCAACGCCTGCGCTGAGCGGCCCTCCTCGGGCCTGCTGCCTCCTGCGGTGCCTGAGCTGAGCGGCGGGGCCGTACCGCAGGCCGCGTCACACCCGCCGCCGGGGTCAGCTCCAGACCGTGCGGCGCACCCCGTCGTGCTCGGCGCAGGCGTCGCGCCGCCCGCCGGTGAGGCTGACCGAGCCGTCGCGGCACTGCACCAGGTAGCCCCGCCCGGCCCAGAACTCGGGGACGCAGTCGAACCAGTCGCAGATGCCCACGGCCGGCTTGCGGATGCGGTTGCCGCCGCAGAAGTCGTACCCCATCGGGTTGGCGGGGGCGCCGCACCGCCGCTCCCGGGCGGGCGTCGGCGAGGGCGACGTGGTGTCGCGGCGCGGCGCGGACACCCTCGCCGCCTTCGGCGGGGCGACGGGCGGCGCGGTCTTCGGGGCGGCGGTGCCGCTGGGCGCGGGGGTGGCCGCGACGGCGACCTCGGAGCCGGTCGGGTCGGCGGGGTCGGTGTCGAGCAGCGCGGCGGGCACCAGCAGGGCGATGCCGGCGGCGACGGCCACGGTGCGCCGGCCGCCGGGCACGAACGCGAAGGGCCGGGCCTGCCCGGGGGTGGCGACCGTCGGCCGGAACGGCTTGAGCTGCGCGTGCTCGGCGATCGCCTCGTCGATCTGGTCGAGCACCGCGCCGCGCTGCTCGATGGCGTCGGCGAAGGCCAGCGCCAGCTTGAACCGGAAGTCGGCGGCGACGTCGGCGGGGAGCATCAGCCCGGAGGTGCGCCGCCGGTCCAGCACCTGCATCAGGGTGACCGGCGCGTGCGGGTCGTGGGCCAGGCCGGTCATCTTCCCGTACGCCCAGTCGCGCCGGCCGCGCCCGCCGAGCAGCACGAGCCGGCGGTTGGTGATCACCGCCATCCCGGCGTCGGCGACGCGGACGCCGTCGGGCCTGCGAGCGCGCAGCGGGGCGGTCTCCGGGGCGATTGTCAGGTCCGGCGCGGGCAGCACGGCGGTGTGCCGGACCTCCACCAGTTGCGCGGCCGGCAGCACCCAGAAGACCACCTCGTCGGGGGCCAGTTCCAGGGGCAGCCCCGCGCCCGCGGCGGTCGAGCCGTGGAACTCCTCGGCGAGGGTATGCAGGCGGCGCAGTTCGTCGTCGCGTCGTCGCCATGCCTGCTCGGCGCCGCGGAACTCGCGCCGCAGTCGTTCGTTCTGCCGGTGCGCCCACCGGTACCGCCACGTGGAACCCGTCGATTCAGTCCTTGCCACGCCGACTCCTTCGCCGCGCAGGCCACCAACCGGGGTGTCATCGGTGTCAACGGTGACAACGGCCGGCGCGGACACGACGCAACGGGGCAAAATGGCCGATCGGCGGACCAAATCGGACGATAGGCGGGTTTCGCCGGGCCGAACCGCACCCGTCGGGCGTGTCGCCGGACGGGCGCGGCCGACCCCCGACCACGCGCCCGCCGGATCCGCGTGATCCGGCGGGCGCGAGGCGCGGCGCGGGGACGGGTCAGTGGCGGCGGCCCTCCCCCACCCGATAGGTGCGCAGGTTGGGGTCGGCCTTGATCTGCGCCTCCGTGTACTTGATGGTGTCCCAGCCCTTGCCCGAGTAGAGCCGGGTCTGGTCGCCGTACCAGGGGGAGTTCGGGTTGCTCGACTGCGAGTAGGTGAGGATCTGCCGCCCCGACGGGCCGTCCCGGCCCAGCTCGACGGCCATCACGAACGACGAGCCGTGCACCACCTTGGGGTAGCCGACGCCGGGCGCCAGCGGGCTGATGATCATGTTGAAGACGCCGGCCTCGGCGCGCCCGCCGTGGATCGGGATGCGCCCGTCGCCGCGCGGCTCGGTCTGGACGTCGCCGAGGCGCGCGTCGAGCGGGATGCCGGCGAGCCTGCGGACCGCGTCGGCGAGCGCGGTGAGCACGCGCGGGTCGGCGGTGTTCAGCCGGCTCGGCGTACGCACCGGGTCGGCGGCGTCGAACGCGTCGGCGAAGCGGATGCCGCCGGACAGGGCGAACTCGGTGAACAGGTGCGCACCCCGGCTGTCCAGGTCGACGCGCAGGTCCCAGCCCTTCAGCGCCGCGCAGGCGTCGCGCAGGTCGACCGTGGTCCCGTCCGAGGCGGTCGCGGTGGGGCGCGCGGTGCACAGCGCCACCAGATCGTCGCGGACGAGTTCGCCGCCGTACGCGCGGTTGCCGAAGACGGTCTGCCAGAGCCGGGACGTGGTGTAGCCCCGTGCCGGCAGCCCGTCGGTGCCGGCGAGCCGCCCCCGCACCTGCTCCACGCCGAGCCGGGTGCGCAGGCTGCGCTCGGTGCGCTCGGTGCCGATGATGCGCGGGTAGCCCTCCAGCGGCGCCTCCGGGTTGGCCAGCCAGTGGCTGTCGTTGGAGTTGGTCACGTAGTCGGCGCGGATGCGGACCGGCAGGTTGGCCGGGCCGAGGATGCCGGGCACGGCCGCGTCGGGGTCCCGGCCGAGCGCGCAGGCCGACCGGGAGCCGTCGAGGACGGCCTGGCCGCTGGCGGCGTAGAGCGGCTGGAACGGCGCGGGGATGCAGGCGGCGGCCAGCTCGTGGGTGACGCGGGGCACCACCGAGTGGTCGGCGTAGAGCGCCTCGCCGCGGGCGTCGGCGGCGATCACGTTCACCCAGGGCAGGAACTGGTGCCGGTCGAGCACCTGCTTCAGCTCCCGCACCGTCTTCGCCCGGCCCATCTGGAGCCAGCCGTCGAACGCGCGGTTGTTGTTCGCGTTGGCGTCGGTGATCGCGTACGCGCTGCTGGCGGTCCAGTCGAACGTGCCGGGGACCACGACCACCGGGCCGAAGTGGGTGTCGTGGAAGGTGCGGCTGACCGGCACCGTCGCGCCGCCCGGGCCGGGCACCCGCACGGTGACGGTGCGGGTGGTCATCTTCCGGGGCCGACCGTCCACGTAGTACGAGGTGGGGTCGCCGGGAACCAGCGCGAGCCGGTGCCAGACGAAGCGGCGGGCGGTGGAGACGGTGTGGCTCCAGGCGAGGGTGCGGTTGTGCCCGATCTCGACGATCGGGTCGCCGACCAGCGCCGCGCCCTCCACGTCGTAGCGGCCGGGGACCTTGAGGTGCATCCGGTAGAAGCGCTCGGCGCCCTCCCACGGGAAGTGCGGGTTGGCCAGCACCATCCCGCCGCCGTGCGTGGTGGCCTGCGCGCCCAGCCCGTACGCGTTGCTGCCCACCCCGGCGGGCGCGCCGTCGGCGGAGGCGACCACCGCCGCCGCGCCCGGCGCGTCCAGGGCGGCGGCCGGGCCGGTCGCCGTCGGCGGGGCGGCGGCGGCGATCCCGTCGAGCACCGCCCGCGAGCTGGCCCGGACCATGCTGGCCCAGCTCGCGCGCCAGACGTCCAGCTCGGTCAGCGGGCGCACCCACGGCTTCGCCCGGCACGCCGGGTCGGTGAGGTTCGCCGCGCCGGTGCGGCGCAGGTAGTGGTTGTAGCCGGCGACGAAGCCGCGGATCTGGTCGCGGACCTCGTCCGACGGGGAGTGCACGCCGTCGCGCGGCCCCTGGAGCAGCCGCTCGGCGGTGCGCTCGTCGATGGCCTTGCGGAAGAACAGGTCGCTGCGCACGTTCGCGTCCGTCGGGCCGGTCGCGCCGAAGAAGCGGGACCGCTCGGCGCTGACCGTGACCATCTTCTCGGCGATGACGCAGATGTTGTCCTCGGCCTGCACGTAACCGACGCCGAAGCCGAGGGAGGCGAAGTCGCGGGCGGTGATGTGCGGGACGCCGTACGACGCCCGGCGGATCTCCGCCGAGTAGCCGCCGTCGCCGTGCTGCGCGGCGGCCGGCGGGACGCCGGTGACCACCGTGGTGAGGACCGTGGCGAGTGCGGTGAGCACCGCGCCGGCCGGCTTCAGCCTCATCCTGTTTCCTCCCCGTCGGAGTGAACGTGCAGAACATTCACGCTGATCGGCATTCTGGTGCCGCGGGGCGGCCCGGGGAAGGGCTGATCGTGGACTGCCTGTTCCCCCTGCGGGGCGTCGGGACGCTCGGTAACGTCAGCGGCAGCCGGTGTCACCGTGCGTACGGCGAGGGGGTGGAGTCGGTGAGCGAGCCGCTCCGCGCCGTCGTGGTCGGCGTCGACATCGGCACCACCAGCACCAAGGCGGTCGCGTACGACGTCGACGGCACGCAACTCCTGCACCGCTCGGTCGGCTACCCGCTCGACGAGCCGCACCCCGGCTGGGCCGAGCAGGATCCGCGCCGCATCCACACGGCGGTCCTGGAGTCGATCCACGCGGTCGTGGCGGAACTGGGCCGGCCGATCGCCGGCTTGGCGTTCAGCACGGCGATGCACAGCCTGATCGGGCTGGACGCCGACGGCAACCCGCTCACCCCGTCGCTCACCTGGGCCGACTCGCGGGCCAGCCGGCAGGCCGAGCGGCTGCGGGCGGTCCCGTCCGGGCTGGCGCTGCACCGCCGCACCGGCACCCCGGTCCACCCGATGGCGCCCCTGCCCAAGCTGCTCTGGTTGGCCGAGCAGGATCCGCAGCTGTTCGGGCGGGTGGCGTACTGGGTGGGCATCAAGGACTGGATCATGCTGCGGCTGTGCGAGGCGCTGGTGACCGACCACTCGGTCGCCTCCGCCACCGGCCTGATGGACATCCAGCAGCTCTCCTGGGACTCCGATGCGCTCGGCATCGCCGGGATCACCGAGGAGCAACTGCCCGAACTGGTGCCCACCACCACCGTGCTGCCGGGGCTCACCGCCGAGGCGGCCGCCGCGACCGGGCTGCCACCCGACACGAAGGTGGTCGTCGGCGCGGGGGACGGCCCGCTGGCCAACCTCGGGCTCGGCGCGGTGGCCCCGGGCGTCATGGCCTGCACGATCGGCACCAGCGGCGCGATGCGGGTGATGGTGGAACGCCCCGGCGTGGACCCGCTCGGCGGGGTGTTCTGCTACGCGCTGACCGAGCAGCGCTGGGTGGTCGGGGGCGCGATCAACAACGGCGGCATCGTGCTCGACTGGGCCGGCGACGCGCTCGCCCCGGAGCTGGGCGAGCACGCCGAGCAGGAGCTGCTGGCGGTGGCCGCCGAGGCCCCGGTCGGCTCCGGCGGGTTGATCATGCTGCCGTACCTGTTGAGCGAGCGGGCGCCGCACTGGAGCGCGCTGCCGCGCGGCGCGTACGTGGGGCTGACCCACGGACACCGCCGCGCGCACCTGGTGCGGGCCGGCCTGGAGGGGGTCTGCCAGCAGTTGGCGCTGGTGCTGGCCTCGGTGCGGGCCGCCGGCAACGAGGTGCGGGAGATCCGGGCCAGCGGCGGGTTCGCCCGCAGCCCGCTGTGGCGGCAGATGCTCGCCGATGTGCTCGGCATGCCGGTGCGCTTCCCCGTCGAGCGCGAGGGTTCCAGCTTCGGGGCGGCGCTGCTCGGCATGGAGGCGCTGGGGCTGGTCGCCTCCGTCGACGTCGCCGCCGACCTGGTGCACATCGAGGAGACCGTCCGCCCCGATCCGGCCGCCGCCGCCACGTACGCCGCCCTGCTGCCGCTGTTCTCCGAGCTGTACAACGCGCTGGTCCCCACGTTCACCTCGCTGCGCCGGCTCGCCCCGGGCCTGCCGCCGGAACCGCCGCCGCGGTAGCCACCGCCCGCGCCCCGGACGGGTGACACCGCTGGGCACGATGCCGGCCGCCCCGCCCGCCTTCATATCGTACAAACGTGAGGAAAACCGACAAGAGGCGCTCGTCTTCCTGGCGGGGCGCGGTGCGCGTACCGCTGGCGGTCGTCACCCTGCTGGCGCTGGCGGCGGGGCCGGCGGCGGCGGACGGCGGCGGGCCGGAGCCCGGGCCCGGGCGCGCGCCGGCCAGCACAGCGGCCTGGCTGCCCTTCCCCGGCGGGGTGTTCTCGGTGGACACCGGCACGCGCACCGTGCGCTACCGGGCCTGCGACGGCGACACCGGCCGCGCCACCGACCCGGACATGCGAGTCGTCGGCCGGTCCGCGCGCGGCACGCTGACCCTCGACGGTACGACCTACGCCTACGACGTCCCGCTCGTCGGCCGCCGGTGGGGCATCCTGGAGGTGGCCCGCCCCGGCGCCCGGCCGCAGCGGCTGGCCGGCCCGGTGGTCACCGACCCCCCGCCGCCCACCGACCCGGTCGCCGGCCGCCGGCTGCTGCCGCTGACCGACCGGCTCCGGCAGGTGGTCGACGCCACGGCCGGCACCAACCCGGCCGGCGTCGCGGTCCGCGATCTCTCCAGCCGGTACGGCGACCAGCAGGTCGCGGTGAACGGCACGTTCCGGCCGAAGGCGGCCAGCGTGATCAAGCTGTGGATCCTCGTGGAGCTGCTGCGCCGGGTCGACTGCGGCCAGGTGTCGCTGAACGAGGGCGTGCTGGTCACCCCGGCCGACGTGGTCGACGGCACGGGCGAGCTCCAGCACGAGACGTTCCCCCAGGTGGTGAGCCTGCGTCGGCTCGCCGAGTACACGATCGTCTACAGCGACAACACCGCCGCGAACGTGCTGATCGGCTACCTGCGCGGGTTCGGGCCGGTCAACGCCCTGGCGGACTCGATGAACCAGTGGCAGACCATCCTGGCCCGCAAGTTCCTCGACGAGGACGCCGCCCGGCGGGGCGAGGAGAACTACACCAGCCCGGACGACGTCGTCTCGCTGCTCGGCGCGGTCTGGGACGCGCAGATCCTCACGCCCGGCTCCCGGGACCTGCTGATCGACTTCATGCGGCGGCAGACCCTGAACACCAAGATCCCCGCCGCGCTGCCGCCCGGCGTCCCGGTCGCCCACAAGACCGGCGACCTGCCGGACGCCTCCCACGACGTGGGGTACTACCTGATCCCCGGCTCCGAGGTCGCGGTCGCGTTCCTCACCGCCGGCCCGATCGCCACCGGCGACGAGGTGGTCCGCCGCCTCGCCCGCACCGTCTACGACTACGTCGCCGATGGACGGTGAACAGCTCAGGCCGGCGGCTCCAGGGTGCTCGCCGGGGATCCGGGGCCGGCCGGGCGCGAAGGCGTCCGGCCGGCCCCGTCAGGGAGCCTCGACGCCGGAGATGCGGTATTTGTGCACCTCGGCGCCGCGGATCGCCACCGCCTGCTCCTCGGCCGGCCCCGCACCCCGGAAGGCCAGCAGCTGCGCGTCGGACTCCCAGCGCTCGTAGACGTTGATCCGGCCCGGCTCGACCAGGTCGGCGCTGATCGCGAAGTCGACGCAGCCCGGCGCGGACCGCGCCTGCCGTACGACCTCGACGCAGTCGGCGAGGTAGGCGTCCCGCTCGTCAGGGTCGACGTAGAGACTGCCGGCGACGATGAGCACGTGACCTCCAGGGAGCGGACGGACCGCACGATCAGGCGCGGCTGATCGCGTTGGCGTGGATGGCCTCGCTCAGGTACGCCGCCATCCCCGTCCTGATCCTCTCGAAGTACGCGGTGAACCGCTCGTCCGCCACGTACATGTCGGCCAGCCCCGTGTGGACCTCGTACGAGCACTCGTAGAACCAGCGGCTGATGAGCTGCCGGTGCTCCTCGGCCAGCTCCATCGCCGCCGGGCTGTCCGCCGGCGCGCCGGAGGACATCACCTCGACGAACCGCCGCCCCCAGTCCTCGTTCTCGGCCTTGTTCCGCAGCCAGTCGTCCTTGGTGTAGCGGGACACGCGCCGGTTCGACTCCCGGTACGCCTCGGTGCCGCCCCACCGCTGCTCGGCCTCCTCGGCGTGCGCTTCCGGGTCGAAGTCGCCGAAGACCTCGAACCGCTCCTGCGGGGTCAGTGCAATGTTCAACTTGCTCGCCTCCATCGCGAACTCGATCGCCGTGACCATCTCCTGGAGCCTCTTGATCCGTACGGTCAGCAGCTCGTGCTGGCGGCGCAGGTGCGTCGCCGGGTCACTCGCCGGGTCGTCGAGGATCGCGGCGATCTCCTCCAGCGGGAACCCCAGCTCCCGGTAGTAGCGGATGTGCTGCAACCGCTCCAGGTCGGCGTCGTCGTAGCGCCGGTAGCCCGTGCCGCTGCGGCCACTGGGCGAGAGCAACCCGATCTCGTCGTAGTGGTGCAGCGTCCGCACGGTCACCCCGGCCGACTTCGCAACCTGTCCCACCGTGTACGCCATGGTTTCCCTCCCTTCCGCCACCGAGGCTCCCGCCTGCCGTTACGTGAGGGTCAAGCCCGATTCTGGACCCGCGGACGACGTCCAGCCGGCGGGACCGGTCAGGCGGGTGGCGGCGGGGTCTGCCGGTAGAGGCTGACCAGCACGCCGTAGCGGTCCTCGCCCTCGCCGGCGTCCTCGGCGGTGTCGAGCAGCTCGCTGAGCGCGGCGCCGAGCCGTTCGGCCTGGGCCGCGGTGAGGCGCAGGTGGCGCAGGTGCAGCAGCGGCTCGCCCGGCGCCGCGGAGACCTCCTCGGCGACCGCCCCGAGCATCGCGGCGGTCGCGGCGGCGTGGCCGGGCGCCACGCGCATCCGTCGGGCGCTGCGCTGGTAGTACTGCTCGGTGCCGCCGCGGACCTGGCGGGTGTGGGCGACGCGGACCATGTCGGCGTCGCGCAGCACCTTGAGGTGGTGGGCCACGTTGCCCTTGGCCGCGCCGAGCGCCGCCGCGAGTTGGCTGATGGTGGCGGGGCGCTGCCCGAGCGCGAAGAGCAGCCGCTGCCGCAGTGGATGCCCGAGCGCCTTGAACTGTGCCGGGGTGGTGACCTCCAGCAGGTCGTCGAGCGGCTGCTCCGCAGGCGTCGGCGTCATGACGAAAGTGTCTACGTCTCTTGACGCTTTGTCAAAGCGCTGCTCTACTGCGCACATGACAACCCTCGACACACGGGAACAACCGGCATCACAGATCGAGATCACCGAGGTCGTCGAGCGCACCGCCTGCCTGGTCGGCGAGCACTACGTCTTCGCCGACGTCGCAGCCCGGCTCGCCGGGCTCCTGCGGACGGAGGCCGACCGGCACCGGCAGGCACAGTCCTGGTCGGCGCTCGCCGACACGCTCACCCGGACGCTCCAGTCGATCACCGGCGACCGCCACCTGGGCGTGAGGTTCCACGACCGGCCGCTGCCGGAGGACGGCGGGGATCCGCTCGCCGACGCGCTGCCCGGGATGGCCCGGGCCAGCCTGGGCGGCATCCACCGGGTGGAGCGGCTGCCCGACAACGTCGGCCTGCTGCGGATCGAGCCCGCGCTGTTCTCCCCCACCCTGGCCGGGGAGGCGATGACCGCCGCGCTGCGCCTGGTCGCCGACGCCGACGCCCTGATCCTCGACCTGCGCGAGACGATCGGCGGTGACCCGGAGATGGAGGCGCTGGTCTGCGGGCACCTCTTCGACCGCCCGACGCACCTCTACACCATGCGCCAACGCCACCTGCCCGACCGCCAGTTCTGGAGCCCCGCACCGCTGGCCGGAGCCCGCTTCGGCGGCGACCGACCGCTGGCCGTCCTGACCAGTGCGACGACCTTCTCCGGCGGCGAGTCGCTCGCCTACGCGCTCCAGCAGCACGGCCGGGCCACGGTCGTCGGCGAGCGGACCGGGGGCGGTGCCCACCCCCGGACGGGGTTCCCCGTCCATCCGCACCTGCACCTCTCGGTGCCGGTCGCCAGCCCGGTCAACCCGGTCTCCGGCACCAACTGGGAGGGCACGGGCGTCGTGCCGGACGTCGAGGTGCCCGCGGCCGAGGCGCTCGACGCCGCCCACCGGACCATCCTGCGCGCCGCCCCGCCATCACCCACCGTGACCTAGCACCCCTCGTCACGCAGCGTCACGCCGCGGCCGACGGCCGCACTACCCTGTCGCCCCTTTGCTCTGCACCCATCACCGCACCACGGGTCTTGACCTGGACATGTCCAATCGACGGGCAGTTCACGTAGTTCACGCAGCGTGCCTGGCGCGTCGGTGGGTGCAGAGCAAAGCGCGCGGAGGGGGTAGGCCCCGGCCACGCACGAAGGTAACGGAGAGTGGCGGCAAGTTCCGGCCACCTGGCGCTGGGCCGGCGGCGGGAGTCCAGCCTGGGTCCGGGCGGGTGGGAGACCGACGCGTCAGCCGGTCAGGCC
Source organism: Micromonospora sp. NPDC047465 (assembly GCF_040643125.1). Classification (NCBI taxonomy): domain Bacteria; kingdom Bacillati; phylum Actinomycetota; class Actinomycetes; order Micromonosporales; family Micromonosporaceae; genus Micromonospora; species Micromonospora sp. NPDC047465. The sequence continues at coordinate 102,549 of NZ_JBEYTP010000008.1, forward strand.
CACTCCTCGTCGGGGTCGCCGTACACGTCGGCCGAAGAGACCGCCGCGACCGCGCGATCGGTGGAGCCCGAGGCGGGGTCGTGCGACCCAGGCACAAGGGCCGGGCCGGGGCCGGGCAGCGCGGGGGCCGGGCCGGGGTCCGGGGGCGCGGGCGCGGGGACCGGTGGGCCCCCGTGGGTCCACGGGGTCTCCTCGACGGCAGGGAAGGTCCCCGCCGGCATGAAGGAGTCCGACAGGGTGGTGTAGCAGAGCCGCTCCCCCACCTCGGGCACGGTGCCCGGCGGAGCCGTCAGCCCCCGGCCCATCCCGCCGGAGAGTTCCAGCACCACCTCGGTCTTGCCGTCCGCCGCCGGAGTCACGAAGACCACTTTGGCCTTCTGCGCCGGCCGGGCCGGCGAGTACAGCGTGGCGCCGACCGGCATCGGCACCGGCTCGGTGGTGACGACCTGGACGCGGGGACGCAGCACCGGCCGCTTCCCGGTGTCGTCCACCCGCTTCGGGTCGGCCAGGATCACCTCGCCCACGAACGCCTCGCCGGTCAGCCGGTGCTCCGCCATCACCAGCGGGTCGTCGTAGGCTCGCTGGACGGCGTACGAGGTCAGGGCCCGTTCCAGCCGGTGCAGCCGCTGGGCGGCGGCCACCGCCCCGTCGCGGCGGGGCTGCGGCGGGCCGCCCGCGTCGACGTGCTCGGCGTACCCGGTGAACGCGTCCTTGTCGCCGTCCCACCGGCCGGCCACCCGGGCCCCCGGCGGCAGGCCGCGCAGCAACCCCACGCCGCGCCACATCAGCTCCCAGGTGGGCGCGAGCTGGTCGCGCAGCAGCCGCTCCAGCTCCGCGTACGCCCCGGCGCGCGCCTCCGCGTCGTCCTCGGCGGCGGCGTACGCGGCGATGGCCGGGGCGAGGCGGTGGTTGTCGAAGTCGGGGTCGGTGGCCGGCCCGGCGGGCGGGCAGAGCGCCGGGTCCTCGGCCCGGGCCGCCGCCTCGGGGCCGGTGAGCCCGGCCGGCGGGTCGATCCAGCCGAGCAGCGCCGACAGGTGCAGGTCCTCCACCACGCTCTGCCCGGTGGCCCAGTGCAGGGTCAGCGCGTCGGTCATCGCCACCAGCGCCGACGAGCCGGGATGCTCGGCCCGCTCGGCGAAGAAGGTCAGCCAGCGCCCGAGCACCGGCACCGACGGATGCACCGGATACTCCCCGTCGGGGCGACGGAAGCGGGTGGAGCGGCCGAGCAGCCGCAGGAAGGTCACCCCGGCCGGGTTCGGCACCAGCAGCTGCGGGGCGTCGACGTACCGGTACCGCACGTCCCTGCCCCGGTCCACCGGCACCGCCTCGGCGACCCCCCGGAACCCGTCCAGGTACGGCAGCACGGTCGCGGCCAGCTCGGCGGCGAACCGGTACCGCTGGTCGCGGTTGCGGGGCTGCGGCACGATCAGCAGCCGCGCCGCGTCGGGCGCGTCGCCGACCAGCGCCGCCAGCGGGGCGTTCGCCTCGCCGGCCATCGCCAGCGGCACCAGCACCAGCGGGCGCTCGGCCAGATGCAGGTGCCGGACGGTCGCCACCGGCTGGGCCACCCCGGCGGCGAGCGCCTGCGCCCTCGCGAGCGCGCGGAGCGTACTCATGCGGGGGTCCCGGCGAGGGCGTCGGCGCGCAGCCGGGCGGCGGCCCGCAGCAGCGCGGCGGCCTCCTCCTGCCCCGGGTCCGGCGTGCGCTCGCCGGCGGCCAGCGCCAGCACCTCGTCGACGTCCACGATCCCGCCCAGCGCCTCCCGGACCGGCCGGCCCAGCGCCCCGCTGTGGCCGCGCGCCTCGTGCCGGCAGAAGTACGCCAGCTCGCAGGCCGCCAGGCACTCCGGCGCGTAGCGGGCCTCCACCCGGGACAGCGCGGCGAGCAGCGCCGCGGGCTCGGCGGTCAGGTCGGCGGTGAAGTCCTCGGGCACGGCGGTCAGCAGCGCGTCGAGCCTGGCCATCCGGTCGAGCTGCCGGCGCAGCACCAGCAACTGTTTGCGCACGTCGACCAGGCTGGCCACCGGCTGGTTGGCGAAGTCCCGCGGGCAGACCAGCACCACGTCGTGCGACACCAGCTCGGGATCGTGGCCGGCGGACGCGAGCAGCTCGCGCAGGGCCAGCACGTAGACGGCGGCCTGGGTCGCGGCGGCGGACACCTTGGCCGCGTCGGCCTGACCGTCGACCACCGGGAACGACTTGATCTCGACCACGTGGAACCGGCCGGCGAGCCGGGCGGCGACCAGGTCCGGCTCCAGGTGCACCCGGCGGCCGGCGACGTCCAGGCCGAGCAGGGGATGGTCGAACAGCGCGGCGGCGTCGCCCGTCCCGTCGCCGGGCATAGCCCCGGTCAGCAGCTCGGCGGAGCGCCGGTGCCGGGCTGCCGTGTCGTCCTCGACGCCGTCGCCGAGGTCCGTCCAGGTCGCCGCCGCCGGCACCGGTACGCCCAACCGCTCGGCGACCAGCCGCAGCAGCTCGGCCCCGCCGTCGGCCTTGACCTGCGCCTCGAAGGCGTTGCCGCGGGTGATGGCGAACCGGGACTGCCCGAACCGGGCGGGGAAACCGATCCGCTCGGCCAACTTCGGCTTGTCCACCCCGGCGCCGTCCAGCACGGCCCGCCGGGTGCAGCCCGGGTTGCCGGTCAGCGCGGCGATGGTGCGGGCGTTGTGCCGCCTGGGTGGCACACCGCCGCGGATCGCCGCCAGTCGCTCCTCGCTGCTCGTCACGATCCGCCACGATAGGCGGTCCCCGCCGGTCGCGCCGGGCGACGCCCCGGCGGGAAGAGCGCGGGACGCCGCCCGGTGCGCGCGTGCCCGGCCACGCGCGAGCCGGAGCCCGGTCAGGCCGAGCCGGAGAGACCGGCCAGGAGCGCGAAGCCGCCACAGCAGACCACGCCGAGCACGAGGAGGGTGACCAGCAGGATGCTGTAGTTCGACCACATCCCGAACTTCGTCACGTCGGTGCCGTGCCCGTCGTGGACGCGGTTGCGCCACCCGCCGAAGCGGAACGACAGTTGGTGCACCGCGCCGGGATGGGCGACGAGCGCGGTGGTCATCACGGGAATGCCCATGAAGTCTGTGTAGCGGACGTCGTGCGGGCCCGCCGGGACGGCCACGTGCCAGGTGCCCTCGCCGGGAATCGGCACGACCTGGCGGTCGACCTTGAATTTGCTGGTCGAGGGGGCGGGGACGAGGTACGGCCCGCGGTTGACCGAGACGACCAGCACGGCGTGGCCCGGGGGCGGCGGGATCGGGTGGGGGTACGCGACCAGCGGGGTGACCGCGCCCGGCCCCGGCGGGTACGACGGGTGAGGGGGATACGACATCGCCACATCCTGGCATGCCCCGGCACGCGGGCCGGGGCGCGCTGTCGGGCCGGCTGACGCCGGCACAGGTCACGCGGCGGTCACCGGCCAAAGGAGCGGTTCCAGGGCGAGCGGGGCAGGGCGGTGCCGGCCGTCGGGCGGCGGTCTCGGCGACGCCGGCGGCGCCCCGGGGTGCAGGGCGGCCGGGAGACGGTGTGCACGGGCGCCGGGGCGGGAGCGGCGGGTTGCCGGCCGATCAGCCAGCAGAGGAAGCGGGCCATCGGTGGGCTCAGCCGACCGCGAGGCGCTCGGCCTCGGACCTGGGGATGTCGTACTGGGCGCCGCAGAAGGTGCACTGCTGCACGTAGCGGGTGCGGATCGGGATGATCGGGACGAAGAACAGGCTGAACTTCGTCGACCGGCGGGTGATCACCTGGGCGGCGTGGTTGCCGCAGTTGCGGCAGACCTGCTGCACCACGCCCGACCGGCTGACCTTGGTGCGGAGCCCGAAGATGAAGAACATCGCCCGGCAGTACCCACTGCCGGGCCCGCAATCACCCCCAGACCGGGGTCAGGAGCGGAAATTCCCGGCGGACGGCACGGCCGACAGCCCGCGCAGGAAGGCCAGCCCCTCGACGGCGAGCGCGTCGGGGCCGGTGGCGAGCGGTCGCCACACGGACATCGGCACGGCCAGGGCCGGCGCCGTGAACGACTCGATGCTCAGCAGGCCGGAGTAGTCGATGTCCGCCAGGGCAGCCAGCATCGCCGGCCAGTCGAGGTGGTCCCCGCCGGGCGCGCCGCGGTCGTTGCCGCACACCTGTACGTGGGCGAGCCGGTCACCGGCCGTCCGGATGGCCGCCGGCAGGTCGCGTTCCTCGATGTTCAGGTGGAAGGTGTCCAGCGCGAGCCCCAGGCCGTCGATCCCGTCGACCACCTCCAACGCCTGCTCGACGGTGTTGAGCAGGCTGGTCTCGAACCGGTTGAGCGGTTCGAGGGCGATCGTCACGCCCCGCTCGGCGGCCTCGGCGGCCAGCGGCCGGAGCCGGTCCACGAGGCGCGCCGTGGTGGCGCGTCGCGCGTCCGGGTCGAGCAGCCAGGTCCGACCGGCCGGCGCGTAGAGCGGGCCGGCCACGACGGCGGCCCCCACCTGGCTCGCGGCCCGCAGGCAGTGCCGGACGAAGTCCTCGGTGAGCCGTACGACCTGCTCGTCGTCGGCGAGCAGGTCGTGGTCGGGCAGCAGGCCGGCGCAGACGGCGGGGGCCAGGTCCAGCCCGGCGAGCAGCTCCGCGGCCACCGTGGGATCCCAGTCGCCCGGGGCCTGGATGGGCAGCTCGACGGCGTCGAAGCCCCACGCCTTGATCCGTGGGGCGAGCCGGGCGAGCGCCTCGTCGGTCAGCGGCGCGACCCACGCCCACGTGTTGATGCCGATCCTCATGCCCGCCCTCTCACCCTCCATAGTCGACGGATCCGTCGACTGTAGAGGATTGTGGGGCGCCACGACCGGCCGACATCGGGGCATCCGCTCGTCGAGGACGAGCGGATGCCCCTGCCGGGCCCGTGGCCCGCCCGCCGCGACGGCAGGCTCGCACAGGCACGACGGCCGACGATGAGTACGTCGCTGTCAGGCGTCGCTCATCTGCCGGTCCCAGTCGTCGCGCTTCTGCTCGCCGGAGTCGTCGCGCTTGTCCTGGCCCCGGTCGTCACCCTTGTCCTGGCCCCACTCGTCGCGCTCCTCGTCACGGCCCCAGTCGTCACGCTTGTCGTGGCCCCGGTCGTCACCCTTGTCCTGGCCCCACTCGTCACCCTTGTCCTGGCCCCACTCGTCACCCTTGTCCTGGCCCCACTCGTCGCGCTCCTCGTCGCGACCCGAGTCGTCACCCTTGTCGTGGCCCCAGTCGTCACGCTTGTCGTGGCCCCAGTCGTCACCCTTGTCCTGGCCCCACTCGTCGCGCTCCTCGTCACGGCCCCAGTCGTCACGCTTGTCGTGGTCCCGCTCGTCGCTCTTGATCTGGCCCCGGATCTCGCCCTTCGGGTACTTCTTGGTGTGCACGTTGGCGTACGTGACGCCGGCCTCGATCGCGTCGACAAGCTCGTCGAACTCCCCGGGCTCGATGCCCTGGTCGGCGGGGCCCACCACGTCAGCGGGCCTGATGGTCCCCTCGATCCTGGCAGGGGCGGGAGGGCATGCCTGGACGCCCTGTGGCGCGCCACCCTTCGCGTCCTTGAGGTTCGAGCAGAGGAAGGCGGCGATACCGCCGCTCTGGTGTCTTCCTCCGAAGTGGATGTGCGCCTGCTCGACGTCCTTCAGGTCGTCATAGCTCAGCCGCCACTTGATCTCCTTGTTCCGTTCGTCGATGTGCGCCTCGAACCGGCCCGAACCGGGCGTGGAGATCGTGAGCGGGTCCTCCTGGTAGCCGCTGAGCTTCGCCCGGACGGTGTCCTCACCGCGCCGCGAGTCGTCCCAGTCCCACGAGTTCTGCGACTCTCGCGATTCGTGCTTGTCGCGCGAGTCGTCCCGTCCGTCACCCATGGCGGCGTTTCCGGCGGCGACCGCCGCCACCGCCGCGCCGGCCGCCACCGCAACTGCCCACAGTCGAGTACGTCCCACCATCACTGCTGCTCCTTCCTAGGCGATGCCTGGCCCAAGCTCACGGACGGCCGTCGACCGATCCGTCGGAGGCGCAGGCGGAAGGCGCCGTTCAGCCGAGAACGGAGTCACGATGCCGACGGCTCAGGCTGAGCAGGCGCCCCTATGGTGAAATTGTCCCATATTCCCCATATGCCGTCGCGGCTTCCCCGATCCGACCGTGAGAGACTTTCGCGACCTGTGGACCGCCTGCACCGGCTCTGCGGCACTTGGACAGGCAAGAGCCCCCTGCACCCCGATGGGGTGACAGGGGGCTCTTGCTCCCGAGGTCAGCTCGTCGCCTGAGCGACCTCCGGCTCCAGGCCCGGCACCTCGGCCGGGAGCCAGATGGGCTGCCAGTCCTTCATCTCGTGGAAGCGGCGCAGCTCGAACAGCCCCGAGAGCGACCCGGCCCAGGCCCCGTACGGCGGGTTCTGCTCGTCGAAGCCGGACTGCACGAAGGTCAGCTTCGTCTTCCCCTGCGACTCGGCCAGCTCCCACGTGCTGACGCCGCTCGGCCCCCAGTCGACCGACACCCTCCGGCCGGGCTCCAGGTCGACGACCTTGGCGGCGTAGCCGGTCTCGAAGCCACCCATCGCGTAACGGCCGCCGACCCAGGGCTCGATGCCGATCGGGTAGCCGAACCAGGCGCTGGCCTGCTCGGAGTCGGTCAGCGACTCGTACACCTTGGCCATCGGCGCGTCGATCAGCAGCTCGCCGCGCAGGTCGGCGGAGGTGAAGTCGACCTTCGGCAGCAGCGGGTCGCCCTCCAGGTGGGCGGCCAGGTTGGCGATGGACAGGCTCCAGAAGGTCTGCAGGACTCCGCGGATGCTGCTGCCGCTCATCGCCTCGGCGAAGTCGAAGTGGCTCTGGACCAGCGTCAGGACGGTGCTGTCGGGCCCCTCGGCGCGCAGGTCGAACTCGGTGGTGGTCTCGACCCCGTCGAGCAGCCAGGCGAAGCGCAGCGTGTTGTCGTCGACGTGCAGCAGCCGCTGGTGCGGCGCGTCGCCCTCGGGGGTGTGCCGGCCCCAGAACTCGTACCGGTGCGGCAGCTCCACCTCGGCGTGCTCGGCGAGCCAGACGCGCAACTCGCCGGGGTCGGTCAGGGCGCGGCGGACGGTGGCGACCGGCGCGGCGAGGCGGGCGGGCAGCTTCATCGGTTCACTCACGGTCTTTCCCCTTCGGATAACAGGCCACGGCGAGCTTGAAGGCGTCGCCCTCGGCGCCCCCGTAGCGCGTGAAAAGGTCCTGCAGGGTCGTCTGCAGGTCGTGCAGGAACTGCTGGCGTTGCTCCGCCGGCACCCGGATCTCGCCGGCCACCCCCACCGAGGGGAGTTCGGGGGCGGCGCGGTCCAGCCCGGCGATGTCGGCCTGGACCTCCTCCATCAGGTCCAGCAGGTAGCCGAGGCTCAGCTCGTCGCGGGCCCGGCGCAGGCCGATCCGGCCGACGAGCCGGGGCGACAGCCAGTAGGACCGGGCGGCGGCCTGGTAGATGCCCTCCGTGATGCCGCGGACCTTGCGCTCGCTGACCTGCTCGGCCAGCCCGGCGGCGACGAGCTGCTTGACGTGGTAGTAGACCCGCTGCGGCGTCTGCTCCAGCCGGGCGGCGACCTCGGTGCAGGTGCGCGGCTCGGCCAGTTGCCGCAGCACCTCGACGCGCTGCGGCTTGAGCAGGACCTCGGCCTGCTCCATCTGCTCCAGGTACAGGACATCTCTCATGGCAAAATCAGTTTGTACGTACAAAATTTGTTTGTCAATGAGTTCGACGAAAGCCGCGCCGGCCGGCCGGCGCGGCTTTCGTCCGGATCAGGGCAGCCAGTCGGGGCGCAGCGGATAGCCGCTCGCCCCCTCCGGGCCGTTGCGGGTGGCCAGCACCTGGTGCAGCTGGATGCCGTTACGCTCGAACGCCAGCCGGGAGCCGGCCATGTAGAGGCCCCACACCCGGGCCGTGCCCGGCCCCACCTCGGAGACGCAGAAGTCCCAGTGCTCCACGAGGTTGCGGCACCAGCCGGCCAGCGTCAGCGCGTAGTGCCGGCGCAGGTTCTCCTCGTGCTGCACCTCCAGCCCGACGTCGTGGATCTCGCTGATCACCCGCCCCGGGCCGGCCAACTCGCCGTCGGGGAAGACGTACCGGTCGATGAACGCGCCCGAGCGGTGCGGCGCGTGGTTGTCGGCCCGCGTGATGCAGTGGTTGAGCAGCCGCCCGTCCGGCCGCAGCCGGTCCCGCAGCGCGGCGAAGTAGGCCGGGTAGTTGCGCACCCCGATGTGCTCGGTCAGCCCGATCGAGGAGACCGCGTCGAACTGCTCGCGCGGCGCGTCCCGGTAGTCGAGGTGGCGCACCTCCGCCAGGCCGGTCAGCCCCTCCCGCTCGATCGCCGCCCGGGCCCACTCGGCCTGCGCCCGGGACAGGGTCACCCCGAGCGCCCTGACGCCGTACTCGCGGGCCGCGTGCCGGACCATGCCGCCCCACCCGCAGCCCACGTCGAGCAGGCGCATCCCGGCCTTGAGCGCGAGCTTCTGCGCCACCAGGTCGTACTTGGCCGCCTGGGCCTGCTCCAGCGTGTCGTCGGGCGAGCGGAAGACCGCGCAGGTGTACGTCATCGACGGGCCGAGCACCTTCTCGTAGAAGGCGTTGGAGACGTCGTAGTGGTGGGAGATCGCGGTGCTGTCCCTGATCCGGGAGTGCCGCAGCCCGTTCACCAGCCGCTTCCAGCGCGGCTGCGCCTCCTGCGGCGGGGGCGGCGGCGGCATCAGCCGCTCCCAGCCCAGCCCGCGCACCAGGGCCAGCGCCTCGGCCAGCGGGGGCGTACGCAGCCGCAGCTCGTCCTTGAGCACCCGCAGCGCCTCGTACGGGTCGCCCGGGTGCACGCCCTGCAACGCCAGGTCGCCGCTGACGTACGCCCGGGCCATGCCCAGGTCGCCAGGGGCGGTGAGCAGGTAGGTCAGGCCCCGCTCGGAACGGATCGACAGGGTGATCCCGGCGTCGGCCGGGCCCACCGCGCTGCCGTCGTACCCCGTGACCCGCACCGGAAGGCCCCCGGTGGTCAACGCGCGGACGACGTCCGCCACGCGCGGACCCGGGCGCCGGCCCCCCGCCGGCGGGGAGGCGGGAGCGCTCGCCGCTCCCTGGTCTCGATCGGTCAGGCTCATTCTCGTGCTACCGCCTTCTCGTACAGTCCCGTGAGCCGGTGGTCCGGGTCGTAGCGGTCCTTCACCGCGCGCCACGTCGTGCCGCCGTAGAGCCGGTCGAAGGATTCCCGGTCGTAGTACGTGTCGGAGTAGAGCGACTTGTGCCCGCCCAACTCCGACACCATTCGCTCGATCACCCGGTTGACGTCGCCGTCGGCGGCGCCGCCCGCGATGGGCACGCTCCCCCAGAAGCCGATGTTCACATAGTCCTGCCCGGGCCGGAGGGGATACAGCGGCCAGGCGCGGGCCGATTCCGGGCCGGCCGGCTCGCGCAGCCGCAGCGGGCACAGCCAGACCGGGGTCATCCCCACGGCCCGGGCGAACCAGCGCAGGAACTCCGCCGTCCGGTCCAGCGGGATCTCCACGTCCTGCACCACCCGCTCGCGCGCCGGCTGGCCGCGCAGCCGGTCGATCCGGGCGGCCACGCCGTGCCGGTGCTCCAACCGGACCAGCCGGTGGTAGACGTCGCTGCGCCGCCACCGCGCCGGCCAGATCCGCCGGACCACGGGGTGCTGCACGCCGAACGCCGCCGAGCACCAGAACCAGTCGGTGTCCCAGCGCCAGAGATAGTCGTACGTGGTCAGGGCGTCGCCTGTGCGCCGGCGCAACGACCGGTAGTAGATGTCCTGACCCGTGTAGTCGCTGACGTGCGGGGCGTCGTCGGTGAAGGCGCCCAGCACCAGGTACGCCTCGCCGGGGCTGAACATCACCCCGTCCATCGCGTCCACGGCCTCGCCCGCCCAGGAGCGGGTCGCGGTGACCTCGGCGACCGCCTCGGTGAGGGCCTCCAGCCGGGTGAACCGGACGTTGCGCAGGGCCACGAAGCGGCGTACCGGCTGCAGCTCGATGCGCAGCCGGGTGGCGTAGCCGAGGCTGCCGAGCGAGTTGGGGAAGGCCGCGAAGAGGTCGGCGTGCTCGCCCTCCGGGCGGGCCGTGACGACGTCGCCGGCCCCGGTGAGCACGTCCAGTTCCACCACCGACTCGTGCGGCAGCCCGTTGCGGAACGAGGTCGACTCGATGCCGAGCCCGGTGACCGCCCCGCCGAGGGTGATGGTGCGCAACTGCGGCACCACCAGCGGCATCAGCCCGTGCGGCAGGGTCGCGTCGACCAGGTCCTCGTAGGTGCACATGCCCTGCACGTCGGCGGTGCGGGCCACCGGGTCCACATCGAGCACGCCGGTGAGCCCGCTGACGTCCAGCCCCGGCACGCGGGGGGCGGATCGGGGGCGGAACAGGTTGGAGGTGCGTTTGGCGAGCCGGACCGGTTCGCCCGCGGGCACCGCCGCGTACGACCGTCGCAACTGGGCCACCGCGCCGTCGTGGTCGACCGGATGATGATCCACACGCACCGCGCACATGAGATCACTGTACGCTCCCACCGCTCTTCCGCGTGGGATGTCCACGGTGGCCGTTTCGCGCCGCGACCGCCGCGCCACCGCCCCGCGGGGCGGTGGATCCGGCGGTTCCGGACCGACGACCGCGTGGCCGCGCGGGTCCCGTCGGCATAGCGTGGGAGCCATGCCGAAAGCTGTGTGGAACGACATCGTCGTGGCCGAGAGCGACGACACCGTGCTGGTGGAGGGGAACCACTACTTCCCGCGTACCGCCCTGCGCGACGACCTGATCCGGGAGTCCGACACGCACACCGTCTGCCCGTGGAAGGGCACCGCCTCCTACTACACGCTCGTCCACGACGGGCGGACCAGCCCCGACGCCGTCTGGTACTACCCCGACCCGAAGGCGGAGGCGGAGATGGTCCGCGACCGGGTCGCGTTCTGGAAGGACGTCCGGGTCGTCGACTGAGCCACCCGCCCGCACCGGCGGCCGGAGCGGCAGTGGACGGTCGCCGACCGTCAGTCCCGGTAGCTCCACGCCCGCCGGCCCCCGGCGGCGACCGCCGGGGTCGGCGCGGGCGGCACCTCGCGGCGGCGGCGCAGCAGCAGCGACAGCACGGCCGCGCCGATCGACAGCGCCCCCGCCACGTACCAGGCCGGTGCGTAGTCGCCGAGCCGGTCCCGGACCAGCCCCGCCCCGGTGGCGGCGAGGGCCGCGCCGACCTGGTGCGCGGCGAAGACCCAGCCGAAGACCACCGCGCCGGACGCGCCGAAGTACTCCCGGCACAGCGCCACCGTGGGCGGCACCGTGGCGACCCAGTCCAGCCCGTAGAAGACGATGAAGACCAGCATGCTCGGCTCGGCCGTGGCCGCGAAGAGCCCCGGCAGCACCAGCAGGGAGCCGCCGCGCAGCGCGTAGTAGGCGCCCAGCAGCAGCCTGCTGTCCACCCGGTCGGTCAGCCAACCCGAGGCGACCGTGCCGACGATGTCGAAGAGCCCGACCAGCGCCAGCAGCCCGGCGGCGGTGGTCTGCGGCATCCCGTGGTCGTGCGCGGCCGGCACGAAGTGCGTGCCGACCAGCCCGTTGGTGGTCGCGCCGCAGATCGCGAAGCCGCCGGCCAGCAGCCAGAACGGCCGCGTCCGGGCCGCCTGTGCCAGCGCGCCGACGGCCCGCGACGCCGCCCCGCCCGCCGGCGGCGTCGGGGGCACGACCTCGGCCGCGCCGTAGGCGGGCAGGCCGAGATCCGCCGGGTACTCGCGCAGCAGCCACACCACCAGCGGTACGACCGCCAGCGCCGCCCCGGCGACCACGAGCGCCGCCGCCCGCCAGCCATGCGCGTCGACGAGCATGGCGACCAGCGGGAGGAAGACGAGCTGGCCGGTCGCGCCGCCGGCGGTGAGCACGCCGGTGACCAGGCCGCGGCGGTGCACGAACCAGCGCCCGGTGACGGTCGCCACGAAGGCCAGCGCCATCGACCCGGTGCCGAGCCCGACGAGCACGCCCCAGCACAGGACGAGTTGCCAGCTCGCGGTCATGAAGACGGTCAGCCCGCTGCCCGCCGCGACCGTCAGCAGCGCGCCGGTGACCACCCGCCGGATGCCGAACCGGTCCATCAGCGCGGCGGCGAACGGTGCGGTGAGCCCGTAGAGCAGCAGGTTGACCGAGACCGCGGCGGAGATGGTGGCCAGCGGCCAGCGGAACTCGGCGTGCAGCGGATGCAGCAGCACCGAGGGGGTGGCGCGGAAGCCCGCCGCGCCGACCAGCGCGACGAACGCGACGGCGGCGACGGTCCAGGCCGGGTGCAGGCGACGAGGTCGGGTCACGGGTCGAGTCTGCGGATCGGGCCGGCCGACGACGAGTGGCCGGAAAGCCATCATGCGCAATAATCGGGCCATGACCGTCCGCCCGCACCGGATCGCCGTACTCGCCACCGACCAGGTCGTCGGCCTCGACCTCGGCACCCCCGCCCAGGTCTTCGGCACCGCGCGCGACGCCGACGACGTACCGCTCTACGTGGTCGACACCTGCACCGCGGGCGCCCTCCCGGTGCGCAGCACCGCCGGCTACCAGGTGCTCCCCGACCACGGGCTGGAACTGCTGGAGGCCGCCGACACGGTGGTCGTCCCCGGCATCCACGGCGGGCCGCCGATGCGCGACGGGACGCTCGACCCGGCGGTGGCGGACGCGCTGCGCGGGGCGTACGCACGGGGCGCCCGGATCATGTCCATCTGCACCGGGGCGTTCGTGCTGGCCGCGGCCGGGCTGCTCGACGACCGGCGGGCCACCACCCACTGGGCGTACGCCGACCGTTTCCGGCGGCTCCACCCGGCTGTGGACCTCGATCCGGACGTGCTCTTCATCGCCGACGACCGGGTGCTCACGTCGGCCGGGGTGGCCGCCGGGATCGACCTCTGCCTGCACGTCATCCGCACCGACCACGGCAGCGAGGTGGCCAACCGGGCGGCCCGGCGTTGCGTGGTCCCGCCGTGGCGCGACGGCGGCCAGGCCCAGTACATCGAGCGCCCGGTGCCGAAGACGGCGGACGCGGGCACGGCCGGGGCGCGGGAGTGGGCCCGCCATCGGCTGCACGAGCCGGTCAGCCTGCGCGACCTGGCCGGGCAGGCCCGGATGAGCGTGCGCACCTTCACCCGGCGCTTCCGCTCGGAGACCGGGATGAGCCCGGCGCAGTGGCTGCTCCAGCAGCGCACCGACCACGCCCGGCTACTGCTGGAGACGACCGACCTCACCGTCGACCAGGTCGCCCGACGCTCCGGCTTCGGCACCGCCGCGGCGCTCCGGCAACAGTTGCACCAGCGCATCGGCGTGACCCCGTCGACCTACCGCCGCACCTTCCACCACCCCTGACCCCCTCACCCTCGCCTCCCCGCCCCGCGCCCCGCCCGCCCACCCGCCATCTCCCCGCGATCTTGCGCTTTCGGCCCGGCATTCGCGCTCTTTCACGCGGTTTGTCGGGGCGACAGGTGCGAGATCGCGGAGTGGGGACGGGTCAGGTCAGGGGGTGCGGAGCATGCGGAGTTGGGCCAGGTGTTTCGGGAGATGGACGCGGGTGTGCAGGTCGAGGGTGCGGCCCCAGGGCAGGGTGTCGTCGACGACCAGGTCGAAGCCCTCGCGCAGGTGCGTCTCGACCGGGGTCTCCGCCGCCGGGCCGAGCCGCTCGGTCAACACGCAGAGCTTCTGGCTGGTGGCCCGCAGCAGGGTGGCCAGCCCGTCCAGCCCGCCGCACTCGACGACCAGCGCGTCCACCTGCGGACGGTGGATGGTCTCCAGGTCGTAGTACGCGAACGGCGAACCGGCGATGACCGCCTCCGTAGCCTCGGTCATCAACTCGTCGTTGGCGGCGAGGTGGGCGACGATCTGTTCGGCGCTGAGCTGCCCGGCCGGCGGTGGCCCGAACCCGCCCGCGTCGACCTCGGCGAGCACCTCCTCGTACGCCCCTCGCAACGCCCCGCTGTCCATGCCCCTCAGTGAATCCCGTCCCGCGCCGTCCGCCCCAGCGTTCCCGCACGTGGTTCACCCGGATGGGGCACACCGGGACCTCAACCTGGAGCCAGCGGACGGCGAACGCGGCCAACGGCGACCGGGACGCCGGCCTGTGGTCCGCGGGCGCTGTCGAGCTGCCAGCGGGGTCAGCGGCGACGGGGCTGGCGGGCGCGGAGGTAGTCGGAGACGACGTACTCGCCGAGGTCCTCGAGGTCGGGGGTGAACATGCGGCCCTTCGAACGGCGGGCGACGGCGTCGACGAAGCGGCGCAGGCCGGGGTCGTCGCCGAGCATGAACAGGTTGAGCGTGGCGCCGTAGCGGGTCAGCCGGTCCACCTCGCGGACGGTCGCCTCGATCGTCTCCGGCAGCGGCGGCCAGTGGAACAGCGCCTCCCCGTCGTCCGGGTCCAGGTAGGCGGTCGGCTCCCCGTCGGTGACCACCAGCACCACGGGCTCGGCGCCCGGGTGCCGGCGCAGGTGCCGGCCGGCCAGCCGCAGCGCGTGCTGGAGGTTCGTGCCCTGCTGCATGTCCGGCTCGACGGCGGCCAACTCCTGCTCGGTCAGTGGCAGCGCCTCCCGGCCGAACCCGATGATCTGCAGCGCGTCCTGCGGGAACCGGGTGGCCATCAGGTGCGCCAGCGCCAGCGCGGTCTGCTTCATCGGGCCCCACCGGCCCTGCGAGATCATCGAGTAGGAAAGGTCGACGCAGAGCGCCACCGCCGCCGACGCCCGCCGTTCGGTCTCCACCACCTCGAAGTCCTCGACGGCCAGCTGCACCGGCACGCCCGTCCCGGCGCGACGGACGGCCCGGGTCAGCGTCCGCACCACGTCCAGGGGCTGCTCGTCGCCGTACTCCCACGGGCGGGAGCCCCCGCTGACCTCGCCGGCGGCGCCCGCCGAGCGCAGGTCGTGCTGGCCGCGCGGCCCGGCCGTCAGGTCGGCGAAGACCCGCCGCAGCGCGGTGCCGCCGAGCCGGCGCAGCGCCTTCGGGCTCAGGGTCAACCCGTCGGCGTCCCGGCTCACCCATCCCTGCCGGCGCAGTTCCCGCTCCAGCTCCCGCAGCCGGCGTACGTCGTCGGCGGCGCCCCGGCCCAGTGTCCGGGCCACCGCGTCGACGTCGACGTCGTCCAGGGTGGCACCCTGGTGCTCCTGGTCGAGCTGGTCGAGCAGCCCGTCCAGTTCGGCGATCTCGCCGAGCGCGCCGGCGGCCTCGCCGTAGCCGAGCGGCCGGTCGCCACGCACCCGCTCGCCACGGCCCCCGTGCAGGTCGGGCCGGAGCGCACGGAGGTTGGCGTCCAACGCGGCCAACTCCCCGGCGAGCCGGTCGCCGAGCGACTGCCGCATCAGGCCCGCCAGCTCCTCCCGCTGCCGGTCGGACAGCGAGCGCAGCAGCCGCTCCCCGGCGGCCGACCGGCGGGCCAGCACGTCGACCAGCTCGTCGACGTCGGCCGGCTGCTCCGGGAAGAACTCGCCGTGCCGGCGCATGAACTCGGCGAACGCGTCGGTGGTGTCCTCGGACCGGGCGTGCCGGGCCAGCAGGTCGTTCAGGTCGCGCATCATCTCGGCCAGCCGCCGCTGGGCGGCCGGGTCCGCCGAGGCCCGCACCGCGTCCCGCAGCCCGGCGAAGCGCTGGCCCAGCACGTCGTCGCGGAGCCCGTCCAGGATCCGCTGGTACGTCCGGCGCGCCTCGTCGCTGGCCCACCCGTAGCCCGCCAACTCCGCCACCGCCCGGGCGGTCGAGCGGGGCAAGTTGTCCAGCACCGCCTCGGCGAACCGCGCGGCGTCGCCGTCGCGCCCGCGCAGCTCGTCCCGCTCGGCGGCGAGCGCCTGGTCGAGCAGTGCCCGGGCCCGGGTGACCGCCCCGTCCAGGTCGCCCCGCCGCAGCGCCTCCCGGCGCAGCCGCCTCGCCCGCGCGGCCAGGTCGTCGAGGCCGCCGCGCCCGTGCGGGCCCCGGCGCAGCAGGTCGCGCAGCGCCTCCCGGAGACTGCCGCCGGCCAGCACCTCCGCGCCGACGGCGTCCACCGCGCCCCGCACGTCGTACGGGGGCGCGAGCGGGTCGGGGCCGCCGCGCCACTGCCCGTACCGGAAGCGGTTGCCGGCCATGCTCAGGCCCGACCGCCGTAGCGGGTCCGGCCGGAGTCCGTGACGTCCTTGCCGAGCCGGCGGGTCAGGTGCAGCCCCTCCAGGACGAACTCGACGCCGGCGGCGGCCTGCTCGGGGGTGGGCGCGTCGCCCAGGCCGAGCCGGTCCAGCGCCTTGGCGAGCCCGGGGACGGTGCCCACCTGGCGCAGCAGCTCCGCCGAGCTGACCAGCTCGCCGGTCTCGATCACGGCGTCCTCGTCGACCAGGGCGGTGAAGCCGGACAGGTCCAGCCCCGCCAGCCGGGCCCGGAACGTCTCGGCCGTCGCGGTCCGCAGCAGGTGGCCGAGGATCTCGACCTCCCGCCCCTCCTCGCCGCTCTCGAACTCCACCTTCCCGCGCAGTGTCGACGTCACCGACACCGCGTCGCCCACCCGGGCCACCGGCGCCTCGGGGCGCGCCCCGTCGGCACCGGCGGAGAGAAGGCCGGCGCGGCGCAGCGCGGCGGCGGCGACCGTCTCGGCGGCGGCGATCGCGAACCGGGCGGAGACGCCGGAGCGCGGGTCCACCGACGGCGACTCGCGTACCGCGCGGGCGAACCGCGCGAGGACCTCCAGCACGTGCTCCGGCACCTCGGCGACCGGGTCGGCCTCCTGCCGGATCAGAGCCAGCTCCAGGTCGAGGTCGGCCGGATAGTGGGTACGGACCTCCGCGCCGAAGCGGTCCTTCAGCGGGGTGATGATCCGTCCCCGGTTGGTGTAGTCCTCCGGGTTGGCGCTGGCGACCAGGAACAGGTCCAGCGGCAGCCGCAGCTGGTAGCCGCGGACCTGGATGTCCCGCTCCTCCAGCACGTTGAGCAGCGCGACCTGGATCCGCTCGGCCAGGTCGGGCAGCTCGTTGACCGCGAAGATGCCCCGGTTGGTGCGCGGTACGAGACCGAAGTGGATGGTCTCCGGGTCGCCGAGGGTGCGCCCCTGGGCGATCCGGATCGGGTCGACGTCGCCGATCAGGTCGCCGACGCTGGTGTCCGGGGTGGCCAGCTTCTCGCCGTAGCGCATCGAGCGGTGCAGCCAGGCGACCGGCAGGTCGTCGCCGGCCTCGGCGACCAGCGCCCGGGAGGCCGGGGTGAGCGGGTGCAGCGGGTGCTCGTTGAGCACCGAGCCGGCGATCACCGGGGTCCACTCGTCGAGCAGCCCTGCCAGCGAGCGGATGAGCCGGGTCTTGCCCTGGCCCCGTTCGCCGAGCAGCACCATGTCGTGCCCGGCGAGCAGCGCCCGCTCGACCTCGGGCAGCACCGTGTCGTCGTAGCCGACGATGCCGGGGAAGCGGTCGGCGCCGGAGCGCATCCGGGCCAGGAGGTTGTCGCGGAGTTCCTGCTTGACCGTGCGGTACGCGTGGCCGGCCGCCCGCAGCGCGCCGAGCGTGCCGGGTAGGTCGGCCGGTGGGACCGGGGTAACCGGGGAAGGCGCAGTCACCCCAACCACGCTAGCTCACGGCGCCGGGGGCGCCCGGTCCGTCGACCGGGCGCCCCCGCCGTCGGTACGGCTCAGCCTCGGCCGCAGTCCCCGCAGGCGCCCCGGCGACGCAGGTGGTACGCGTACGTGGCCGCGCCGAGGGCGACGCCCCAGAACGGCCACAGCAGCATCGGCGCGGTGGCCAGGCTGACCTCGCCGAAGTCCCAGAAGTCGGGGCTGGCGAGCAGCCCGAGCGTCGCCGCGGTGACCGCCACCGCGACGAGGGTGGCCGGGACCACGGCCAGCCGTACCGGCACCGGCCGCCCGGCCAGGCCGACCGTCCAGCGCGGGAACCGCTCGCCCCAGCGCTGCACCAGGCCCAGCGTGAGGACCGCGCCCACCAGCGCGAACCCGCCCAGCCCGGCACCCGCCCACACCAGCCCGCTCGCCCGCATCTCGTCGAGGAACGACTGCTCGATGCCGAGCGGGATGCCGGCCGCCCAGGCGAGCCGGGTGACGGCGTACAGGGCCGGGATGGTGGCCGCGACCCAGGCCGCCCAGCGCCCCCAGCGGGTGGCCGAGGCGGGCGAGGTCCAGCCGTGGTCGGCGCCGTCGCGCCCGCACCCCGGGCAGGCGCCGGCGGTGCGCCGCTGCCAGCCCAGCACGGCCCCGGCGAGCAGCACCCCGCCGACGACGGCCGCGAACCGGGCGAACAGCGCCCAGGTGAAGACGTCGGCGTAGTCCACCGGCGGCCAGCCGAACGGCGCGCCGATGACCAGGATCGGGGCGTACCCGAGGATGGTCAGCACTCCCACGTCCGGCACGACGACGGCCAGCAGGAACGCGACCGTCCAGGCGTACGCCGACAGCAGCGCGCGCAGCGGCCGGCCCGGACGCTGCGAGCCGGTCATGGCGAGCGCGGCGACGGCGGCGCCGAGCAGCAGCGCGGCGAACAGCGGTGGCCCGACGGTGGTCGGGACCAGCCGCAGCAGGTTCATGTCCCCGCCGGGGTCGTTCGCGCCGAACGGGTAGCCGGCGCCGGTGGCGGTGGAGACGAGGGCGAGCACGCCCCACAGACCGAGCCAGGCGGCGGCGAGCGGGGCGAGCCGGGCCGACCGGTGCACGGCCGGCCGGCGGGTGGGCGGAAGGGTCGTCGTCATGCCTTCAGCCTCGGCCGGCGGGCCCCGCGTTCCCTCCCGTGGGGCGGTGAACCCACTCCCCCTGCGGAGGGAACCACCCGCGAACCCGGAAGGGCCGTTCAGCCCGACGGGGTGACGAACCCCGACTCGTACGCCGCGATCACCGCCTGGGTGCGGTCGCGCACGCCGAGCTTGGCCAGCACGTTGCCGACGTGGGTCTTCACCGTCTCCACGCCCACCACGAGGTGCGCGGCGATCTCGGGATTGGACAGGCCGGTGGTCATCAGCCGCAGCACCTCGGCCTCCCGGTCGGTGAGCCGGGCGGCCTCCAGCCGGTCGGCGCCCCGCCCCCCGTACGCCCCGGCGAGGCGGCGGATGGCGGCGGGGAACAGCAGGGACTCGCCCCGCGCGACCACCCGGACCGCCTCCACCACCTCCGCCGGCCGGGCCCGCTTGAGCAGGAACCCGCTGGCCCCGGCGCGGAGCGCGTCGTAGACGTACTCGTCGTTGGCGAACGTGGTCACCACCAGCACCCGGGGCGGGTCGGCGGAGGTGGCGAGCAGCCGCCGGGTGGCCTGGATGCCGTCGATGCCGGGCATCCGCACGTCCATCAGCACCACCTGGGGGCGCAGCCGGGCGACCAGCGGCGGCACCTCCGCGCCGTCGGTGGCCTCGCCGAGCACCCGCAGGTCGGGCTGGGCGTCGAGGATGGCTCGCAGCCCCACCCGGATCAGCTCGTCGTCGTCGACGATCAGCACGCCGGTGGTGGTCGTCGCGGTGTCGGTCATCGGGTCCCCTCGAACGGCAGCCGTACCCGGATCCGCCAGCGGTCGCCGTCGGGCCCGACGGTCAGCCGGCCGCCGAGCAGCAGCACCCGCTCCCGCATCCCGTCCAGGCCCCGGCCGCCCCGGCCCGGGTCGGCACGGCGCCGGCGGCCCACCGCGTTGTCCAGCTCCAGCTCCAGCGCGTCGGCGTGCACGCCCAGGCGCAGCGTGACCGGCCCCCGACCGTACCGGGCGGCGTTGGTCAACCCTTCCTGGACTATCCGGTAGCCCTCCCGGGAGACGGCCGCGGGCAGGTCGGCGAGTTCGCCGGCGCACCGCGCGTCGACGGGCAGGCCGGCGGCGCGGGTGTCGGCCACCAGCCGGTCCAGGTCGGCGAGCGTACGCTGCGGGGCGGGCGCGGCCCGCCCGCCCGCGGGCTCGCGCAGCAGCCCGAGCACGTGGTCCAGGTCGTCCATGGCGGTGCGCCCGGCCTCCTCGATCGCG
Organism: Micromonospora sp. NPDC047465; assembly: GCF_040643125.1. NCBI lineage: Bacteria > Bacillati > Actinomycetota > Actinomycetes > Micromonosporales > Micromonosporaceae > Micromonospora > Micromonospora sp. NPDC047465. Next base: position 122,442 of record NZ_JBEYTP010000008.1, read on the forward strand.
GTCAGCGCGCGCCGGGCGAATTCCGGGTCCCGGTCGAGCAGTTCGCGGGCCGCCCCCGCCTGGAGGGTGGCGACGGTCAGCGCGTGCCCCACCGAGTCGTGCAGCTCCCGGGCCAGCCGGTTGCGTTCGGCGAGCCGGGCGGCCCGGGCCTCCAGGGCGGCGATCCGTTCCGCCTGGGCCGGGCCGAGCAGCACCGGGGCCATCGACACGGCCAGCGCGCCCAGCCCGGCGACGGCGTAACCGAGCGCCACCAGCACCACGATGCCCGTGAGGGTCAGCCAGCCGGTGTCCCGCCCGTCGAACGGCCCGAACCGGTCTCCGCCGGTCATCCCGGTGTCGAGGCCGAACTGCTGGCCGATGAAGGCCAGCGCCATCGGCACCGCGCTGAACAGGGCGGCCACCACCAGCCCGCCGCTGACCAGGTGCAGCCCGATCCAGAGCGCCGAACGCAGCCGGGTCTCGCGGTCGGCGGCGTGCCCGGGCGCCGGGTCGGGCAGGTCGACGCCGAGCAGGGCCCGCGCGGCTGCGATCTCCAGCGCCCGGGGGCCGTCGAGGAAGACCGGGACCGCCGCGATGGTCGCCGCGACGACGAGCAGCCCCAGCACCAGCGGCCGGGGCACGTCGGGCTGCGTCAGCATCTGCGCGAACACCACCGCCAGCAGCACGTACGGCAGCACGAGCACCCCGCCGAGCAGCAGGAACACTCCGCGCCGCCAGGTGCTGCCGGCCACCAGCGGGGCGAGGACGGTGCGGGGCTTCACCCGCCCATTCTGTCCCGGGGCCACCCCGCGCCGACTCCCCCACGTCGGGGAGATCGGCGACCCGGCCGCCGGTCGGACGAGCGGCGCGTCAGCGGTGCTCGTCGACGTAGCGCTGCGGGTCCTTGTCGGTGAAGGGCAGGTCGCGGCCGTTCCTGTGCTCGCCGTAGAAGGTCAGCCAGCGGCGGCCCAGCTCGGCGCGCAGCTCATCGCTCGCGTGCCGACGGAAGTCGGGCAGCGCCTCGTCCTCCTCCTCGGCGAGGTGCTCGCTGTTCTCCCGGCGGGCGGTACGCACCGCCGCCCACCACTGGTCGGAGCCCACCGGGTGCAGCTTGGACTCGGCCACCGCGTCGCGGATCTTGTTGTGGTCGCCGATGGCGTCGACGGTTTCGGCCTCGCCGTCGTCGCCGTGTCGCACCAGGTGCGGGTAGAGGATCGCCTCCTCCGCCTCGGCGTGGATGTCGAGGTGCAGGGCGAGCGCGTCCCAGATCGCCAGCAGCTCGTGCTCGTCGCGGGCGTCGTCGAGGCGGGCGAAGCCCCGCCGGAAGGCGGCGTGGTCGTCGAGGATCAGCGCGGTGATGTCGTCCATCGGGCTCACTTTCCGGTTCGGCGCAGCAGGCGGGGCATCGCCCGGGACCCGAACTGCCAGGTGCCGAGGCCGATCTTGGACAGGGGCTTCGGGGCGTCGAGCTGGACGAAGCGCATGGCACCGAACCTACCCGGACAAGAGGGACGGTACGCCCGTTCGGGCTCGCGCAAGGAGCGGCAGCGCCCGGTGCCGGCCCGGCGCCGCTCGCCGCACCTCCGGCACAATGGGCGGGTGCGATTCCTCATCCGGCCCGCCCGGCCCGACGAGGCGACCGAGCTGACCGAGCTGGCGCTGCGCTCCAAGGGCCACTGGGGATACGACACCGAGTTCCTGGCCCGCTGCCGTACGGAGCTGACACTGACGCCGGCGGACGTGACTGCCCGACACGTGGCGGTGGCCGAGCGGGACGGCCGGGTGGTGGGGCTGGTGGTGCTCGCCAGCGCGCCGCCCGAACTGGAGCTGGACATGCTCTTCGTGGACCCGCCGGCGATCGGCACCGGCGCCGGCCGGGTGCTGTTCGACCACGCCGTGGCCGCCTCCCGCGCCGCTGGCGCCCGTACGCTGTGGATCGAGGCGGACCCGGGCGCCGAGGCCTTCTACCGGCACGTCGGCGCGGTACCCGCCGGCACCTGCGTCTCCCCCTCCACCGGCCGCACCCTGCCCCGCCTCCGCTACGACCTCTGACCTCCGCGTCGGATCGGGCGGGGGGCTAGGGTCGGGGCGTGACGTACCTGGCAGCGGACGACCGTTACGAGACGATGGCCTACCGGCGTAGCGGGCGCAGCGGGCTGCGGCTGCCCGCGATCTCGCTCGGGCTGTGGCACAACTTCGGCCCGGACCGGCCCTACGACCGACAGCGGGACATCGTCCGCCGCGCCTTCGACCTCGGCGTGACCCACTTCGACCTGGCCAACAACTACGGCCCGCCGCCGGGCGCCGCCGAGGAGAACTTCGGCCGGATGCTCGCCACGGACCTCAGGGCGTACCGGGACGAGCTGGTGATCTCCAGCAAGGCCGGCCACCTGATGTGGCCCGGCCCGTACGGCGAATGGGGTTCCCGCAAGTACCTGGTCTCCTCGTTGGACCAGTCGCTGCGCCGCCTCGGGCTGGACTACGTCGACATCTTCTACTCGCACCGCTTCGACCCGGACACCCCGCTGGAGGAGACGATGGGCGCGCTCGACGCCGTCGTCCGCTCCGGCAAGGCGCTCTACGTCGGCATCTCCAACTACGACTCGGAGCAGACCGAGCGGGCCGCCACGATCCTGCGCGAGCTGGGCACGCCGCTGCTGATCAACCAGCCGTCCTACTCCATGCTCAACCGCTGGACGGAGGACGACGGCCTGCTCGACACGCTGGAGCGGGTCGGCGCGGGCTGCATCGCCTACAGCCCGCTCGCCCAGGGCCTGCTCACCGACCGCTACCTCGGCGGGATCCCCGCGGACTCCCGGGTGCGCACCAGCGTCTTCCTCAGCGAGAGCGACCTCGGCGAGGAGAAGATGGCCACCATCCGGGCGCTCGGCGCGATCGCCGAGCGGCGCGGCCAGTCCCTGGCGCAGCTCGCGCTCGCCTGGGCGCTGCGCGATCCGCGGATGACGAGCCTGATCATCGGGGCGAGCAGTGTGCCGCAGTTGGAGGCGAACATCGCCGCGCTGGACAACCTCGACTTCACCGCCGAGGAGCTGACCGAGATCGAGCGCCACCTCGGCTGAGCCGCACCGGTTCCCGGGAGGTCCGGAAATGGCGTCGACGTGATTGCCGGACGGGCCGGTTGGAATCGCACCACCGGCCCGTCCACACACTCAGCAGTTCGTCTACTGCGGGTGCGAGACGTCCCCGCAGGTGACGATTCCACCGATGGCCGGGTTGGCCCGAGCGTGGTACCAGACGGTGCCGGACGAGTCCGCCATCGAGCCGCCCCAGAGAACACAGCCGCCCAGGCCCACGTACGTCTTGGCCGGGCCGGCGTAGTAGAACTTCAGCCCCTCGTCCTGAACCGGCGACGCGTAGTCCGTGTCGGCGTAGACCCCGGTGCGGGTCGCCACCCCGGCGTACGCCGACTTGAGCGTCACCACGCACGCGTAGCCGGTCAGGTTGTTGCGCAGCAGGTGGACCGTACCCAGCAGTTCGCCGGTGTCCTTGCGGATCGGGTCCTGGTCGATCCGCGTGTAGCCGACGCCGCACACCGCCTCCGGCGTGTACGGGTTGACCGCCGCCTGCGCCGGGGCACCCACCACCCCGACCACGGCCGCCGCCGCCGTCACCGCGACCGCCATTCTCCGCATCATTCGGAACACCCGTTCTCCCCCTTCACCGAGCGATCTGGTTGCCGGGACAGAATGGCAATTCCGGCACGCGACGATGTATGTCCGGACCAGACACCACAACGGCATCGATGTGTGAACGACGGCCACCCCGACCGTTTCACCAGCGGCGGCATGGCGACTTCATTGACGCTCTTCGATTATGATCAATCACACGATCAACTCTGCCGCCATTGCAGGATCACTCGTGCGGGGGAGGCGGCGGCCCGAGAGGACTTGTGATGCTGCGAGTCGAGAGCACAGTCCGCTCACACCAGGAGAACGCATGACCAGAGCAGGCTTCCGCACGTTGGTGGCCCTCAGCATGGCGACGGTGACCGCGTCCACCATCCCGGCCGCCTCGCCGGGGGCGGCCTCCACCCGGACGCAGTCGACGGCGAGCGTGACCGGGTCCGCACGGGTCTTCTACCCTCAGGCGCCCGACGACGACGTCCGTTTCACCTTCGACGCCCAAGCCGTCTCCCCCGCCGCAGGCGAGGTCCCGCACCCGGCCGAGGCCGCGGGAACGGTCCGCGTCCACCACCGGGTGGCCGCCTTGAATCTCACCCTCTGGGCCGAAGGAGAGGTGAACTGCGTGATGACCAGCGGCCGAGCCTCGACACTGACCGCGATCGTCACGAAGACCTCGCCCGAGCTGACTCAGAGCTGGCTGGGCAAGCACCTCGGCTTCACCGTCTTCGACGGCGGTGACGACGAATCCGGGCACAGCCTCGACCAGATGGGCTCGACAGGACCAGTGGAGAACCTGGCCGAGTGCATGGCCGGCAGCCCGAACGCGCCCGTCATGGCGCCCGCGCCGTTCTTCACGGTGCGAAGCGGCGGCTACCGGGTCACATCCGGCTGAAACGCCGCACCACTGCCGGCCGGCATCTGACGGCGCCAACCGGCACAGCTAGGGCACGTAGCGGGCCAAGAGCGGCAGAAACGTCAAAACGCCCTGGTGGGGGATGTCCCTCACCAGGGCGTTTCGCAAGGGTGGAGCCGAGGGGACTCGAACCCCTGACCCCCACACTGCCAGTGTGGTGCGCTACCAGCTGCGCCACGGCCCCTTGCCTCGTCCCGGTCGCCCGGGCACGAGAGAACTATACACACGACCCGCCGCATGGTCATCTCGCGGGGTCCCCACCCGCCGGTGGCTCAGTTGAGCGCCACGTCCGGCGGGAAGTGGGCGACCGCCGCCATCATGCCGCCCTGCCGGCGCAACACCATCGGCCACAGGTCGTCGGGCCGGTCCACGAAGGCGTCGCCGGGGAGCGCGTCCAGCACGAACCAGGAGCCGTCCTCGATCTCCTGCTCCAACTGGCCCGAGCCCCAGCCGGAGTAGCCGGCGAAGACGCGGATGCCGCTGATGCCCTCCCGCAGCCGCTCCGGGTCGACCGACAGGTCGAGCGTGCCGACCGCGCCGGAGATCTGGTGGAAGCCCTTGAGCCGCTGCACCGGATGGCGCATCCGGGCCAGGCAGATCGCCGAGTCGGGCTGCACGGGCCCGCCCTCGAAGAGCACCGCCGGATCGCGGGCCAGGTCGCACCAGTCGCCCAGCACGTCGGCGACCGGCACCTCGGTCGCCCGGTTGAGCACCACGCCGAGGGCGCCGCCGGGCTCGTGCGCGACCAGCAGCACGACGGTACGGTCGAAGTTCGGGTCCTTCAGCGCCGGCGTCGCGACCAGCAGCCGCCCGGCCATCGACCCCGTAGCCCGCCCGCCGATCGCCTGCCCCTCTCCCTGCATGCCGGACCCCCGTCAGACCGACCGCACCAGGACGCCCGGGGGCACCGGTGCCGTCCGCGCCGTCAACGCCATGCCTGGCACCATAGCCTGCCCCCGGGGCGGTGGTTAAGGTCTGACGGTCGGGTGATCGACAGACCTGAGGGAGGACCGATGGGCGTCACGGCGGAACTCGCGGTGATCGGGGGCTCTGGGCTCTACGCGCTGCTCGACGGCGCGACCGAGCACAAGGTGGACACGCCGTACGGGCCGCCGTCCGACGCCGTCACCATCGCCGACGTGGGCGGCCGGCGGGTGGCCTTCCTGCCCCGCCACGGCCGGGACCACCGCCACCCGCCGCACCTGATCCCGTACCGGGCCAACCTCTGGGCGCTGCGCTCCCTCGGCGTACGTCAGGTGCTCGCCCCGTGCGCGGTGGGCGGGCTGCGGCCGGAGCTGGGGCCGGGCACGTTCGTGGTGCCGGACCAGCTCATCGACCGCACCAGCGGGCGCGCGCAGACCTACTACGACGAGAGCGCGGTGCACGTCTCGTTCGCCGACCCGTACTGCCCGGCCGGCCGTCGCACGCTGCTCGCCTCGGCGGCGCGGCGGGACGTCCCGGCGGTGGACGGCGGCACGGTGGTGGTGGTCGAGGGCCCCCGCTTCTCCACCCGCGCCGAGTCGCGCTGGTTCGCCTCGATGGGCGGCGCGGTGGTCAACATGACCGGGCACCCGGAGGCGGTCCTCGCCCGCGAGCTGGCCCTCTGCTACTCCTCGATCGCCCTGGTCACCGACCACGACGCGGGCGTGGCGGGTGGCGGAGCGGTGACCCAGGAGGAGGTGTTCCGGGTCTTCGGCGAGAACACCGACCGGCTGCGGGGCCTCCTGCTGGACGCGGTCGCCGCGCTGCCCGTCGAACGGGACTGCGACTGCGGGCGGGCGCTGGACGGCATCACCCTTCCCATCACGCTGCCCTGACGGGCGGGGGAGGCGGCGAAAAGCCCGAGATGCCCGGGGAGCCCCGATAGATTGGGGGGCGATGGCAACGGTCCGCGACACCACGTACGACCTGCTCCGTGCCCTCGGCCTGACGACCGTCTTCGGCAACCCGGGCTCCACCGAGGAACCGTTCCTGCGGGACTTCCCGGACGACTTCCACTACGTACTCGCCCTGCACGAGGCGTCGGCGGTCGGCATGGCGGACGGCTACGCGCAGGCCACCGGCCGGCCGGCGCACGTCAACCTGCACACCGCGCCCGGCACGGGCAACGGCATGGGCAACCTCGTCACGGCGTGGCACAACCGGACCCCGCTGATCGTCACCGCCGGCCAGCAGACCCGGGAGATGCTGCTGCTCGAACCCCGGCTGACCAGCAGGCGGGCCACCGAGCTGCCCCAGCCGTACGTGAAGTGGAGCCACGAGCCGGTCCGCGCGCAGGACGTCCCGGCGGCGCTGATGCGGGCGTACGCGACCGCGGTGCAGCCGCCCGCCGGGCCGGTCTTCCTCTCCCTGCCCCTCGACGACTGGGCGCAGCCCGCCGACCCGCCCCCGCAGGTGCGGACGGTGGCCACCCGGTTCGCGCCCGACCCGCAGCGGCTGCGGGAGTTCGCCGCCGTGCTGGCCGGCAGCCGCGCGCCCGCGCTGGTGCTCGGCGCGGCCGTGGACCGGGCCGGCGGGTGGCCGGCCGCGGTGGCGCTGGCGGAGCGGCTCGCCGCGCCCGTCTGGTCGGCCCCCGCGCCGGAGCGGGCCGCGTTCCCGGAGGACCACCCGCACTTCCGCGGGGTGCTGCCCTTCGCGACGGGGCCGCTGGCGCAGGCGCTGGACGGGCGCGACACCGTGCTGGTCGTCGGCGCGCCGGTGTTCCGCTACTACCCGCACGTGCCGGGCGACCATCTGCCCGACGGCGCCCGCCTGCTGCACGTCACCGACGACCCCGAGGAGGCGGCCCGCGCCCCGGTGGGCGACAGCCTGCTCGGCGACGCGGGGCTGGCCCTGGCCGCCCTCGTCGACCTGCTGCCGGCGGCAGCCCGTCCGGCGCCGCCGCCGCGCCCCGACCCGCCACCGCCGCCGGACGGGCTCCCGCCGGCACCGGACGCGCTCTTCGCGGCGCTGGCCCGGCACTGGCCCGCCGACGGGATCCTGGTCCAGGAGTCGCCGTCCAACCTGCCGGCGCTGCGCCGCCGGTTGCGCAGCACCCGGCCCGGGTCGTACTTCACCATGGCCAGCGGCGGCCTCGGGTACGGCCTGCCGGCGGCCGTCGGCATCGCGCTGGCGCAGCGCGACACCGGCCGGGGCCGGCCGGTGGTCGCGGTCATCGGGGACGGCTCCTTCCACTACTCCGTGCAGGCCCTCTGGACCGCCGCGCGGCTGCGCCTGCCGCTGGTCGTCGTCGTGCCGGTCAACCAGCAGTACGCCATCCTGAAGTCGTTCGCCGACTTCAAGGACACCCCCGGCGTGCCCGGGCTGGACCTGCCGGGGCTGGACATCACCGCCATCGCCCGCGGCTACGGCTGCACGGCCACCGTCGTGACACACCCGGACCAGCTCGGCGACGCCCTGGCCGCCGGCCTGCGGGCGGACGGCCCGACGGTGCTGCCGGTGCCCGTCAGCACCGAGGTGCCCCGGCTCCTGTGACCCGCCGCCCGGCAGCACGACCTGGGCCGTGCGTCGCCACCCCGTCAGCACCGGCCCGTCTCCCGCGAGCCGGCGCCCCGTCAGCTCGTGGTGAGTCGCAGCGGCGCGCCGGTGAGAACGTCGAGCACCGGCCGGTCGCCGAGCGGCGCCTTCAGCGTGGCGGTGACCGGCTCGAGCTTCAGCATCATCGTGCACTGGCCGGTGGCGGTGGTGACGCCGCCGCCGACCACCACCACGTCGTCGCGCTCCTGCACCAGCGGGGTGATCCCGGTGTCGCAGCTGCCCACGCCGAGCCGCCAGGTCAGCGTGGCGCCGTCGACGGACCGCAGGTCCTGGGCGCCGACCACGCCCTGCGGGGCCGGACTCGCCGGCGCGACCGGCTCGGGCAGGGCGGTGACGGCCGAAGGCGCCACGGCGACCCGGGCCACCGGCGCGGAGAGCTCCTCCACGGTGAACAGCCACGCCGGCACCTGCGCCTCGCCGCGGCTGGTGCGCACCGGAGCCGTGCCCAGCTTCACGGCGGTGACCGTCAGCGGGACGCAGGCGGTCTGCGGGGTGCTGCTGACCGGTCCGTCGGGGCCGGGCTCGATGGTGGGGCCACCGGGGCCGGGCCGCCCGGGGCCGTTCGGCCCGGCAGGGCCCTTCGGCCGGCCCCCGCACGGCGGCGGGTCGCCCTGGTCGAGCTGCCCGTAGGCGGTGGCCGCGCTGATCAGCGGCACGGTGAGCGTGCCGTCCGGGAACCGGATGGTGCCGTCGGCGGGCAGGTCGGCGGGCAGGTCGGCGGGCAGGTCGACCTGGTCGCGGTACCAGCCGCTCTGGAAGGCCGTCCTGGTCGCCTCGGTGAAGCCCGGATCGCCGAGCAGCACCGTCGGGTCCTGCACCGGCACGTAACCGGTCGTCCACGCCGGGGCCGGTCGCCACGCCTCGGCCACCTCGGTGGCCCGTTGGGTGAACGCGTCCCGGCGGGAATCGGAGTCGGCGGGAGCGACCGGCTCGGAGCCGGCCGGGGCGCACCCGGCGACGATCATCAACAGCGGCAGGCCCAGCAGGGCGGCGGTACGGCGCATGTCGGTTGGACGTCGGGTCGCCGCCGCCGGTTCCCGCCCTCAGTTCTCCCCGCCGAGATCCGTCTCGTACGCCTGCCAGATGAGGTCCGCGCCGCGCTGCCGGTGCCGGGCGAGGGCGCGCGCCAGGTGCCCGGCCCGGCCGAGGAGGTCGTCGGCCGACGCCTCCGGCAGTTCCGCCGCCTGGTGCAGGGCGGCCAGCGCGGCGGCGATGGCGGCGTGTTCCCGGGCCAGCAGCCGCACCCCGTGTTCCAGCCGGGGCGCCTGGCCGAGCAGTTCGGCGTAGAGTCCGGCGGGCCCCTCGGTGACCCGGACGTGCTCCGCGAAGCCCTGCCGCACGGGCCCCAGCCGGAACAGGACCCGCTCCCGCCAGCGCGGCTCGGCCGGCGGGGCCGCCAGGGCCCGGGTGAGCGCGTGCAGATCCCCGAGCAGGGTGGCGGGGGGCCGGCGGGCGGCGGGCGGCGGGAGCGCCCCGGGGACGGTGGACGGCTGCTGGATCGGACCGGTGACCATGGGCACCTCCCGCGTCGCGTCTGACCGTACAGCGATGGTGGACCCGGCGCGTTTGCCCTGTCCAGAGGCGGTGGCACCTCATCCACCCCGTCGGCCGCAGCAGCCCCTCGCGCCCCACCGGCCCCACGTCCCGGGCCCGTCCGGGCCCGGAGACGACGATGCGCCCCGGTCCGGTGGACCGGGGCGCATCGACTGGTGGTGGAGGTGCCGGGAATCGAACCCGGGTCCTTCGCCGCCTTGTCAGGGCTTCTCCGAGCGCAGCTCGCTGTGCCTCTACTCGGCCCCTCCGATCACGCGAGCGAGTCGGTGTGACGGGCCCAGTCGCTGATTGATCTCGCCGCACGGACCCCGCGACCGGGTCCGGTTGGCCAGCCTTCTAGCTGATGCCGGCTAACTGGGTCGAAGGCGCTCCCAGGCCGACAGACTTGCTACTCGCCTCAGGCGGCGAGAGCGAAGTCAGCGCGATTGTTCTTGGCGCTTATTGGTTTCCGACGAACGATTCTCGAGACGACGTCGGCTTCCTCGGCTCGCTTCCCCTGCCGCAACGTACGAAGTCGAAACCAGTCACCCCCTCGACGGGCCGCCCCTGTGGCGGCTCCACCAAGCCTAACGCCTGCCGCAACGGGTTTCATCCCGAGCCCCGGGTCGGCGCGCCGACCCGGACAAAGCAGACAGATCAGTCATCCATCCCCTTGCCGCGCCGGCCGGCGGCCCGGGCGATCTCCCGGTCCGCGTCCCGCTTGGCGAGGTCCTGCCGCTTGTCGTACGACTTCTTGCCCTTGGCCAGGGCGATCTCGACCTTGGCCCAGCCGTCGGAGAAGTAGACCTGCAACGGCACCATGGTCAGGCCGCCCTCGCGGGTCTTGCCGATCAGCCGGTCGATCTCCAGCCGCTTGAGCAGCAGCTTGCGGGTCCGCCTCGGCTCGTGGTTGGTCCAGGTGCCCTGCGTGTACTCCGGGATGTGCATCCCGTGCAGGTAGAGCTCGCCGTTGCGCTCCTGGGCGAACGCGTCGACCAGCGACGCGCGCCCGGCCCGCAGCGACTTGACCTCGGTGCCGGTCAGCGCCATACCCGCCTCGTAGGTGTCGAGGATCGAGTAGTCGTGCCGGGCCTTCTTGTTGGAGGCGACGACCTTGCGCCCCTTCTCCCGTGGCATCGGCGCCACCCCCTTTCCGTGTGACCGCGCCCGGATGACCGGCCGCGGGGCGGAGATCATGCTACCCGAACGACAAGGACCCTCCCGCGCCGTTTATTCCTGGCGCGAGAGGGCCCGTCGAGCCGTACGGAGGCTAGACCCGCAGGTAGAAGCGGAGGGTGACCCAGGCGGTGACCGCGCTGACCAGGCCGCCGACGCCGGCCATCAGCGGGAACATCACCAGGATGTCGCCCCAGCCCACCGGGGAGAGCAGGCCCTGTAGCGCCTGCAACGATCCGTCGAAGAGGAGGTACTTCGCCGCGATCAGCGCCACCAGGCCGAGCAGCGAGCCGATCAGGCCCGCGACCACGGCCTCCAGCACGAACGGCGCCTGGATGAACCAGTTCGACGCGCCGACCAGCTTCATGACCGCGACCTCACGCCGCTTGCTGTACGCGGCGACCTGGATCGTGTTGGCGACCAGGAGCAGCGCGGCGACGGCCATCACGATCGCGGCGGCCAGGGCGATGTTCTGGATCGAGGTGAGGATGTCGAAGATCTTGTCCAGCAGCCGGGACTGGTCGACGATCTCGTCGACGCCCTCGGCGTCCTTGTACTGGTCGTAGATGCTCTTGTACTGCTCGGGGTTGTTCAGCGTGAGCCGGAACGACTCGGGCAGGCTGTCCGCCTTGACGGCGCTGAGCAGGTCCGGAGCGTCCTGGAACATCTCCTGGAAGCGCTTGTACGCCTCGTCCTTGTTGACGTAGATGACCTCCTTGACCAGCGGGTCACCCTTCAGCTGGCCGTCCAGGGCGTCACGCTGCTCGGGGGTCACCTCCTGGTCCAGGAAGATCGAGACCTGGATGTTCTTGTAGTAGAGGTCCTTCATGTCGTCGACCTGGCGGTACATGAGACCGCTGGCGCCGAGCATGGTCAGCGAGACAGCCATCGTGATGATCATCGCGATGGTCATGGTCACGTTGCGCCACAGTCCGACCAGTACCTCGGACAGGACGTATTTCACGCGCATCGGGATTTCCTCCGGGTCTCCGGCATGAGGTGTTCGTCGTCAGGCTGCGCAGGGGTGGCGTCGGCTCAGCCGTAGACGCCGCGGGCCTGGTCGCGCACGATGCGGCCGCTCTCGATCTCGATGACCCGGCGGCGCATCTGGTTCACGATGTTGGAGTCGTGCGTGACCATCACGACGGTCGTGCCGGTGCGGTTGATCCGGTCCAGCAGGCGCATGATCTCGATCGAGGTGTCCGGGTCGAGGTTTCCGGTCGGCTCGTCCGCGAGCAGGATCAGCGGACGGTTCACGAACGCCCGGGCGACGGCCACCCGCTGCTGCTCGCCACCGGAGAGCTCGTGCGGGTAGCGGTGCTCCTTGCCACCGAGCCCGACCAGCTCCAGCACCTCCGGCACGACCCGGCGGGCGACCGCCTTGGTCTTGCCGATCACCTCGAGGGCGAACGCCACGTTCTCGTACGCGGTGCGGTTCGGCAGCAGCCGGAAGTCCTGGAAGACGCAGCCGATCGAGCGCCGGAAGTGGGGTCGCTTCCACGAGCGCATCGAGGTGACGTCCTTGCTGTTGACGATGACCCGGCCCTTGTTGGGCGAGACCTCGTGCAGCAGCAGCTTGATGATGGTGGACTTGCCGGAGCCGGATGGACCGATGAAGAAGACGAACTCGCCCTTCTCGATCGAGACGGACACGTTGTCGAGCGAAGGCCGGGACGCCTTCGGGTACGTCTTCGTCACTTGCTCAAGCTGAATCACGGGTGGTGAGTCTACGCGGTGTAACCGTGGAGCCAAGCCCCACGCCCCGCCGTTGCGAGTCGCGTCATCTATTTGCGGGGTTACGCGGAGATCGAAGACGCGCTCCGCCCGCGGATGATCACGCAGCGTCGCCGGCCATCTCCTGCTGCTTGCGCCACCGGATCCCGGCCTCGATGAAGCTGTCCAGGTCGCCGTCGAAGACCGAGGACGGGTTGCCGGTTTCCTGCTCCGTCCGCAGATCCTTCACCATCTGATAGGGGTGCAGGACGTACGAGCGCATCTGGTCGCCCCACGCGCCGGTGGTCTCCTTCTTCAGGCCCTGGAGCTTGGCCTGCTCCTCCTGGCGCTTGACCTCCAGCAGCCGCGCCTGGAGCACCCGCAGCGCGGACGCCTTGTTCTGCAGCTGGGACTTCTCGTTCTGGCAGGTGACCACGATCCCGGTCGGGATGTGCGTGATCCGGACGGCGGAGTCGGTGGTGTTGACGCTCTGCCCGCCCGGGCCGGAGGAGCGGTAGACGTCGATCCGCATCTCGTTCTCGGGGATGTCGATGTGGTCGGTCTGCTCCACCACCGGCAGCACCTCGACCCCGGCGAAGCTCGTCTGCCGGCGGCCCTGGTTGTCGAACGGGCTGATCCGCACCAGCCGGTGGGTGCCCGACTCGACGCTGAGCGTGCCGTAGGCGTAGGGCACCTTCACGGTGAAGGTGGCCGACTTGAGGCCCGCCTCCTCGGCGTAGGAGGTCTCGTAGACCTCCGTCGGGTAGCCGTGCCGCTCGGCCCAGCGCAGGTACATCCGCAGCAGCATCTCGGCGAAGTCCGCCGCGTCCACCCCGCCGGCGCCGGCCCGGATGGCGACCAGCGCCTCCCGGGAGTCGTACTCGCCGGAGAGCAGGGTGCGGACCTCCATCTCCTGGATGGCCTTGGTCAGCCCGGCGATCTCCGACTCGACCTCGGTGAGCACCCCGGGGTCGGACTCGGCCTCGGCCAGCTCCAGCAGCACCCCGGCGTCGTCGAGGCGGGAGCGGAGGCTGGAGAGCTTGTTGATCTCGCCGTTGACGTACGACAGCTGGGAGGTCACCTGCTGCGCCTTGGCCTGGTCGTCCCACAGGTCGGGCGCGGAGGCCTCCTGCTCCAGGCGCGCCTTGTCCTCCCGCAGGCGGTCGACGTCGAGCACCGACTCGATGTTGCGCAGGGTGGCGTCGAGGTCCTTGAGCTGTTCGGCGTAATCGGCAGCGGTCACGACAGACAAGGGTACTGCTCGTGCGAGGAGTG
>NZ_JBEYTP010000008.1:136308-199255 GCF_040643125.1 Micromonospora sp. NPDC047465
GTGAGCTTGCGAGCCCCGCAGTCACGAGCGAAAAGATGACTCCGCTCGTGCGAGGAGTGAGCTTGCGAGCCCCGCAGTCACGAGCGAAAAGATGACTCCGCTCGTGCGAGGAGTGAGCTTGCGAGCCCCGCAGTCACGAGCGAAAAGATGACCCGCCCGTGGGAAGAATGGGTTTGCGAGCCCGGTCAGCCGACCGGGGCGCTCTTCAGCCAGGACAGGGCCGCCTTGTGGTAGGCGACGGCGAACTCCAGCGCGCTGGCGTCGTACGTCTCGCCTTCCTTCTTGGCGTTCTTGACCTGCTCGCGGACCTTGGCGAGCGCCTCGGTGTGGTATTCGTTGGCCGCGGCCTGGAGGTTCTTGAGCTGGCTGGCGGAGTGCAGGTCGCCGAAGGCGATCCGCAGTGCGATCGGGTTGCGGATCGTGTCCCGCCCCGGGTCCTCCGTCAACCAGCGGGAAAATGTCCGTTTTCCCGCTGCGGTGATCGCGTACGGCTGGCTGGAGCGCGGCCCAGGCTTGCCCATCCGGACGAGACCCCGCTCGGCCAGCACCGGCAGCTCCCGGTAGACCTGACTACGGGTCATCGACCAGTACGGCGCCAGCCGGCGCTCGGCGGCGGCCATCAACTGGCCACCTGTCATGGGGCCCTCATGGAGCAGCCCGAGCAGGGCCGCCGCCGTGGGGTTGACTCCGGAATCCGCCATGCCCATCACGCTGCCACTTTGCTGCCGTGGCGTCCAGGATTTCACGGTTTCGCCACCCGGTAGGGCTTCCTATGTGCACTGTCGGCGCGAGACAGTCCGCGCCGGAGCGCCGATGTCTCAGAGCCGGCTGCGCAGCTCCCACAGCTCCGGGTAGAACCGGCTCTCGACCCGGGAACGCAGGTACGCCCCGCCGGCCGAGCCCCCGGTGCCCGGTTTGGTGCCGATCTGCCGCTCGGCCATCAGCACGTGCCGGGCCCGCCACAGCGAGAACGCCTGGTCGTGCGCGACCAGCGCCTCCGCGAGGTCCCACAGCGGCCCGAACCGCTCCCGGTCGGCGGCGATCGTCGCGTACGCCGCGAAGCGCGCCTCCGCCTCGGAGACGTCGAAGCCGGCCCGGCCGAGCACGGCCAGGAAGCCGTCCCAGAGGCTCGGCTCGGCCAGCCGCCGCTCCAGCCGTTCCCGCTCGACGGCGGGCAGCCCCCGGAACCGGCGCAGGTAGTCCGGGTCCTTCAGGCCGGAGAGGAACTCGATCTCCCGGAACTGGGCGGACTGGAAGCCCGACGCCGGGGCCAGCTTGGTGCGGAAGGCCAGGAAGTCCTGCGGGGTCATCGTGTCGATGACGTCGACCTGGCCGATCAGCACCCGCTCCACCGCGTGGCAGCGCTCCAGCCGCACCCGGGGCAGGTAGGTCTCGCCGGCCAGCATCCGGTCCCGGGCGTCCGTCAGCTCCGCGAGCAGCAGCTTGAACCACAGCTCGTAGACCTGGTGGATGGTGATGAAGAGCAGCTCGTCGTGGGAGGCCGGGTCGGACTCCGGCACCTGCGCCGCGAGCAGGTCGGCCAGCCGCAGGTAGTCGCTGTAGGTGAGCAGGCCACCCTGCTCGCCGAAGCGGGGGTCGTGCGCGGGGGTGGGGTGGGTCACAGCCGCCACGGTACCGCCGCCCGGCCGCCCCCGCCTCTTTCGGTCACGGGTGCGAGGAAGGGCCCTTCCCGTCCGAGATAACGACGGGAAGGGCCCTTCCTGACGCCTCAGCCCATGTGCGGGTACGTGTGGTCGGTCGGCGCGACGAAGGTCTCCTTGATCGTCCGGGGCGACATCCACCGGACGAGGTTGTGCCAGGAGCCGGCCTTGTCGTTGGTGCCGCTGGCCCGGGCACCGCCGAAGGGCTGCTGCCCGACCACCGCGCCGGTCGGCTTGTCGTTGATGTAGAAGTTGCCGGCGGCGTACCGCATCTTCTCGGCCACCGCGTCGACCACCCGGCGGTCGGTCGCGAAGATCGACCCGGTCAGCGCGTACGGCGCGATCGACTCGGCCTGGGCGACCACGTCGTCGAAGCGGGCGTCGTCGAAGACGTGCACGCCGAGGATCGGCCCGAAGTACTCGGTGGTGAACGTCTCGTGCGCCGCGTCGGTGCACTCGAACAGCGTCGGCCGGACGAAGTATCCGACGGAGTCGTCGGCGGTGCCGCCGGCGAGCACGCGGCAGGCGTCGTCGTCGGAGATCAGCTCCAGCGCGGCGGTGTGCCGGTCGAACGCCTTGGCGTCGATCACCGCGCCGCCGAAGTTGCCGAAGTCGGTGACGTCGCCGTAGGTGAGGGACTCCGTGGTGGCGGCCAGCCGGTCACGCAGCCCGCCCTCCCAGAGCGACCGCGGGACGTACGCCCGGGAGGCCGCCGAGCACTTCTGGCCCTGGTACTCGAAGGCGCCCCGGATCAGCGCGGTGTGCAGGGCGTCGACGTCCGCGCTGGTGTGCGCGACGACGAAGTCCTTGCCGCCGGTCTCGCCGACCAGGCGCGGGTAGCCCCGGTAGCGGGAGATGTTCTCCCCGACGGTCTTCCACAGGTGCTGGAAGACCTTGGTGGAGCCGGTGAAGTGGATGCCGGCCAGGTCCGGGTCGGCGAGCACGACGTCGGAGACCTCCTCGCCACGCCCGGTGACCATGTTGATCACGCCGGGGGGCAGGCCGGCCGCCTCGAACAGCCGCATGGTGAAGTGCGCGGCGAACTGCTGGGTCGGGCCCGGCTTCCAGACCACCGTGTTGCCCAGCAGGGCCGGCGCCGAGGGCAGGTTGCCGGCGATCGCGGTGAAGTTGAACGGGGTGATCGCGTAGACGAAGCCCTCCAGCGGGCGGTGGTCGAAGCGGTTCCACACCCCCGGCGAGGACATCGGCTGCTCCTCCAGCAGCTTCCGGGCGAAGTACACGTTGAACCGGAGGAAGTCGACGAACTCGCAGGCCGAGTCGATCTCGGCCTGGATGGCGGTCTTCGACTGGCCGAGCATGGTGGCCGCGTTCAGGGTGTCCCGCCAGGGGCCGGCGAGCAGCTCGGCGGCGCGCAGGAAGATCGCGGCGCGCTCCTCGAACGGCAGGGCCCGCCACATCGGGGCGGCGTCCTTGGCGGCCTTGACCGCCGCGCGGGCGTCCTCGTGGTCGGCGTGCCCGGTGACGCCCAGCACGTGCGCGTGCTTGTGCGGCTGCACCACGTCGATCGACTCGCCGCCGGCCATCCGCTGCTCACCGGCGATGGTCATCGGCAGGTCGATCGGCTCGGCGGCCAGCTCGGCCAGCCGCCGCTGGAGCCGTTCCCGGTCGACACTGCCCGGCTCGTAGTTGCGCACCGGCTCGTTGCGCGGCTCGGGTACGGAGAACACGGCGTCCATCAGGGCTCCTGGCGATCTCGACAGCGGTGGCGAAATCGGACCCGCGGGCACCGGCCGGACGACCGGCGCCGGACGCCGCGGGGGTGGACCGGTCGCGGCGGCGGGACCTCGCCCGATTGTTTCACGGCGCGGCCCTCGCCCCACCCCCACCACCGACCGACCGGGGCGGGCCCGGCGGGCGCGTACGCTGGGTGGCCGGTGAACTGCCGGCCCCGCCGAGGGCCGGGCGTCCGTCGGAGGGAAGAGGATGACCAAGCAGCCCGGCAGCTCCGCCGCCGCGGAGTCGGACCAGCCGGTTCCGGCCGCCGACGCCACCGCTGCCGAACCGGGGCGGGAGCCGGGCCCGGCCGACGCCGACGGGTCGGACCGGCCGGCCGCCGACGGCTACGGGGTCGCTCCGGCGCTCGCGCCCGGCGCACCGGTGCTCGCGCTCCTGGCGCTCGGCTGGCTGACCGCGATGCTCTGGTCGACCCGCGAGGCGATCGAATCGGCGGCCGCCGGAATCACCGCGATCAGCCTCTCCGCGTTCGCCCTGCCGGGGGTGATCTCGGCCGCGCTGGTCGCCGGCGCCGCCTTCGCCCTCTTCGGCGTCGACCTGCTCGCCCGCCGGGGCAGCGACCGGGTGACCCTGCGCTTCGTGGCCGCGATCGGCACCGGCCTGCTGGTGGCGCTGGCCGCCGCGTTCGCGATCAACCTGACGTACGCCGACAACGCGACCACCAACGTGATCGCCGGCACCACCGCCGCCGCGGCGACGATCGGTGGGGCCATCGCCGGCGCCCGCAGCGCGCCCGTGGTCGGTGCCGTGGTCGCCGCCGCCCTCGGCACGCTCGTCTTCGTGGTGGCCTTCAGCCGGGCCCGCGACCCCCTGTTCGACCTCTTCGGCGCCGGCGACAGCCAGGAGTCGCTGCTCACCGCCGCCAAGTGGGTGTCGCGCACCGAGTCGCTGCTCGCCGGCCTGGTGGCGGGGCTGCTCGCCTTCGGCTACCTGACCTGGGCCCGGCGCCGGGCCGCCCGGCGGGAGGCGGCGACGCCCGCGCCGCGCTGGCCGGCGTACCTGCTGGCCGGGGCCGGCCCGGGCCTGCTCCTGCTCCTCGCCGAAGTGATCATCCGGGTCGGCGGGCGCTCCCTGCTCGACCTGGCCGGCGCCCTCAGCGAGGCGGACGCGGTGGCGCAGACCTCGCTGGGCACCTCCCGGGTCGACAACGGCATCTGGGTGCTCTTCGTCGGCGCGCTGACCGCCATGATCGCCTTCGGCCGCACCCTGGGCCCGGCCCACGCCGACGACGACGAGCCGGCCGAGGCCGCCCCCACCCGCTGACGCCCGGCGCCGCCGGCGACGGCGGGGTCAGGAGGCGGCGCGGAGCAGCAGGTCCAGCTCGGAGACGTCGTACCACTCCAACTCGTGGTCCTCGGCCCCGTCGACCGTGAACTGGGCGTCCGGGTCGCCGGCGAGGGCCTCGGTGACCACCTCCGCCGCGGCGGCCACGTCCTCGACCGCGTCGGCGCCGTCCACGTGGATCGCGGCGACGGCGGCGACGGGCACGGGCGCGCTCAGCTCGACCGCGCTGGAGCCCAACTCCCCGTCGCCCCGGCCCACTGCCGAGGCGGGCAGGTCCACCGAGACGACCACGCGTCGGCGGGGCGCGTCGGGATCGGCCCGGAGCAGTTGCAGCGCGTCCTGGGCGGCGCGGGTGAAGGCGACGTACTCCAACTCCTCCTCGTCGCCCTCGGCGTACCACTCGCGCAGGGTGGGGGTCACCGCGTGCGCGGCGGCCACGGGCAGCCCGGGCCCGCGCAGGAGGGTCAGCATCGGGACGGTCGCCGGCACGTACACCCGGACAAGCTCCTCGGTCACCGGTCGTCTCCCCCGCTCAGGTCCTCCGCCGGCCTCCGCCGGTCCGCCGCCGATCATGCCGTACGCCGTGACCGTCATACACCTCGCACCTGCGCGACGGAAGCTCCCGGCCGGTGTGTCACGCCGGACGCTGTCGCCGCAGGGTCCCGTCCGCCGGCTGGGCGACGTCGGCCCTCGGTGGCAAACTGAGCCAAACGACGCCGACCCCGGGAGTTTCCGTGGAACCGAGGTTCCTGCTGCTCTCCGACGTGGCCACCGAGCTGAACGTGTCGGACTCGCAGGTCTACCACATGGTGCGCAGCGGCGAGCTGCCGGCGATCAAGATCGGCGGGCGTGGCCAGTGGCGCGTGGAGCGTGCCCGGCTTGAGGAGTACATCGAGCGCAAGTACGCCGAGACCGCCGAGTGGGTGCGGAGCAACCCGCTGGCCGAACGCGACCCGGAGTAACCACCCGATCGCCCCCAGCCATTGACCATCGGCTCTGCCGTGGCCGAGAATGGAGCCAGTCGAAGGCAAACGTAGGTAAACGCAAGATCATGGGAGGTCCGGATGACCGACTCGCGCCGTCCAGGCCCGCCGCGCCCTCCCGTGCGGCTGCGCCCCGCGCCCTCGTTCGAGCCGCCGTTCGCCGACGACGACGCCGCACACTGGCCCGCCCCGGCGCACGCCCAACTCGTCCTCGACCTGTTCGAGCCGGCCCGCCGCGACCCCGACCGGCCGCCCGGCCGCCGGGCGCGGGTGTCACCCGCCCCGGCGGGACCCGGCCGCGGGCCCGCCGCCCCGCTGCCCCCGGGCGCGCTGGTGACCGCCACCCCCGAGGCCACCCGGGCCGCCCACCGCTTCGTGAGCACCTGCCTGGAGGTGCTCAACGGCTACCGTCCGCCCGGGCAGCTCCGCCCGCTGCTCGACCCGGCCAGGGCGGCCGGGCTGCTGCCCGAGCTGGCCCGCGCCAACGCCCGCTCCGGGCCGGTCCGCCGCCGGTCGACCCGCCCGGCCGTACGGCTGCGTCGGCTGCGGGTCTGCGAGCCGCGCGCCGCCGCCGTCGAGGTGGCCGCGGTGCTCGCCGGCGCGGGCGGGCGCACCTGGGCGATGGCGCTGCGCCTGGAGCACCGTCGGGGCAGCTGGCTCTGCACGGCCCTCCAGGTCCTCTGAAACACGGATCGAGCCGCGGTCGGCGAGGACCGCGGCTCGATTCGCTCCGGCGGGGCGCAGCCCCGCTCACCTGTCGATCAGGCGCCGCCGTTGGGGGCGCCGTGGCAGCGCTTGTACTTGCGGCCGGAACCGCACGGGCACGGCGCGTTGCGGGACGGGCCGTTGCCGGCCTCCGCCTGCCCCGGCGCCGGGCGCCGCGCGGCGCTCGCCGCGACGGCCGGGCCGCGCAGGCCCGTCGCCGGGCGCTGCGGCGCCGCGGGGGCCGTCGTCCCCGGCGCGGCCGGGGCGGCCGGCTCCGGCCGGCCGACGCCGAGCGCCGGCGCCTGCTCGTCGGCGCGCTCGACGGCCACCGCACCCGCGCCGGCCTCGCCGTCGATGGTCGGCGCCGAGTACTGGAGGCCCTGCTGCTGCGGCGACCGGCCCAGGCCCTTGGCCCGGATCTCCACCGGCTTGTCGAGCAGCTGCACCTCCTCGGCCGCGGGCTCCGGCTCGTTGACCTGGACCTCGACGTTGTAGAGGAAGCCGACCGTCTCCTCCTTGATGCCGTCC
The DNA here is from genome assembly GCF_040643125.1 of Micromonospora sp. NPDC047465. Taxonomy (NCBI): domain Bacteria; kingdom Bacillati; phylum Actinomycetota; class Actinomycetes; order Micromonosporales; family Micromonosporaceae; genus Micromonospora; species Micromonospora sp. NPDC047465. The sequence goes on from NZ_JBEYTP010000008.1 coordinate 143,225, forward strand.
ATCATGGTGGCGAACATGTCGAAGCCCTCGCGCTGGTATTCCACCACCGGGTCGCGCTGGGCGTACGCCCGCAGGCTGATGCCCTCCTGGAGGTAGTCCATCTCGTAGAGGTGCTCGCGCCACTTGCGGTCGATCACCTGGAGCAGGACCATCCGCTCCAGCTCGCGGGTGCCCTCCGCCCCGAGCTGCTCCTCGCGCCGGTCGTACGCGGCGTGCGCGTCCTCCTTGAGGCGGGCGAGCAGGAAGTCCGCGTCGATGCCCGCCCGGGACCCGCCGGCCTCCTCCTCCAGCTCCTCGATCGTCACGCCGACCGGGTAGAGCTGCTTGAGGCTGGACCAGAGCTGCTCCAGGTCCCAGTCCTCGCCGTAGCCCTCGGAGGTGGCCCCCCGCACGTACGCCTCGACGACGTCGTCGATCATGTTGCGGACCTGGTCGGAGAGGTCCTCGCCGTTGAGCACCCGCAGGCGCTCGGCGTAGATCACCTGGCGCTGCTTGTTGAGCACCTCGTCGTACTTGAGGACGTTCTTGCGGATCTCGGCGTTCTGGCCCTCGATCTGGGCCTGGGCGCTCTTGATCTGGCGGGTGACCATCTTCGACTCGATGGGCACGTCCTCCGGGATGTTGAAGCGCTCCATGACCGCCTCGACCGCCCCGGAGCGGAAGCGCTTCATCAGCTCGTCCTGGAGCGAGAGGTAGAACCGGGACTCGCCCGGGTCACCCTGCCGGCCGGAACGGCCGCGCAGCTGGTTGTCGATCCGGCGGGACTCGTGCCGCTCGGTGCCCAGCACGTAGAGGCCGCCGGCGTCGGCGACCTCCTCCGCCTCGACGTCGCAGGCCTGCTTCCACTTGGGCAGGACCTCCTCCATCGCCTTGGCGTACTCCTCCTCGTGCTCGATGGGGTCGAGGCCACGCTGGCGGAGCTCGTTGGCGGCGAGGAACTCGGCGTTGCCGCCGAGCAGGATGTCGGTGCCGCGACCGGCCATGTTGGTCGCGACGGTGACGGCGCCCTTGCGGCCGGCCTGGGCGACGATCTCGGCCTCACGCGCGTGGAACTTGGCGTTCAGCACGGAGTGCGGGATGCCGCGGCGGCGCAGGAGCTGGGAGAGGATCTCGGAGTTCTCCACCGAGACGGTGCCGACGAGCACCGGCTGGCCCACCGCGTGCCGCTCGGCGATGTCCTCCACCACGGCGTTGAACTTGGCCTTCTCGGTCTTGTAGATCACGTCCGGCCGGTCCTGCCGGACCATCGGCCGGTGGGTCGGGATGGTCACGACACCGACCTTGTAGACCTTGTTGAACTCGCCCGCCTCGGTCTGCGCCGTACCGGTCATGCCGGAGAGCTTCTCGTAGAGGCGGAAGTAGTTCTGGAGGGTGATGGTGGCCAGGGTCTGGTTCTCCTGCTTGATCTCCACCCCCTCCTTGGCCTCGATCGCCTGGTGCATGCCCTCGTTGTAGCGGCGTCCGTGCAGGATGCGGCCGGTGAACTCGTCGACGATCAGGACCTCGCCGTCGCTGACGATGTAGTCCTTGTCGCGCTTGAAGAGCTCCTTGGCCTTGATGGCGTTGTTGAGGTAGCCCACCAGCGGGGTGTTCACCGACTCGTAGAGGTTGTCGATGCCCAGCCGGTCCTCGACCTTGGCCACGCCGCGCTCGGTGACGGCGATGGTCCGCTTGGCGTAGTCGACCTCGTAGTCGCCCTCGCCGTCCTTGCCGGGCTGGAGCCGGGCGACCACGCCCGCGAACTCCGTGTACCAGCGGGCGGAGTGCTCGGCCGGGCCGGAGATGATCAGCGGGGTACGGGCCTCGTCGATCAGGATCGAGTCGACCTCGTCGACCACCGCGAAGTTGTGGCCGCGCTGGACCAGCTCGTCCCGCGACCAGGCCATGTTGTCGCGCAGGTAGTCGAAGCCGAACTCGTTGTTCGTGCCGTAGGTGACGTCGCACTCGTACGCGGCGCGGTGCTCGACGGCCGGCCGGTTGGGCAGGACCACGCCGACGGTGAGGCCGAGGAACTCGTGCACCCGGCCCATCCAGGCGGCGTCGCGCTGGGCCAGGTAGTCGTTGACCGTGATGACGTGCACGCCCTTGCCGGAGAGCGCGTTGAGGTAGACCGGCATGACCGAGGTCAGCGTCTTGCCCTCACCGGTCTTCATCTCGGCGATGTTGCCGAAGTGCAGCGCCGCGCCGCCCATCACCTGGACGTCGTACGGACGCTGGCCGAGCACTCGGGCAGCCGCCTCCCGGCACACCGCGAAGGCCTCCGGCAGCAGGTCGTCGAGGGTCTCGCCGTCCGCGAGCCGTTCCTTGAACTGGTCGGTCATGCCGCGCAGCTCGTCGTCGCTGAGGTTGACGTAGTCGTCCTCGATCGAGTTGACGGCGGCGGCGATGGCCTTCAGCCGGCGCACCATACGGCCCTCGCCCGCGCGGAGGACCCTTTCCAGAATCGACACGGATCAACGCTCCCCTAGACAGTCTCGAACCATCGTAGGCGCTCCATCGGCGCGATGGTCACTGGTGGCGGCCCTCCGACCCGGCGAAACCGACATAACTCGCTCGACGCGCGCCGCCTCCGCCGTAATCCGGTTACGCCGTACGCGAACGATCCGGCACGATGGCTCGGGTGGAACCCGTGGAGATCACCGAGGACGGCCTGCTGCTGCGACCCTGGCGGGCGACCGACGCCGACGCGGTGCACCGGGCGTGCCAGGACCCGGACATCCAGCGCTGGACCACCGTACCTCGCCCGTACCTGCCCGAACACGCGCACAGGTTCGTCACCGAGGTGGCCCCGGGGGACTGGGCGGCCGGCACCGGGGCGCCGTTCGCGGTCTGCGACCCCGCCACCGGCGAGGTGCTCGGCTCCTGCGGGCTGGTCTCGATCGACCCCGGCCTCGGCACGGGCGAGATCGGGTACTGGACCGCTCCCTGGGCCCGGGGCCGGGGCGTCACCGTACGGGCCGCCCGGGCCGTCGCGCGCTGGGCCCTCGACACGCGGAAACTGCGCCGGCTGATCTGGCAGGCCGAGGTCGGCAACCACGCCTCCCGCCTGGTCGCACTCCGGACGGGCTTCCGCGTCGAGGGGCAACTGCGGCTGGCCGACCCGGCGCCGGAGGGCGGGCCGGACGGTTGGATCGGCTCGCTGTTCCCCGGCGAAGTGCCCGCCCCCGGCGAGACCGGGCCCGCCGGGCCCGGCACCCTGGAGACCCGGCGGGCCGCCGTCTTCGGCCGCCCCCAGCCCGTCCTCTTCGCCACCGCCGGCGGCGGCGAGCTGCGGCTGCGCCCGATGGAGGAGCGCGACCTCGAATCGGTCGTCGAGACCTGCCGGGACCCGGAGACCATCCGGTGGACCACCGTGCCCGACCCGTACGACCCCGCCGACGCCGAGTCCTACCTGGTCCACTCGCGCGGCACCTGGGCGGCCGGCACCAGCGCCTGCTTCGTGGTCGCCGACGCCGACGACCGGTACGCCGGCTCGATCGACCTGCGGCTCTCCCCCGTCGACCCGCTGCTGGCCGACGTCGGCTTCATGACCGCGCCGGCGAGCCGGGGCCGGGGCTTCATGCCGGCCGCGCTGACCGCCCTCGCCACCTGGGGCTTCACCACGCTGGGCCTGGCCCGGATCGAGTGGCGGGCCAACGTCGGCAACGCCGCCTCGCGCCGGGTCGCCGAGAAGGCCGGCTTCACGGTCGAGGGCACCGCCCGGGGCGGGCTCACGCACCGGGGCGAACGGGTGGACGCCTGGGTCGGCGCGCTGCTCGCCGGGGACCTGACGTGACGCCCGAGGTGATCGACGCCCACGGGGTGCGGCTGCGGCCGTTCCGCCCCGAGGACGCCGCCGACCTGGCCGCCGGCTGCGCCGACCCGGTCAACCTGCGGTTCAACCCGGGCATGCCGGAGCCGTACACCGAGGCCGACGCCCGCTGGTGGATCACCGAGGGCGCCCCGGCGGCCTGGACCGCCGGCGGGGCCGCGTACGCCATCGCCGACCGCGCCACCGACCGGCTGGTCGGCGGGGCGGGCCTCGGCCAGGTCGTGACGCCGCGCCGGCAGGCCGAGGTGGGCTACTGGGTCGCGCCCTGGGCGCGGCGTCGCGGCGTCGCGACCGCCGCGACGCGGGCCCTGGCCGACTCGGCGTTCCGGTGCGGGTTCGACCGGCTGGAGCTGTTGACCCACGCGGAGAACCCGGCCAGCCAGCGGGTGGCGCTCGCCGCCGGCTTCCGCCACGAGGGGGTACGCCGGGCGGCCGGACAGCTCCGCGGCGGCGGCCGGTCGGATCTGATGGCCTGGGTACGCCTCGCCGACGACCCGCCCGGCCCCGCCCCCCGGCTGCTGCCCGGCCTGCCCGACGGCCGGCTCACCGACGGCGTGGTGACCCTCCGCCCGCTCGGCCCGGACGACGTCGACCTGATGTACCACCTGCACACGCTGCCGGAGGTGGTGGCGAACCAGGCCCCGCCGGTGCCGCCCACCCGGGAGGCGATCGCGCGACGCTGCCGGCTGTCGGAGAGCGGGTGGTTGACCGGCAGCATCGCCCGGCTGCTGATCCTCGACGCGACCACCGGCGAACAGGTCGGCAGTTGCGGGATGTCCTACCTCGACGCCGCCGCCGGGGAGGCGAGCATCGGCTACGCGCTGCTGCCCGCCGCGCGGGGTCGCGGGCTGGCCACCCGGGCGGTGCGGCTCCTCGCCGGCTGGGCGTTCGGGCCGGTGGGGGTCGCCCGGCTGACGGCCGCCACCCTGCCCGGCAACGTCGCGTCGCAGCGGGTGCTGGAGAAGGTGGGCTTCCGCCGGGAGGGGCTGCTGCGCGGGCGGCTGCCGGGGCTGGCGGGCACCCGGATCGACGACCTGGTCTTCGGGCTGCTCCCCGACGAACTCCGCTGACCCGCGCCCGGTCGCGCCTCAGGCGGGCGGTGGGCCGGAGGCCCGACGTCCGGTCGGCCGTGGTGGCGGCGCGGGCCGCCACCACGGCGTCGGAGGATCAGAGGGCGAGGGAGATGATGCCGTAGTCGTAGGCGTGCCGCCGGTAGACGACGCTCGGCCGGCCGGACTCCTTGTCCTGGAACAGGTAGAAGTCATGGCCGACGAGTTCCATCTGGAACAGGGCGTCGTCGACGGTCATCGGCTCGGCGGGGTGCACCTTCTCCCGCGCGATGTGCCAGGGCTGATCCTCGTGCTCCTCCTCGACCCGTTCCGCCACGGCCGTGGCCGTGCCGGCGCGGGCGCCGTCGACGGACGCCCCCAGGGGTGCGTCAAGGTCGGCGACCGGCAGGCCGGCGGTGGCGGCGGCGACGGAGAGCGGGGCGTGCCGACCCCGGTGGACGCGGCGGCGGTCGGCCGCCCGGCGCAACCGGGTGTCGAGCTTGGCGATGGCCGCGTCGAGCGCGCTGTAGAAGTCGTTCGTGCACGCCTCCGCCCGGATCACCGGGCCCCGGGAGACGCAGGTGATCTCGACGCGCTGGCAGTGGTCCGCCTGGCGGGGATTCCGCTCGTGAAAAAGCTCGACATCGACACGAATAAGTTTGTGGTCGTAGCGTTCGATCTTTGCGAGTTTCTCCGCTACGTGCACCCGGTAATGGTCCGGCACTTCGACGTTACGGCCCTTGACCACGATGTCCACGTGACCTCCCTAGTTCGGACGGTCGTTCGATCCGGCATCCGGTCGCGCGCATCTGGGGGAGGTCCCACTCGGCGTCGACCGGTCAGTGCGGCTACGCCTCCTTTCACCGCCGGGAGCGGGTGGGAAGACCTCCTACCCCCGACAGGCAAACGCTAACTCCTGTTCGCCCGGCAGTCACCCCCGGTCGCGGAGACGGCCAGAAATTTTTCACACCTCATACACCAACGGGTGAAACGGAAACACGATCGGTTACGACCGGTGCCGTTTCTCGGTCGCGGCGAGCACGGCGGCGACCGTCGGCGACAGCCCGCTCACGGTCAGCGCGCGCGCCACCGCGGCAAGGGTCGACCCCGTGGTGAGGATGTCGTCGAGCACCACGACCGCGGTCCCGTCCGGGGCGGGCGCGACCCGGGGGCGGACCCGGAAGGCGGACTCGGCCGCCGCCGCCCGCCCGGCGCTGTCCAGCGTCACCGAGTCGGGGCGGGGCAGGGCGCGCAGGGGCCGGCGCACCCGCACCGGCCAGCCCGCCCGGCGCAGCCGGTCCGCGCAGTGCCGGGTCAGCCGGCCGAGGTGGTCGCCGTACCGGGCGCGGGCCGCCGCCGCGGTGTCCGGCACCGGCACCAGCGTCACCGGCCGCGCCTCGCCGACCGCCGCCGCCACGACCTCGGCGAGCAGCGCGCCGAGCGGCCGGGCCAGCCCGTGCCGGCCGTGGTCCTTGTACGCGAGCAGCGTCTCCCGCAGCGGGCCCGCGTACGGGCCGAGGGCGACGCAGGGCGGCAGGTCGGGCGGGGCCGGGGTGGGGCGTACCGCCCGGGGCCGCAGCGCGTCCAGCGCCGCCACGCACTCCGGGCAGACGCCGTGCCGCAGCCCCGGCCGGCGTTCCCGGCAACCGGCGCACTCCACCGGCAGCACCATGTCGGTGAGGTCCGACCAGAGCCCGCCGAGGCCCGGCATCAGTAGAGGAAGAAGGGGGCGGTCGGGTTGCCGGCGCGCGTCCCGGTCGAGGGCGGCGACACCTGCACCTGCTCGGGCTGGATCCGCTCGAACGGAGCGCTGCCGTACGCCACCCCGTTCGCCTCGTACATCGCCGCGCCGCGCGGCACCTCCGTGTTGGCCGGGTACGCGGCGAGGTGGGTCACCCGGGCGCCGATCTTGTCCTCCACCCGGGTGTCCCGGGTGCCGTCCACACTGACCTCGTAGACCGCCGGGCGGCCGACCTCCCCCGCGAGGAGCAGCTTGTCCTCGCTGTACCAGTCGACGGCCGACAGGCCGGTCAGCCGGGTGGGCAGCCGACGGGCCGGGCCGAGGGTGACCCCGCCCTCGGTGGGGCTCAGGGCGGCGACGTAGAGCGCGCCGCCGGCGATGACGGCGATCCGGTGCCCGTCCAGCGAGGCGGCCACCGCGGTCACCGTGCCGGAGACGCCCAGCGACACGGGGGTGAGTTGCGCCTGGGCGTCGAACCGGTAGAGAGCGCCGTCGGCGACCACCAGCCCGGCCGGCTCGCCCCGGTCCGTCGAGCGCAGCCAGACCGGCCGGCCGATCGTGCCGTAGCCCTTCGCGCTGCGGTGGAAGACGGCGACGGGGTCGAGCCCGGCGCCGACGGACAGCCACTGGCGGCCGGCTTCCGTGACCACCAGTGCCGCCCGGATCTGGTCCTCGGCGCGGCTGAGCCCCGCCGTCACGACGTTCCTGTTCTCCTCGGCCGCCACCGGCACCGTGACGATCGTTCCGGCGGCGTCGGACAGCGGGTGGACGGCGCCCTCGTAGACGCAGAACCGCTGGAAGCCGCCGCCGACCCGGTACACCGGGTTCGCCTGCCGGTGCGCCTCCAGGTCGGGGATGTCCTTCCGGGGCTGGGTACGGATCTTGATCTCGAGCTGCCCGTCGACGTCGGGCAGCGACCAGGCGAGCTGCGTGGCGAGCTGCTCCAGGCGGACCTTCTCGTCCGGCATCTCCAGGTCGACCTCCCAGCGGCCCTCCGTCCGGGTGGCGTTGTTGATCAGGCGGGTGCCGTCCGGCAGCCCGGTGACCGCGGAGCGCAACCAGAGGGAGGGGCCGGCGGTCAGCCACTTCACCACCTCGCTGACCAGCCGCTCGTCGGGCACGGCGAGGGGCAGGTAGCGTTGGTCGGGCACCAGTCGGGTGCGGCCGGAGTTCCAGAAGTAGATCGTCCGGCTCTGGTAGTACGCCTCGAGTGCGTCGACGCTGAGCAGCAGCACGTTCGGCGGGTTGGCCACGAACAGGCCCGGCTCCCCCTTGCCCTCCTGCCCGGGCGGGATGAGCAGCTCGAACGTGTACGACGTGGTGCTCGTCTCCGGCGGGGCCAGCGTGCCGTCGGCCCGCAGCTGGCCGACCTGCTGCACCTTGAGGGTGACGTCGGTCTTCTCGGGGCCGGCGACGATCACCGGATCCTCCGTGAGCCGGACGACGGTCAGCGCGACCTCGCTGCCCTCCTTCACCTGGAGGCGGTCCTGGTCCTCCGGGGTGATGAAGTTCCGGACCCGCTGGTAGGCGCGGTCCGGCTCGCCCGCCGCGGCGGAGAGGAAGTTCTTGACGAACTGCTCCGGGGTGCTGCCGCTCGCGCTGCGATTCGGGGGCTCGCCCCGGATGCCGCTGGTGGAGCCGGCCTCGGCCGCCGGCCCGGCGCCCTCCACCCGGACCTCGGTGTTGGCCGGGATGCCGCAGCCGGCCGTGCCAGCCAGCAGCAGTGCGCCGCCGAGCACAGCGGCGAGCAGGTGCCGCCTCACGATCCCACCTCCGCGCGTCCCCCGGTCCCCTGCCGTCCCGGCCCGGCGGCCACCACGCCGTCGGCCGGGCCGATCGCGAGCACGCCGCCGCTGCCCGGGCCGATGGCCAGCAGCCCGCCCTCGCGGGGGCCGCCGAAGGGCAGGGCGGCGTCGGCCGGGACCAGCCGCAGCGGCGAGGTGGTCAACCGGTCGCCGGCGCGGGCCGGCAGGGTGAGCCGGAACTGGGCGCCCTGCCCGGGCGCGCCCCACGCCTCCAGCCAGCCGCCGTGCAGCCGGGCGTCCTCCAGGCTGATCGACAGCCCCAGCCCGGTGCCGCCGGTCTGCCGGGCCCGGGAGGGGTCGGCCCGCCAGAAGCGGTTGAACACCAGCTTCTCCTCGCCCGGCTTGAGACCCACCCCGTGGTCGCGGACGGTGATCGCGACGGCCGTGTCGTCCATCCCCAGGGTGATGCGCACCGGCTTGCCCTCGCCGTGCTCGACGGCGTTGCCGACCAGGTTGCGCAGCACCCGCTCGACCCGCCGCGGGTCGACCTCGGCGATCACCGGCGTGGCGGGCACGTCCAGCTCGATGGGCACCCCGACCCGCTCGGCCAGGCCGGCGAGGCGGTCGGCCACCCGGTGCACGACCGGCACCAGGTCGGTCGGCTCGGCATCCAGCATCGCGAAGCCGGCGTCGAAGCGGCTGATCTCCAGCAGGTCCGTGAGCAACTCCTCGAAGCGGTCCAGCTCGGCCTGGAGCAGCTCGGCGCTGCGTGCCACCGCCGGGTCGAACTCGTCCCGCTCGGAGAAGATCAGGTCGGCGGCCATCCGGACCGTGGTGAGCGGCGTGCGCAGCTCGTGCGACACGTCGGAGGTGAAGCGGCGTTGCAGCCGGGACATCTCCTCCAGCCGCAGGATCTGGCGCTGGAGGTTGGTCGCCATCTGGTTGAACGACGCGGCGAGCAGGGCGAGGTCGTCCTCGCCGTTGACGGCCATCCGCTGGTCGAGCAGGCCGGCGGAGAGCCGCTGGGCCGTCCGGGCGGCCACCCGCACCGGGGTCACCACCAGCCGGGTGACCAGGCCGGCGAGCAGGCCGAGCAGGATCACCAGGGCCGCGCCGGTGGCGACCACCGTCGCGCGGGCGTCGGCGGCCGTCTCGTCCTGCCGCGTCAGCGGCACGAGGTAGTAGAGCTCCACCTGGCCGAACTTGGTGGGCACGGGCGAGCCGTAGACCAGGTATTTCGTGCGCTCGCCGTCCAGCCGGCCGGTGCGGATCTGGCTGGCCATCTTGCCCCCGGCGACCGTGGCGCGCAGCTCGCGGCTGATCAGCGGCCGGACGTTGACCGCGGGCGAGGAGCGCGGCTGGATCACGCCGGTGTGGTTGTCGGCGGTGAGCGCCACGATCACGCCGGTGGTCTGCTGCGGGTCACCGCCGGCGAGGTAGTTGACCGTGCCGTCGACGGTCTCCTGGAAATGCACGTCCTGCGGCTGGTTGTAGAGACCGAACTGCTTGGCCGCGTACGCCGCGCCGCTGTCCAGCCGCACCCGCACGTCGGTCTCGACGTTGTCCACCAGGATGCTGGTGATCTTGTCGGCGATCAGGTAGGCGAAACCGCCCACCAGCAGGCTGGACGCGACCAGTGTGATGGTCACCACCCGCAGCTGCAGCGACCGCCGCCAGGTCTGGTGCAGCCCGGCCAGCAGGCGCGCGGACCGGCCGCTCACGCCGCGCCACAGCTCCCGCACGGCGGCGGCACGCCGGTGCGGAGCTGTCGGCTGGGGGTCCGGAATCGGGGAGGTGGCCACAGTGTGACCAGGCTATCCGGTGCCCGCCTTGTAGCCCACGCCCCGCACGGTGAGGATGATTTCCGGTCGCTCCGGATCCGGCTCGATCTTGGCGCGCAGCCGCTGCACGTGCACGTTGACCAACCGGGTGTCCGCGGCGTGCCGGTAGCCCCAGACCTGCTCCAGCAGCACCTCGCGGGTGAACACCTGGCGCGGCTTGCGGGCGAGCGCCACCAGCAGGTCGAACTCCAGCGGCGTCAGCTTCACCTCCTCGCCGTTGCGGCTGACGGTGTGCGCCGGCACGTCGATGGTGATCTGGTTGCCGGGCGGCCCGATGGTCAGCATCTCGGGGGCCACGTCCTCGCCGCGCCGCAGCCGCGCCCGCATCCGGGCGACCAGCTCCTTGGGCTTGAACGGCTTGACCACGTAGTCGTCGGCCCCGGACTCCAGGCCGAGGACCACGTCGACGGTGTCGCTCTTGGCGGTCAGCATGACGATCGGCACGCCCGACTCGGCCCGGATCGACCGCGCCACGTCGATGCCGCTCATGCCGGGGAGCATGAGGTCGAGCAGGACGATGTCCGGCCGGTTCTCGCGGAACGCGGCCAGGGCCCGCTCCCCGTCGGCGACGAACGAGGGCAGGAACCCCTCGCTGCGCAGGACGATGCCGAGCATCTCGGCGAGCGCGGGGTCGTCGTCGACCACCAGTACCCGGGCTCTCATGGGGTTAATGTTTCCATCCCGTTCAGTTTCGGTGGGATCCGCGTCACCCGGCACGGTACTGCCGTGGGACGTCGCCGCCCAGCAACCGACGCCGGCGTCGCCGCCCCGGCGTGCGGGTCCACCCGATCGGACCGCGCGTGTCACCATGATCCCCGCGTGCGCCGTCACGCGCCACCGTCGCCCGTCCCCAGGAGTACGCGTGCCCGACGCCGGCCCGACCGCCGTGCTCCCGCGCCGCCCGCTCACGGTCGGCGAACTGCTGGACTCCGCGGTCCTGCTGCTGCGCGGCCAGGCCCGGGTGCTCGTCCCGCTCGCCCTCGCCCTGGCCGTCGGCGAGCAGCTCCTGCTCTACCCGCTGCGGCTCGCCGCCGACGTCGAGCCCCCCGTCTGGTTCGTGGAGTTCGATCACTTCGGCAGGTACTGGCTGCTGCTGGCCGTCGGCGCGGCGACCGAGGCGATGATCATCACGCTGCTGGGCAACCCGGCCGCCCGGGCCGCCGGCGGCGCGCTGTTCGGCCGTACGGTCGGGCCGCGCGAGGTGCTCCGTCCCGCCGGCGCCCGCTGGGGCGCCACGGTGCTGCTCACCGCCCTGGTCGGGCTGGTGATGTGGGTGGCCGCGCTGTTCGGGCCGGCCTGGTTCATCGGTTTCGCCCTGCTCGGCGCCGTGGCGCCGGCGCTGGTCGTCGACCGGGTGCACCCGCTGCGGGCCCCGCTGCGCGCCGCCACCCTGGCCGTACGCGGCGGCGGCCGGGCCGGCGGGATCCGGCTGCTCGGCTACCTGTCCTGGTGGATCGTCCGCCTCGGTCTCGGCATCGGCGTCTACTACGGGCTGGACGCGCTCGACCTGGTCGACCGGGCCTGGGCCCCCTGGCTGTCGCTGGCCGTGTGGGCGGGCGTCAACAGCGTCGCGTACCCGGCGCTGGCCTGCCTCGACGCGGTGCTGCACCTGGAGACCCGGATGCGCACCGAGGGGCTGGACATCCGCCTCTCCCGGGCCCGGACGGGCACGCCGGAGGCCGTTCTGCTGGCGGCCGACCGATGAGCTTCAGCCGGTGGTGGACCGAGACCACGGCCGCGCTCGGCGACCGGGTGCCGCTGCCCCTGGCCGCGCTGCTGCTGGTGCTCGCCGCGGTGCTGGTGGCGGTCGGCTGGTACGCGTACCCCGCCTGGGTGCCCCGCCGGCTGCCCCGACTGCCCCGGCTGCGTCGACGCCGCCGGAAGCCCGGGCCGGTGGATGCCCCCGCGCCGGTCGTACCCGCGCCGCGCGAGCCGGAGCCGGAGTTGCCGGCCGCCGCGTACGTCTCCCTCGCCGACCGGCTGGCCGCCGAGGGCCGGTACGCCGAGGCCGTCCGGGAACGGCTCCGCGCGATGATCCGCGAGATGGTCGCCCGGGGGGTGCTCCAGCCGCAGCCCGGCATGACCGTCGTCGAGGTGGTGCGGGCCGCGACGGCCAGCCGTCCGCAGGTCGGCCCGCCGCTGGGCGCAGCCGGGGCGATCTTCTCCGAACTCTGGTACGGCCAGCGCCCCGCCTCGGCCGAGCACGACCGGCGGATGCGGGAGCACGCCGCCGACCTGGACCGGCTGCTGACCGGCCGACCCGAGGACGGGCCACGACCATGAGCGCACAGGTCACCGCCGCAGAGCCGGCCCCGAAGGCCGGCGCCGCCCCCCGGCGACGTCGCCGCCGGCACCGGCTGCTGATCCCGTTGGGCCTGGCCGCGCTGCTGCTGACCACCACCCTGGTCACCCACGCGGTCGACCAGCCCGATCCCAGCGACCGGGGGTTCCTCTCCCCCGTCGCGACCGGGGACGACGGCGGCAGCCGGCTCGCCGAGGCGCTGCGGGAGCGGGGCGTCACGGTGCAGCGCGAGACGGACACGCTGCGCGCGCTGCTGGCCGCCCGCGGCGGGCCGGCCACGCTCTTCGTGCCCGCGCCGGCGCTGCTGCACCCGGACACGGTCTTTGCGTTGGGCTCGCTTCCCTCGGCCACCCGGCTGGTGCTGGTGGACCCGCCGCGGCGGGTGCTGGACGCGATCCCGCTGCCGGTGGAGCCGGCCGGCCGGCGGTGGGCCGCGCAGGCGGTGGAGCCCGACGCGCGGGGCCTGCCCTGCCCGATGCCCGAGCTGCGCCAGCTCGGACGGGCGGCGGTCGGGCTGCAACGCTACGCGGTCACCCCGGGCGGGTCGGCGCCCGTGCAGTTCTGCTTCGACGGCGGGCTCGCCCGGCTGCTCCGGGTCCCCGAGAGCGTGGTGGTGGTCGGCGCCAGCGACCCGTTCCGCAACGACCGGATCGACGAGTGGGACAACCGGGCGTTCGCCACCGCGCTGCTCGGTGCGACGGGCCGGGTGGTCTGGCTCGACCTGGACGGCCAGGCGCCGCCGCCGACCTTCGGCTCCGGCAGCAGCGGCAGCCCGGCCTGGTCGCCCACCCCGGGCGGTTCCACCGAGTACGGCGGGCCGGGCGGCGGTCGGCCCGGCGGCCCGGGCGACGGCGACGGGCGGCCCGGCGGCCCGGGCGGCCCGGGCGGCGGCTCCGACGACGACGGTGACGACTCCCGCGCCGACGGCTCCGACCCGCCGAACCCGCTCTGGTCCGCCTTCCCCGGCTGGTTCTGGGCGCTGTTGGTGCAGCTCGCCGTCGCCGCCCTGCTGGCCGCGCTCTGGCGGGCCCGCCGGCTCGGCCCACCGGCGCCGGAGCCGCTGCCGGTGACGGTCCGCTCGGCGGAGACGGTGCTCGGCCGGGCCCGGCTCTACGAGAAGGCCGGCGCCCGGGACGCGGCCGCGCGGACGCTGCGCACCGCCGCCCGGGACCGCCTGCTGCCCCGGCTGAACCTGCCGCCGACCGCCCCGCCCGCCGAGGTGGCCGCCGCGGTCGCCGCCCGCACCGGCGACGGCCCCGGGCGGACCGAGGAACTGCTCTACGGCGGCGCGCCCGACACCGACCAGGACCTGCTGGAGCTGGCCCGCGCGTTGGACCGGCTGACCCGCACGGTCGCCCCGCACCCGGCCGACGGGCCGCCGACCGAGGCGCACGCCGCGCGCCCGACCGAGGCGCACCCCGCGCCGCACCCCGCGCATCCGGCCGACGCGCACGCCGTGTCCGACCCCGCCGACGGGCCGCCCCCGGCAGCCGCACCGCACCCGCACCGACCCGAAGGAGACCCTCGGTGACCCGACCCGCCGGAACCGCCGATCCGCTGCCCGCCGGCCCCGCCGACCCCCGGGCCGCCCTGCACCGGCTGCGCGCCGAGGTCGCCAAGGCGGTCGTGGGGCAGGACGCGGTCGTCACCGGCCTGGTGATCGCCCTGCTCTGCCGTGGGCACGTGCTGCTGGAGGGCGTGCCGGGCGTGGCCAAGACCCTGCTGATCCGCACCGTGGCCACCGCGCTCGACCTGCGGTCCAAGCGGGTGCAGTTCACCCCGGACCTGATGCCGGGGGACGTGACCGGCTCGCTGATCTTCGACCCGCACACCGCCGCCTTCACCTTCCGCGAGGGGCCGGTGTTCACCAACCTGCTACTCGCCGACGAGATCAACCGGACGCCCCCGAAGACCCAGTCGGCGCTGCTGGAGGTCATGGAGGAGCGACAGGTCTCGGTCGAGGGCGACCGGCGTCCGCTGCCCGACCCGTTCATCGTCGCCGCCACCCAGAACCCCATCGAGTACGAGGGCACCTACCCGCTGCCGGAGGCGCAGCTCGACCGGTTCCTGCTCAAGCTCACCGTGCCGCTGCCCAACCGGGAGGAGGAGCTGGGGGTGCTCCGCGCGCACCACGCCGGCTTCGACCCGCGCGACCTGACGGCCGCCGGCGTACGGCCGGTGGCCAGCGCGGCCGACCTGGCTGCCGCCCGGGCGGCGGTCGGCCGGGTGCACATGGCCGAGCCGCTGTTCGGCTACATCGTCGACCTGTGCCGGGCCACCCGCAGCACGCCGGCGCTGGAGCTGGGTGCCTCGCCCCGGGGCGCGACCGCGCTGCTCACCACCGCCAAGGCGTGGGCCTGGCTGGCCGGCCGCGACCATGTCGTCCCGGACGACGTGAAGGCGGTCGCCCGGCCGACGCTGCGGCACCGGCTGCGGCTGCGCCCCGAGGTCGAGCTGGAGGGCGTCGGCGTGGACGCGGTGCTGGACACGGTGCTGGCCACCGTGCCGACGCCGCGATGACCTGGCGGGCGGCGCTCCTGCTGGCGGCGGGCGCGCTGACCCTGCCGGCCTGGCCGGCGCCGTTCGTCGGCCTGCTGGTGATGACCGGCGGGGTGCTGCTGCTCGTGCTGGTCGACCGGGCGCTGGCCGCGCCGCCGGGGGCGCTCGCGGCGACCCGGGAGGGCGACCGCGCGGTACGGCTCGGCGGCACCGCCACCGTCGCGCTGCTGCTGCACAACCCCACCGGCCGTACGCTGCGCGCCCGGATCCGCGACGCCTGGGTGCCCTCGGCCGGCGCCCGCCCCGACGTGCCCCGGGCGCAGCTCGTGCGCGTCGAGCCGGGCGGGACGGTGGCGCTGCCCAGCCGGCTCACCCCGCTCCGGCGGGGCGACCGGCCGGCGGTGGCGCTGACCGTGCGCTCGTTCGGGCCGATGGGGCTGGGCTTCCGCCAGCGCTCCGGCCGCCCGGCCACCCCGCCGTGGACGCTGCGCGTGCTGCCCCGCTTCGACTCCCGCCGGCACCTGCCGGAAAAGCTGGCCCGGCTGCGCGTGATCGACGGCACCCAGGTCAGCCGGGGGCGCGGCCAGGGCACCGAGTTCGACACCCTCCGCGAGTACGTGGTGGGCGACGACGTCCGGTCGATCGACTGGCGGGCGAGCGCGCGCCGGGCCGACGTGCTGGTGCGGACGTGGCGGCCGGAGCGGGACCGCCGGCTGGTCTGCGTACTGGACACGGGCCGCACGTCGGCGGTGCGGGTCGGCGACGAGCCCCGGCTGGACACCGCGATCGACGCCGCGCTGCTGCTCGCCGCCCTCGCCGCCCGCGCCGGTGACCGGGTCGACCTGCTCGCCGCCGACACGACGGTCCGGGCCACGGTGACGGGCACCGGCCGGCCGGCCCTGCTCTCCCGGCTGGTGCACGCCCTCGCCCCGCTCCAACCGGCGCTGGCGGAGACGGACTTCGACCTGATCGCCGGTGAGCTGCTGCGCCGGCAGCGCCAGCGCAGCCTGGTGGTGCTCTTCACCGCGCTGGAGGCGGGCGCCCTCGGCGAGGGGCTGCTGCCGGTGCTCCCCCGGCTCGCGGCCCGGCACAAGGTGGTGATCGCCGCGACGCACGACCCGGTGCTGACCGCGCTCACCACGGCCGTCCCGCAGCGCCCCGGCGACGCCTACGCGGCGGCGGCGGCCTGGCGGGCACTGGCCGAACGCGACCGCGTCCGCGCCGCGCTGGGCCGGCACGGGGTG
The DNA here is from genome assembly GCF_040643125.1 of Micromonospora sp. NPDC047465. Taxonomy (NCBI): domain Bacteria; kingdom Bacillati; phylum Actinomycetota; class Actinomycetes; order Micromonosporales; family Micromonosporaceae; genus Micromonospora; species Micromonospora sp. NPDC047465. The sequence continues at coordinate 159,457 of NZ_JBEYTP010000008.1, forward strand.
ACGGTCGTCGACGCCCCGGCGGGCCGCCTGGCCCCCACCCTGGCCGACACCTACCTGCGCCTCAAGTCCCTCGGCCAGCTCTGATCCCCCGGGCCGGTCGGGGCGGGGCGGTCAGCGGCGGGCGTACGGGTCGAGGACGTCGTCGCCCTCGCGCGCGGCGGTCGCCCGGCGGCCGAGCACCACGACGTACGCCAGGAAGGCGAGCCAGACGGCGGCGCCCGCGAGGACGCGGAGCGGGACCGGCACGGGCGCGGGCGTCACGAACGCCTCGATGACGGCGGAGACCGCGAAGAGCCCCACCAGGCCGACGGCGACCAGGACACCCTCGCGGCCCGCCCGGGCGACCGCCTGCCCCCGGGTGAGCTGGGCGGGCGGCGCGATCCACGCCCACCCGACGCGCAGGCCCACCCCGGCGGCCACGAAGACGCCGGTCAGCTCCAGCAGCCCGTGCGGGGTGATCAGTCCGAAGAAGACGTCCGCCCGGCCGTAGGCGACCATCACCCCGCCGACCACGCCGATGTTGAGCGCGTTCTGCCAGAGGAGGTAGAGCACGGGGACGATGAGCACCCCGGCGGCGAGACACTGGGCGGCGAGCCAGGCGTTGTGCGTCCACAGGTGGAAGGCGAAGGTCGGCGCGGCGAACTCGGTGTAGTAGCCGGCGAAGCCGGACTCGACCAGGTCGGCGGCCGCCTCCTCGCCGATGAACGCGCCCGCCGTCTCCGGGTTGCCCGCCACGTACCAGATGAGGAAGAAGCTGAGCAGGGTGAAGCCGGTCGCCACCCCGCACCACCAGGGCCAGGCGCGGTAGACCGCGCCGGGGAAGCCGACCAGCAGGAACCTGCCGACCGCCGCCCAGGACGGCCGCGGGCGGCCGGTGAGCCGGGCCCGGGCCCGCAGCACCACCTGGGAGAGCTGGCTGACCAGCGCCGGGTCGGGTGAGCGGCTGCGCAGCACCGAGAGCTGGGTGGTCGCCCGCTGGTAGAGGGCGACGAGTTCGTCGACCTCGGCGGCGGCGAGCCGGCCGCGCCGGGAGAGTTCCTCCAGCCGCCGCCACTCCCCGCCGTGTTCCGCGACGTACGCGTCGAGATCCACCTTCACCCCCGTCCGGCGATCATAGTGTTCACTGTCGGGGTGAGAGCGCAACCACGACCGCCGGCCCGACCCGCCCCGTGGGGCGACGCCGGGCTGGTCAGCGGGGAGGCCGTGGAGCTGGACGTCCGGGCCGCCCGGATCGGCTCCCGGGTGCTCGCGCTGATGCTCGACATCCTGGCCCAGCTGGTCCTCGTGCTGGTGCTGTCGATCGCCGCCGGCATCGTGCTGAGCAACCTGCCGCCCGGGCTGGTCGACGGGGCGCTGACCGGTGCCCTCGCGACGGTGGGGCTGGTCCTGGTGCTGGTCGGCTACCCGGTGCTCTGCGAGCGGTTCAACCACGGCCGGACGCTGGGCAAGCTGGCGGTCGGGCTGCGGGTGGTCAGCGCCGACGGCGCCCCGGTGGGGCTGCGGCAGTCGCTGACCCGGGCGCTGGTGGGCGTGGCGGTGGAGTGGCCGGGCCTGGTGCTGCCGCTGCTGAGCTGGGTCGCCGGCGTGACCGTGATGCTGACTGACCGGCGGGGGCGCCGGCTGGGCGACCTCGTGGCGGGCACGCTCGTCGTGCACACCCGGACGGCGACCGCCTGGCGGCCGGTCCCGACGGCGGTGCCCGTGCTGGTCGGCTGGGCGCACACGCTGGACCTGAGCCGGCTGGACGACGGCCTGGCGCTGGCCGCCCGGCAGTACCTGGCCCGGGTGCGCCACCTGGCGGAGCCGGCCCGCGGGCGGCTGGGCCGCGGCCTGTGGGCCGAGATCTCGGCGGTGATCACGCCGCCCCCGCCGCCGGGCATGCCGGAGTCGGTCTACCTGGCCGCGGTCCTCGGCGAGCGGCACCGGCGGGCCTGGCACCGGCTGGGCCGCGGTCGCGCCGTCGCCGCGACGCTCTGGCCGGAGCTGACGCCCGGCCCGCCCGCGCCGCCCCGCGCGGTCCCGGCCGCCGCCCCGCCCGAGGTCGCCGCGCCACCCGGCACGATCCGTCCGGCGGTGCCCGGCGGCGCGCCGGCCGCCGTGCCGGCGCAGCCCGTCGCGGCGGTACGGCCGGCGGTCGCGGCGGTGACCGCGTCGACGCCGCCGTCCACCTCCGCCCCGTCGGCGCCGGCGAGCGTCATGTCCACGCCCGACGCCGGCACCTGACCGGCGGGCGCGGGCACCCGAGCGGCGGGCGCGGGACCGCCGACCGTCGCCCGGCTGTGGCAGGATCCGGCTCGCTCGCCCCTACCGAGACGGGAACACCGTGGCCGACGACCTGTTCACCCCCACCATCGCGCCGGCGGCGTACGAGGCGCGTCGCCCGCCGTGGCGACCGCACTCGCTGCTCTTCCCCGCCGTGTTCGGCGGCCCGACGGCGGCCACCGTGCTGGCCCTGGTCAACGGGCACCGGCTGGGCCTGCCCCGCCGGACGCACCTGGCGGTGCTCGGCGTCGGGCTGGCCGGGCTGGTGGCCCGGCTGGTGGTCACGCTCGTGGTCTTCGACGACGGGGCCGACCGGCCCGTCCGGCTGATCGGGGCGCTGGCCGGCGCGCTGGTCTGGCTCGCTGCCTCCGCCACGCAGAAGCGCCGGTTCCGGGCGTACGAGCTGCGCGGCGGCGAGCCGGCGTCGCTGTGGCTGCCCGGCGTCGGGGCGGTGCTCCTGTTCGGCTTCGCCGAGGCCGCGCTGATCGTGCTGGTGGCCGCCGCGTGACCGCCCCGGAGACCCAGCTCGCCCGGTTGGTCCAGCTCCTGGAGCTGAACCGGCTGGAACAGGCCCTGGACGAGGTGAACCGGCTCCCCGCCGCGCTGGCCGCCAGCCCCGCCGCGTTCCGGCTGCGGGCGGCGGCACTGACCGGGCTGGACCGTTGGGACGAGGTGGTCGCCGTCGCCCGTCAGGGCCTGGCCGAGACCGGCCCGGACGCGGAGTTGCTCGGCCGGCTGGGTCTCGCGCGGCGCCACCGCCGCGAGTTCGCCCCCGCCGAGCGGGCGCTGCTCGACGCGCTGGCCATCGAGCCGGAGAACCCGTGGCTGCTCTGCCAGTACGCCGACCTCTGCTCGGCCGTGGGCCAGACCGACAAGGCGGAACGCCTGGTCGCCCGCGCCGCCGCGATCGTCCCGGACGCGCCGGCCGTCTTCGCCTCCCGTTTCCAGCTCGCGTACGCCCGGGGCGACGACCGGGCCGCCGAGCGCATCTCCCGCGAGTTCCTCGGGGCGTGGCCGGCCAACCCCGCGGCGCTCGCCCTGCACGGCGTCGCTGCGGCCCGGCGCGGCCGGGTGGGCACCGCGCACCGTGCCTTCGGCCAGGCGGTGGCGCACGATCCGACCGACGCCGACTACGCCGAGGCCGCCTGGGAGAGCCGGGTGTACACCCACCCGCTGCTGCTGCCGCTGCGGCCGCTCTACCGGCTGGGGATCCTCCGCACCTGGCTGCTCGCGATCGGCGTGGTGGTGCTGCTCAACCTCGCCGGGCTGGACCTGCTCGCTGGCCTGTTCGGCCTGGCGTGGGCGCTCTTCTGCGTCTGGTCGTGGATCGCCCCGCCGCTGGTCCGCCGCATGGTCCTCGGCCGGTGGCGGTCGTGAGGTCGGCGCGGCCGGCGGCGGTCGGGAGCGCGCGTCGGCGGTGGCGGTCGTGAGGGCGTTCGGGCCGTGGCTGGCCGTCCTGGCGGTGGTGCTGCTGCTCAGCGCGCTGCGCCTGCGCGCCCTGGCCACGGTGGTCTCGCTGGCCTGGCTCGCCTGGTGCGTGTGGACCTGGGTCCGCCCCGCCCGCCGCCGCTCCCGCTCCGGCCCGGACTGACCCCGCTCCCGCCCCGGCCGGCCCCGGCCCGACTGACCCACGCCGGTCGCGGCACGCCGACGGGCCGGCCGCCCACAGTCGCCGGAGACGCCGACGGGCCGGCCCGCTGGCGCGGGCCGGCCCGGTCGGTGCGGGTCGGCTCAGTACCGGTAGTGCTCCGGCTTGAACGGGCCCTCGACGGAGACGCCGAGGTAGGCGGCCTGCTCCTTGGTCAGGGTGCTCAGCTTGGCGCCGAGCGCCTCCAGGTGCAGCCGGGCGACCTTCTCGTCCAGGTGCTTCGGCAGCACGTAGACGCCGACCGGGTATTCCTCGGTCTTCGTGAACAGCTCGATCTGGGCGATCGTCTGGTTGGCGAACGAGTTCGACATCACGAAGCTCGGGTGGCCGGTGGCGTTGCCCAGGTTCAGCAGGCGGCCCTCCGACAGCACGATGATCGCGTGCCCGTCGGCGAACTTCCAGAGGTCGACCTGCGGCTTGATGTTGACCCGCTCCACGTCGGACCGCTTCGCCAGGCCGGCCATGTCGATCTCGTTGTCGAAGTGGCCGATGTTGCCGACGATGGCCTGGTGCTTCATCCGGGCCATGTGCTCGTTGGTGATGACGTCGAAGCAGCCGGTGGCGGTGATGAAGATGTCCGCCTGCTCGACCACGTCGTCCAGGGTGGCGACCTGGTAGCCGTCCATCGCCGCCTGGAGGGCGCAGATCGGGTCGACCTCGGTGACCACGACCCGGGCACCCTGGCCACGCAGCGACTCGGCGCAGCCCTTGCCGACGTCGCCGTAGCCGAGCACGACCGCCATCTTGCCGCCGATCAGCACGTCGGTGGCCCGGTTGATGCCGTCGATGAGCGAGTGGCGGCAGCCGTACTTGTTGTCGAACTTGCTCTTCGTCACCGAGTCGTTGACGTTGATGGCGGGGAAGAGCAGGGTGCCGGCGCGGTGCATCTCGTAGAGCCGGTGCACGCCGGTGGTGGTCTCCTCGGTCACGCCCTTGATGCCGGCGGCGATCCGGGTCCACCGCTGGCCGTCCTCGGCGAGCGAGCGGTGCAGCACGCCGAGGATGACCGCGTACTCCTCGGAGTCGGCGGACTCGACCGGCGGGACGGCTCCGGCCTTCTCGAACTCGACGCCCTTGTGCACCAGCAGGGTGGCGTCGCCGCCGTCGTCGAGGATCATGTTCGGGCCCTGCCCGTCGGGCCAGGCGAGCACCTGCTCGGTGCACCACCAGTACTCCTCCAGGCTCTCGCCCTTCCAGGCGTAGACCGGGACGCCGGCCGGGGCCTCCGGGGTGCCCTCCGGACCGACCACCATCGCGGCGGCGGCGTGGTCCTGGGTGGAGAAGATGTTGCAGGACGCCCAGCGGACCTGCGCGCCGAGCGCGACCAGGGTCTCGATCAGGACGGCGGTCTGAATGGTCATGTGCAGCGACCCGGTGATCCGGGCGCCAGCGAGCGGCTGGGCGTCGGCGAACTCACGACGGATCGCCATCAGGCCGGGCATCTCGTGCTCGGCGAGCTGGATCTCCTTGCGCCCGAACTCGGCGAGCGACAGATCCGCCACCTTGTAGTCGCCCTCGGCGAGGGTGCTCGGCCGGGCCTCGGACGGCGTTCCGCTTGCGGACGCCGGGAGGGTGCTGGTCATGGAAGCTCCTGTCGGACGATGTGCTGCGCGACCCTCCACCTTACGCGCGCGGGCCGCCGCGGAAGGGACCGGCCGGTGATGAGAGCAGGAAGACAGAAGCGGGCAGCGCACGGGGCGGTCGGTCGTGGACGGACTCTCCGTCCACCAGCCGCCCGCCCCGTGCATCCCCCCGGTTTGGATCCCTCGCGCGCGTTCTCGGACCGTCGTCGCGATAACGCTGCGTACCCATAGAGTCACACTGCGCAGTCGCGGCGTCAAGCCGTTCCGGGAAAGTCGGACTTGCCCCGCCCGGCGACCGGTGGGCGGGCGACCCGCTCAGCCCTGGCCGCAGCTCGCCACGTACGCCTCGCCCGTGCCCGCCACGCGCAGCGGCCCGGCGGCGGCCGTGCCGACCGCGGCCCGCCCCCGTCCGAGCGTCACCGCGCCCGTCCCGTCGTCGACCGAGAGCTCCCCCGCGCAGCAGAGCACCACGCGCGGCCCGGGCACCGACAGCGTCACCGCCGGCAGCGCCGCGCCCACCGTCACCCGGTGCAGCGCGAAGTCGTCCACCGGCACCGGCCAGGTGACCACCCCGGGGTCGACCTCCAGCGACGGCACCACCGGGTCCCGGAGCACCTCGAAGCGCAACACCCGGAGCAGCTCGTCGACGTCCACCCGCTTCGGCGTCAGACCGCCGCGCAGCACGTTGTCGCTGGCCGCCATGATCTCCACGCCGGTGCCCCGCAGGTAGGCGTGCAGGTTGCCGGCCGGCATCCAGATCGCCTCCCCGGGCGCCAGCCGCACCCGGTTGAGCAGCATCGCCACCAGCACCCCCGGGTCACCCGGGTAGGCGGCGGCGAGCTCCCGGGCCAGCTCCGCGTCGGGCCCCGCGACCGCCGCCGACGCCGCGGCCCCCACCAGCGCGTCGCGCTCGTCGGCGGGCCAGGTCAGCAGCAGCCGTACGGCGTCGCGCAGCCCCGACGGGCCGGTGCGCAACGCCGCCAGCACGGGCTCCAGCGCGGGTACGCCGAACCCCGCGAGCGCCTCCGCCGAGGCGACCGGGTCACGGAACCCGCAGAGCGCCTCCATCGGCGAGAGCGCGACCAGCAGCTCCGGCTTGTGGTACGGGTCGACGTAGTTGCGTTGCCCGGCGGGGCGGCCGGCGTCGGCGGCGTGCCCGGCACGGGCCTGCTCGGCGTCCGGGTGCGCCTGCAGACTCAGCGGGGCGTCCGCGGCGAGCACCTTGAGCAGGAACGGCAGCCGGGTGCCGAACCGGCCGACGACCCGCTCGCCGAGCCAGTGGTCCGGCTCGGCGAGCAGCAGGTCGGTCAGGTCGACCCGGCCGCCGTCGCGGTCGACCGTGGCCGGGCCGCCCGGGTGGGCGCCCAGCCACAGCTCGGCCTCCGGGCCGTCGCTCGGCACCGGCCTGCCCTGCAACTGGGCGATCGCCGAACGGGACCCCCACGCGTAGTCCCTGATCGGTCCGTACAGCGGTTCCACCGGTCAGCTCCCGGGCCGCCCGGCGGCCTCACCCGGCTCGGATCCCGGCGCGGCGGTGTGCGCCGCGCTCCCGCTGCCCGCCCGCTCGGCGGCGGCGCTGTAGATGTCCGGCTCCAGGTAGATCACCCGGGCGGCCGGCACGGCGGCGCGGATCCGGGCCTCGACGACGTTGATGCCGCGGGCCAGCTCCTCGGCGTTGTCGCAGGCCGGCACGCCGATCTTCGCGGCGACCATCAGCTCCTCGGGGCCCAGGTAGAGCGTCTTCATGTGGATGATCCGCTCCACCTCCGGGCCGTCCGTGACCGCCTTCTCGATGGCGGCGACGTCGTGCGCCTCGGCGCCCTCACCGAGCAGCAGGCTCTTGGTCTCGACGGCCAGGATGATCGCGATGGCCACCAGCAGCACGCCGATCATCGCGGTGCCGACGGCGTCCCACCGGCCGTTGTCGGTGATCAGCGTCATGCCGACGCCGAAGAGCGCGAAGACCAGACCGACCAGCGCCCCCAGGTCCTCCAGCAGCACCACCGGCAGCTCCGGGGCCTTGGCCCGGCGCACGAACCTCACCCAGGACTGGTTGCCCCGGACGAGGTTGGACTCCTTGATGGCGGTGCGGAAGGAGAACGACTCCATGATGATCGCGGCCACCAGCACGACGACCGGCACCCAGTGCCAGCTCGTGATCGGCTCCGCGTGCGACCACTTGTGGTACGCCTCGTACAGGGCGAACAGGCCACCGACGCTGAACAGCACGATGGAGACGATGAACGCGTAGATGTAGCGCTCGCGGCCGTAGCCGAAGGGGTGCTGCGGGGTGGCCGCCCGCTTGGCCCGCCGGCCGCCGAGCAGCAGCAGTCCCTGGTTGCCGGAGTCGGCCACCGAGTGGATCGACTCGGCCAGCATCGACGACGACCCGGTCAGCAGGAACGCGACGAACTTGGTGACGGCGATGCCGACGTTCGCCAGCAGCGCGGCGACGATCGCCTTCGTCCCGCCGTTGGCGCTCACGCCGCCGCCCCGTTCCGTCGCGCGGCGCCGCCGGGCACCGGCGCGCCGCGCCGCTCGACCCGTTCCCTGCTATCGCTCACTGGTTCGCCAGCTCCTTCATCTCGGTGATGGCCGGAACGGCCATCGGATCCAGTCCGTGTGCCAGGGCGAGGTAGACCGAGGCGAAGTCCGGCACGGCGACCAGCGAGGCGAGCCGCTCCAGCGCGGAGCCGCCCTCGGCGGTCACCACGTCGCAGCGCACACCGCGCCGCTCGGCGAGGGTCTGCACCGCGTCCGCGCGGCGCTCCTCGACGTCGAGCGGCTCGTCGGCGTCGTCCTCGGGGTTCAGCCCGCCGTCGCGCAGCAGCACCAGCCGCAGCCGGGTGCCGGTCGACGCCTCGTCGTCGGGGTCGGCGAAGATGTCCCGCTCCCCCTCCGCCAGGCCGCCGAAGACGCCGTCGAGCAGGCCGACCCGCCCCCGCCCGGCCTCGCCGAGCGCCCCGCTGACCACCGGGTAGCGGGCGTTGGCGGACAGGGTGTCGCCGAACCGGCGGGCCGCCACGGTGGCGAGCGGCGACGAGCCCCAGACGATCGGCACCGAGCCGGCCAGACCCAGGGCGAGCGACTTCGCCGGGTTGACGAAGGACTCGGCCGTCGGGCGGCACCGGTCGGCGTCCGCGTCGAGCCGGGCCGCGGTCTCCGCCAGGTCCGCCTCGTTGACCTTCACCAGGCCGAGCGTACGGGCGGCGAGCAGGACCGGCACGGTGAGCGCCCAGAGGCTGGCCCGGGCCGGGGCGCGCCGGGGCACCGGGATGAACGGCGCCCGGGCCCGCTCGGCCACCGACTGCAACTGCGAGTCGGGCGCGCCGACGGCGACCAGCCGGGCGCCCCGCCGGTGCGCGGCCTCGGCGGCGCCCAGCGCCTCTGGGCTGCGGCCGGAGGCGCTCACGGCGATGACCACGTCGGCAGCCCCCACCCAGCCGGGCACGCCGGCGCTGCGGTGCGGGATGACCGGCACCGGGCAGCGCGGCCCGGCGACGGTGGCCAGCACGTCACCCGTACGGCCGGCGGTGCCGATGCCGGCGATGACGACCGCGCGGGGTCGGCCCTCGTCGGCGAGCACCTGGAGGTTCGCCTCGGCGGCCAGGGCGGCCGACTCGCGGACCTGCGCCCCGGCGGAGGCGGTGTGCCGCAGCATGCCGCCCGGGTCGTGCTCGGCGAGCGCGTCCTGGTCGTCGAGCAGGGCCTCGTCGGGATCGCGGCGGCCGCTGACCCCGGCCGTACCCTCGATCACGACCGCTCCGCGGGGCCGCCGCGCGCCTCGTCCAGCAGCAGCACGGGCACGTCGTCGCGGACCTCGAAGATCCGACCGCACTCGGTGCAGGTCAGCGTCTGCGCCTCCGCGTCGTAGTCGAGCGGGGCGTGATGCGTGTCCGGACAGGCGAGGATTTCCAGCAACTGCGGGTCCAGGGCCACGGCGCGGCTCCTTCCACGTATGCGGTTTCACCGATCGACGGTGCCGACCGGCGCAGGCGATCTTATCGGCGAACCCGGTCGAGCACCTCGTCACGGAGCGAGGTCATCCGCTCCCGGGTCGGGGCCTCGACGTTGAGCCGCAGCAACGGCTCCGTGTTGGAGGCGCGGAGGTTGAACCACGCGCCGTCCGGGAAGCGCAGCGTGAGGCCGTCCAGCTCGTCGGCCTCGGCCTGCGGGTACGCGGCCCGCACCTCGGCCACCTTGGCGGCCTGGTCGGCCACGGTCGAGTTGATCTCGCCGGAGGCGACGTACCGCTCGTACTCGCCGGCCAGCACGGACATCGGCAGCGACTGCTCGCCCAGGGCGGCCAGGGTGTGCAACGCGGCGAGCATGCCGGTGTCGGCGAACCAGAAGTCCCGGAAGTAGTAGTGGGCGGAGTGCTCACCGCCGAAGATCGCGTTGGTGCGGGCCATCTCCGCCTTGATGAAGGAGTGCCCGACCCGGGCGACGACCGGCTCGCCGCCGTGCTCGCGGATGATCTCCGGCACGGCGCTGGAGGTGATCAGGTTGTGGATCACCGTCGAGCCGGGGTGCTTGGCCAACTCTCGGGCCGCCACCAGGGCGGTGATCGCCGACGGGGAGACCGGCTCGCCGCGCTCGTCGACCACGAAGCAGCGGTCGGCGTCGCCGTCGAACGCCAGGCCGATCTCGGCGCCGTGCTCGAGCACCGCGCGCTGGAGGTCGACAAGGTTGGCCGGGTCCAGCGGATTGGCCTCGTGGTTGGGGAACGTGCCGTCCAGCTCGAAGTAGAGCGGCACGATCTCCAGCGGCAGCGCCGGCAGGACGGCGTCGCCGAGCACGGCCGGGACGGTGTAGCCGCCCATGCCGTTGCCGGCGTCGACGACGACCTTCAGCGGGCGGATGGTGGAGAGGTCCACCAGCTCGCGCAGGTACGCCGCGTAACCGGCCAGCAGGTCGCGGCGCTCGGCCGGCGCGGTCGGCTCGCCGGCCGGGTGGGCCTCGTCCTTGTCCAGCAGGGCCTGCGCCCGCTGGCGGATCTCGGCCAGCCCGCTGTCCTGCCCGATCGGCCGGGCGCCGGAGCGGCACATCTTGATGCCGTTGTACTGCGCCGGGTTGTGGCTGGCGGTGAACATCGCGCCGGGCAGCCCCAACGCGCCGGAGGCGTAGTAGAGCATGTCCGTCGAGCCGAGCCCCAGCTCGATCACCGAGCGCCCCTCGGCACGCACCCCGGCGGCGAAGGCGGCGGCCAGACCGGGACCGGTGGCACGCATGTCGTGCGCGATGAGCACCGCGTCGCCGCCCTCGCCGTAGGCGTCCAGCACCTGCGCGAAGGCCACGCCGAGGGCCTCGGCGGCCCGCTCGTCCCACTGGTCCGGCACCGTCCCACGGACGTCGTAGGCCTTCACGATCTGGGACAGATCAGACACCGGTATCGCTCCTCGCGCCGCAGGTCGTCAACGGCCTGAGCGTATCGGAGGGGCGCGGGGCGCCCCGGCTCAGCCAGGGAGCCGGGGCATGAACCTGGTGTGGTCGCCGCCGTCGGCCTCCGGGGGCGGGTCACCGGGTCGCCCGGTGGCGGGCGGAGCCGATGTCGGCCGGCCGTACTGCCCCGGGGTGGGCGGCGTCGACGTCGGGTTCCCGGGCGGGGCGGACACCGGCGGCGGGGTGGGCCCGCCGGGCACCACCTGGGTGGCCTCCGGGGACGGGCGGCTGCCGTACACGCCGCCGGCCGGACGCGGGGCGGGGGTGCCCCCGTACACGCCGGGGACGGGCGGCTGCTGGCCGTACACCTGGCCGGGCGGGACGGGGGCGGCGGCCGGGCCCTGCGCGGAGCGGTACGTGGTGCCGCCGGGGTTGCTGCGGGGCAGCGGGACGGGCGGCAGGTCGTCGGCGGGTTCCTTGTCCGCCCGGGAGCGGCGGAAGATCAGGAGAATGAGCAGGACCCCGACGGCCACCATGGCGATACCGAAGAACATGACCACCGACCCGCCGCCGGACTCCTCCTCGGCGGCGTTGACGGTGGCGCCGGCGCCCTGCCCGGCGACGGCCGCCAGGGCCGGCGACTCCCCGGCGGTCCCCGCCTGCGAGGCGACCGCGCTCGGGGTCGGCGACGGCTTCTTCGAGGGCGTCGGCGACGGCGACGCGGAGGCCCGGCCGCCGACCACCCGGGACGCCTCGGCGCCCCGGCCCAGCAGCTGCCCGAGCGCGTTGCTGGCCGCGCCGGTGACCGTCAGCCGGCCGCCCGGCGCACCCTGGACGAACGCCACCCGGTAGCGCACCGAGATGCTCTTGCCCTTGCACAGCCGCGGGTTCGCCGGCGAGGTGGCCGGAGTGGCCACGCTGCCCCCGCCCCCGGAGAGCGACACCGGGAACCAGTGGCCGCCCACGTTGACCTGCGCCCTGACCTGGTCGGCGCGCAGGCCGCCCAGGCGCAGCCCCAGAGTGGTACGCAGCAGCACGCAGCCGTCGCTGCGCTTGCGCACCTCGATCGAGACGCCCTCGGCGGAACCGCCGGCCGTGAAGCTGCCGGCCGACCGCACCCGGACCGAGTCGTCGTCGGCGAGCGCCGGCGTCGCGCCGAGCGCCACCAGGCCACCCAGCAACGCGCAGACCGTCGCGAGCCGCGCCGCGTGCCGACGTACCGCCATGATCACCTCGCCGTTCCTCCCCCGACGGGGGTCCGCCGGTAGGCTACTACCGCCGCCGGGTGAGGCCCGGTCATAGAGCGCTCCGGATGTGCGCCGCATTACCCTGGTGGTCGCGCTGCACCTGACATCCGGTCCCCGCACCTGGCCTCCGTCAGCGGGGCGGGCCGGCACCTCGGCATCGACACTCCCGGTGGCGCCCTCCGCGCGTTTCTTGGCTGGCAGGGCGTCTGCGGGTCTCGGGCAGGGTGTCTGCGGACGTCCCCGGGCGGGGTGCCTGTGGACGTCCCCGGGCGGACGGGGTGCCTGTGGACGTCTCGGGCGGGCGGGTGCTTACGGGTGCCTGCGAGCGTCCCGGCTGGACGGCCGCGGGCGTCAGCCCGCTTCGGCGGCCGCCAGCGCGTCGCGGCAGAGCCGGTCGGCGGTGCGGGTGGTCTCGGGCAGCCGGTAGCGCGGCGTCAACGCGAGCACCCGCGCCGTCGCGTTGTCGAGGCTCATCCGGTGGCCGACGCTGACGAAGACCGGCTTCACGCCGTCCCGGGTACGCAGCACCCGGCCCACGATCTCGGCCCCGTCCCGCAGCGGCGTCCACGCGCCGCGCTCGTCGGCCGGCGGGGCCCACTCGCCGAGCAGCGGCGTCTTGCCCACCCCGATCGCCGGCAGGCCGGTCACCACGCCCAGGTGGCAGGCCAGCCCGAACCGGCGCGGGTGGGCCAGCCCGTGCCCGTCGCAGACCAGCACCTCCGGCCGCACGGTCAGCCGGTCGAGCGCGTCGAGCAACGCGGGCAGCTCGCGGAACGCGAACAGCCCCGGGACGTAGTCGAAGGCGGGCCGGCCCACGCTGACCGCCGAGTCGACCACCGCGAGCGTCCGGGCGTCCAACACCGTCACGGCCGCCGCGAGGCGGTCGCCACTCTCGGCGTACGCGACGTCCAGGCCGGCCACCGTCGCCGGCTCGGCCGGCCCCGGCCCGACCATGTCGACCAGCGGCCGCAACCGCTCCTGCACGGCCAACGCCTCCGCCACGCTGCCCGGCACAGCAATGGGCGCACCCGACACCTCAGACATGGCGACCTGCGCGACCCCCGGTCCGTCCGTCGTCACGACGACCGGCCGGTGGCCTGCCTGCCGGCACTCTGCTGGCCAGCGGAGCGCTGGTCGGTGTCTGATTCAGCCATTTCGCCATGCTATTCCGGCCTCACAAACCACCCCGTCCACGGTGAACAGCGACGCTCCTACTGCCCGACGCGGCCGTCGATCAGCTCGCGGAGCAGGTCGGCGTGGCCGTTGTGCCGGGCGTACTCCTCGATCATGTGCACCAGCAGCTCCCGCAGCGAGACCTCCCCGTCTCCGTGTCGGCCCGTGACCCCCCAGGTCGTCGGACTCGGCGACGAAGCGCTCGGCGAACTCCACCTCCGCCCGCCAGGTGCGCCACGCCTCGGCCACCACCTCCGGGTCGCCGACCGCACCGTCGAAGTCGCCGTCCGGGCGGGCAGCGGCGGGGTAGCGAGGTCAGCAGGGGATTCAGCCATACGAGCGACCCTGACCGGCGCCGAACCGGAGTCGCAATAAATTTCCGCCAGCGGCGGAACTCACCCCTCGCCGCCTTCTGCGCCTAGCAGAGGATCAGCCGCGGGGTCACCCGCCCGCCGGAGTTCCTCTTCGAACATGACGAAGGTCTTTCTGCGGATTCCCGTGACCAACGCCGCCTCGTGAGGCGTGAGCGGCCGACGCTCCGCGTCCGCCTGCTCCTCAATCGCACTCACCGTCTCGTACAGGGCGAAGATCGGTCCGCTGCCGCGTAGATATCGCCCTCGGTCATGCTCGGTGAAACCGATGAACTCGTCGCGCGACAATTCCTCAATCTCATCGCCACCGACGAAGAGAACCTTGCGGACCAACTCGTCAGCCCGTTCCCAACCTCCGGTCTTCCTTGATAGTCGCCAACCCTGGATCTGGCCCACCTCATCCGATATGAGCTTGAGGGGGGTCTCGTAGTAACTGAAGAAGGCCGGAAGTCTTCCCGGCGGCCGAGTATTCACCGCTCCATCGCCTCTCGCTCATGGCGTTCCAGAGCAGCTCGGAACGCTTCCTGCTCACGGACGACAAGCCCGTCCCGTATCGCCAACTCCAGAGTCGTCAAAGGACGATCCTGCGACTCCGCCATCGCGTCGAGGTCTCGGCGGACCTCATAAAGCGCGTGTTCCCACTCCGCAACCTCGTCCAAGGCTAGGAGCTGAAGGCGGAGTTCCGCCACATGCCCATTCGACATCCGCAAACTTAACAGCACGTCCCGGTAGCCGCTCAGCTGAGGCTCAAGGAAGCGATCCTTCTTGGCGAGAACCTCAATGCCGGGTTCCTGACCGATCCGCTGCAGTCCCTGATACAGATCGTCGAGACTTCTGAACTGTATCCTGGCCGCAGCAAGGTCCTTCAATGACGACACATCGTTCTGGTATTCCACAACCTTGTCGAGGGCGCGCCGACGATCTTTGGGCTTGTCCCGCCAGCTCGCCACCCCATCCTCTCCAGCCATCCGCAGCGCCAGTTCGTTCAGTTCCGGCTGAGCCACTGACGCTTCCATGTACAGGCTGTTCAGGTAGTTCAAACGATAGGCCTCGTCGTCCTGTTGAGAGGGATCGAATCCGGGTTGGTAAATCTGGCGCTTCCTCGGGTTGACCGAATCACCGAGCGCCTTCTGCGCAGCGCTGATTCCCCCCTCAGGCGGCTTCACCTCACCGGAGGCGACCGTCCCGGTGCCGGAGGCCACGATGTCATCAAGAACGGAGCCGAGGACGTCGATCGCCTGTTGGTGAATGGCCAGGTGATGCAGTGTCACCGGACGTGCCGTCAGCGAGTTCGCCAGTTCCGGCGTAGCGAGGATCATCCGCGCCAGGTCGGGCCGTTCCACCAACTGCCGGACGAGGATCTCGGCGAGCATCGGCTCGTCCTTCGGCGGCGTCCGCCACGTGTCGTCCAGCATTCGCTGCACGCGCGGCTCCGCGAACAGCCGCGCCAAGTCCCGGGCGGCCGGCTCGTCGAGGTGCGGTACGAGTCGCCGGAGGGCCGGTGCATCGAGCCCGGCGGCCACCTCGACCGGGGTCACGCCGGCGGCGAACACCCGCTCCAGGTCCGGCTCGTCAGCCAGGACGGCGCTCGCGGGTCCACCGTTCGCCACCCGTTCCGCCTGTGCGCGTTCCCGTGCGGCCCGCAGTTCTTCCGTCGGGGCGTTGCCTCGATCGAGTGCCGGGCCAGGCTGCTCGGGCCTGGCTGGCGGCAGCCCATCAGACGGGACGGCCGACCCGGGACCGTCGAGCAGGTACATGCGGTTCAGGTACGGCTCGCCGTACCCCTGGTCGGTCTCGACGGGCGGGTGGTCCGGCAGGTCCGGACGCTCGCTGAACCGGCCGCGCCGCAGCCCGCCGAGCGGCATCGGTCGGGCGTCCGGGCCCAGCACCAGAACCTCGGTGTCGACAGCGTTGTACGGGTGCGGGTTGCCCCGGTGCCGGTATAGCGGCGCGTCCGACACGGCTCCGGTCTGGGGGTCAAGGTAGAGCACCGTGCCGTGCTGGTTGAGGGCGACCCAGATGTGGGAACCGCCCTGCTCCCAGCTGTTGACGACGAAGGCGAAGCTGCCGTGGCCGCCGAGGCGGAGCTGGTAGTGAAGGTTGTCGTAGCCGGTGTCGACGGCCCGCCGCCGCTCGGCACCCTGAACGTCCTCCGTCGGCTGGCAGAGGCGCTGAAAACGCCCCCCGGTGACGTCCTCGATCCGCCCCATGCCGCCCCACTCACCGTTGATGGGGCGCGTGACGTCACCGGCCAGGTAGGCGTCGAAGGTGCGGGGCGCGGCCACCCGGGGCCGGCCGTGCATCCAGGTGTCGAACAGCGAGAGCGTGCAGTCGATGCAGTTGATGGCACGGGTCGGGTCGGCTCGCGGCCCGCCGTCGTTCACCAAGCCGAACCAGCCGCCGCGTCGCGGATCGGCGGTCCGCTTGACGCTCCCGTCGGACTCGCGGGGCACCTGCCGCTCGATGTCGGTCTGGTGCAGCGCCAGCGGCGGACGCAGACCGCCGGGCTGGCCGTAGTTCCGCGACCGGTCGATCGGCGGCGGGTAGTCGTCCCTCGTCAGCGCCGAGCGGTCCGCGGTCTCCACAGCACCGAGTGCCAGGTCGCCGACATCGTCGTTGATCCCGCGGAAGTCCGTGTCGGTGATGGCGACGACGACCGGGGCGGCCGTCCCGGCCAGAACCGCTTCGGCCAGATCCCGCTGCTGGTGACACCAGCGCTCCCGTTCCCGGCTCTCTTGGAAGAAGCGCTCGGAGGTGGCACGGTGCCCGGCCTGCGCCAGCCGACGGCCCTCGCTGACGAGCCACCGGGCTTCGTCGTAGCTGCGGTCCGCGGCCTGACGTAGCCGGGCCGCGCTGTCCCGGCGGCGATTCTCCTCGTGGTTCGTCCGCTGGAACTGGAAGTGCCCCCGGTAGCGGCGTCGTTCGAACGCATCCCGATCCGCGGCCCACATGGCGGCGTACCACTCGGCGGTGCGTGGACGCGGAGGTTGTTCTGCGGCTCCTGGCGGATGCGCCGCCCCGTCATGCGTCCGGGTCGCAGGTCCGTCCTCTGGGGCCTGGGGCGGCGACGGCGGGACAGGGGTGGGCGGTGCCACACCGCTCCTCGCCGTGGCCTCACCGACCGCCGCCTGCGCGGTGGCGGCGACCGGGTAGCTCTGCGCCGGGATGCGCCCCAGAGGGGAGGCGACCCCGGGATTGTTCGGCGTGGTCCCTCCGACCACCGACGGGGCGGTTGTCGTGGCACTCGGATGCTGCGCGGCCGTCCCGGCGCCCGTTGCCTGTTCGACGACGTTGCCGGAGCCCGCCGGCAGCGGCACCGCGGGCGCCGGAGGCGCTTCGGGCATGACCGAGGAGAGCGTCGGATCGAGTGGAGCGGCCGACGTGTCGACATGTGGCGTCAGCGACAGCGCGGGCCCGGTGGCCTCGGTCCCCGGCGTGAGCTGGGAACCGTTCCGCGCTTCCGCAAGCGTCGCCTCGGCTGCCGGCACGACCACGGGAGTGGCGGAAACGGTCTCCGCAGGCGCAGCCGGCAGCCCGGAGGAAGTCCCGCCCTGCTCGGGAAGCCGCACTCCGGGCTCGAATGAACCCGGCCCGGGTGCCGCACGCGTTTCGGGTGCCGACGTGAGTTCCGCAGCCGCCGGGGCAACGTCAACGGGTGGGCCGTGCCGGGTCGCCGCCGCCTCCGGCATCGCCAGCGGGTGCCGGGGCACATCCAGGTTTGCCGCCGGGCCTGCCGTGACGCTTGAGGTCTGTGCCGCAGCCCCGCTGTCCATCGCGGTCAGCGACATTCCGGCCAGGGCGCTCATCTGGCCGTCGAGCCGGGCCTGCAGCGCGGCGTCGGCCTGCGCGGTGGCGGAGCCACGGGCTCCGGACACGGCCGCCCGGGCCGCGTCCTCCACGGAGGTCGGTCCCTGGCCGGTGGCGAGGCTCGCGGCCTGCTCGGCCATCACCTCGCCGGTCATCTCGCGGCCCAGGTGCTCCCCGATGCGGGCGCCCCGCCCGGTGGCGTGGCGGCCGAGGCCGGCCAGCGGCGCCACCGCTCCGCCGGCCAGGCCGCCGACCGCCGTCGTGCCCAGCTCCGTCATGTCCAGCCCGTGCCGTCGGCCGGTCGAGTTCTGGTACGCCTGGGTGGCGAGGTTGATGCCGCTCTCCTCGGCCGCCTCGGACGCGCCGCCCAGCGCCGCACGCCGAGCGAGGCCCCGCACGCCGCCCTTGGTGACCTCCTTCGCCGCCCGCTCGCCCGCCTCCTTGAGCCCCTGCTTGAGCGACTTGCGGGCCAGTTGCGCCATCAGCCGCTTGAAGATCTGCTGCACGATCAGCCGGGTGGCGGTGATCGCCGCCCCGGCGGCGGGCGAGGCAGCGCCGGCGGTGAGCACGGTGGCGACCGCCAGCGACAGCAGCTCGATCACCAGGATGCCCAGCTCGATCCAGACCTCGAGCTTGGCGCCCTCGATGTCGCAGCCGCACTCCTCCACCAGCCGGCCCAGCTCGGTGCTGACGGCGAGCAGCACGGGCAGCGGCGCCTCGTCGCCCTCGGCGACCCGACGCCAGGCGGTGTCGAAGGCGGCGGCGACCGCCCCGACGCCGCCGTACCCGCCGCGCACCTCAGCGGCGGCCGTGACGGCGTCGGCGTGCGGCCCGGCCAGCGCTGCCGCCACCGCGTACCACTGGTCGGCCAGCTCCCAGACCGCCCGCTCGTTCCCCTCCGGCCACTCGACACCGATCACCCAGTCGAGGGCCTCGTAGACCCAGCCCGGCAGATCCCAGGGCGAGTAGTCGAGCGGGTGCGGGATGGGGCTCGGCAACAGACTCATCCGGGTCTCCTCCGCGGATCAGCGCTGCTGGTGCCGGTCGCCGGCGCGGTCGATCCGGCCGGCGCTCGACGCGTCCGTGCGGAGGTTGGCGTCGACGGACCGGACCACGTCGGTGCCGAGGCCCTCCAGGTGCCGCCCCACTCCCTCCCACACGCGCAGCACCAGCTCCTCGAAGCCCCGGTACTTCTGCTCGAAGGCCGCGCCGATGTCGTCCTTCCCCCACGGCCGGGATGCGCTCGCCGCCGCTATGGCCCCGCCCACCTCGCGGCGCCGTGCGCCGACGGCCTCGCCGGCGAGCGAGAGGTCCGTGCCGCCGCGCCGGGCACGCTGCGGGTCGAGCCAGAGCTGCCCGTCCATCATTCGCCCCGGCGCAGCGCCGAGTCCGCCCGGCCCAGCAACGACCCGAAGTCACCCGTACGCAGGAAGTCGACCGCTCCGGAGCCGGCGGGCAGGTAGCGGGCCACCAGTTCCTGGGTGGCGGAGGCGGCGGTCGTACCGGCCCGGTGGATCGTGGTGGTGATCTTCCGGCTCAACGCCTTCGCGTCCCGGTCGTGGTAGACGGAGGGGTGCAGCTCCACCGAGATCAGCTCGCCCCGGGCCCCGACGGTCGCGGTCACCTGGCCGTCGTCGGAGCGCTCCGTCACCCGCAGCTCGGCGAGCCGGACCCGCAGCTCGTCCAAACCGGACCGAAGTCGCCGGTAGTCCCCGTACACCTCGTCGAACCGCGCCCGCAGCGCGCGATTGGCGTCCCGGTCCACGCTCTCGCCCAACGCCACCCTCCCCGGTCACCGTCGGTAGGGCGAACCATACCGGCCGCCACGATTCCGTGGGGTCCGGTAGTTTCGAGCCCGTGATCGATCGCCAGCAGGCCGAGCAACTCGCCGCCGTGTGGGCCCGCCGCGAGTCGCAGCGCCTGGGACACGAGTGCCGCCCGATGGTCGACGAGTTCGACCTCGGTTACGTGATCACGTCCACTGTGTCCCTCGACGCGAGGACGGTGCCGGGCGAGCTGCCGACCACCGTGGTGGACAAACAGACCGGCGAGGTGACCACCTGGCCGCGCGTGCCGGTGGAGATCGTCGAGCAGATGTACCGCACGAGCCGGGCGGCGGGTCCCGGCGCGCCGCGCACCGTCGATCCGGCGAGCCAACTGCTCCGCGAGATCCGCCGGCTACCGACCCCCGGCACGGCGGCGCACCTGACCGTCGAGGGCCGGCTGTTCCGCGCGCAGGGGGCCAAGGGCGACGTCGAGCTGCACCACCACCCGCTGGTCCGCGCCTACCTGGACGAGCTGCCCGCCGGCCACCTGGCGCGCGGCGGCGACCGGCACGCCGAGCTGATCGTCGTCTCGGACGCCCTGCACGACTACGACCACCGCCGCGCCGCCGAGGGCATCGCCCCACTGGGCATGGCCGACGCGGAGACACTGCTGCGCGGTGCTCGCCTCGAGGTCTTCCGGGTGCGCGAGCCGGGCGACCCGTACGGCGGCAGGGCCGAGCGTGCCTGCGACTCGTGTCTCAACTTCCTGGTGCACTTCAACGTGTTGCCCTGGTCCGAGCTGGCCTTCACCGCCGAATGGCATCCTGAGCCACAGCGCCCGCATCATCCGGACCGCTTTCCACCCGCGGTCGCGGACGCATTGATGGAGGCCGGCTGGGAGGACAGCGAGTTCAATCCGGCCCTGGCCGCCGGGGCTATGCGCGAGACGTGCGAGGTCACCGGCCAGCGACACCGCCACGAGCCGTTCCCGGCGGCGGAGCGGGCGCTGACCGCCTTCCCCGCCGTCGTGAGCAGTCGCCGGGGCCCCGGCGAGGAGGTGTGGATCAGTCGGTTCACGACCAATCCGCTCCGGAGCGCGCACTCGGCCGACACGCTGGCCGATTTCGCCGCCGTCCTCGGAGTGCGGCTCTTTCCCATGGGGTCCGAGCACGGTGACAGCATCCTCGCCGTCGACGAGCGGGGCCGGGTGTTCGCGTTGGACCAGGCCGGCGAGTGGTTCCTCGGCGCGGACGTCGACGCCGCGTTGACCACCCTGCTGCTCGGCCGCGCCCCGGCCCGCGTCCGCGACGACGGCACCTGGTGAGCTACAACGTCACCCCGGTCAGCACCATGACGCGCGGGTCGGTGTAGTCCTCCATCGCGCTGCGCAGTCCCTCGCGCCCGACGCCGCTGCCCTTGACCCCGCCGTACGGCATCTGGTCGGCCCGGTACGACGGTACGTCGCCGACGATGACCCCGCCGACCTCCAGGGCGCGGTGCGCGGCGAAGGCGACATCCAGGCGATGGGTGAAGACGCCCGCCTGCAACCCGTACGCCGAGTCGTTGACGGCGGCGAACGCGGCCTGGTCGTGCTCGACGGGGGCGACCACCAGCACCGGCCCGAAGACCTCCTCGGCGCAGACCTTGGCGTCCGCCGACACTCCGGTGAGCACGGTCGGCGGGTAGGTGGCGCCCTCGCGCCGGCCGCCCACCTCGATGGTGGCGCCGGCCGTGACCGCCTCGTCCACCCACGCCTCGACGCGGCGGGCGGCCTCCTCGGACACCAGCGGGCCGACGTCGGTCAGCTCGTCGGACGGGTCGCCCGTGCGCAGTTCCTGCACGGCCGCGACCAGCCGGGGCAGGAACGCGTCGTAGAGCCATTCGTGCACGTAGACCCGCTGCACGGCGATGCACGACTGCCCGGCCTGGTAGTTGGAGAACGTCGCTATGCGGTGCGCGGCGAAGGTCAGATCCTCGTCGGTGTTCCAGTCCTCGCAGATCACGGCGGCGGCGTTGCCGCCCAGCTCCAGGGTGACGTGCTTGTCGGGGACGGACCGGCGGATCGCCGTGCCGACCGGCCCGGAGCCGGTGAACGACACCACCGGCAGCCGGGGGTCGGCGACCAGCTCGGCGGCGCGCTCGTTGGGCAGCGGCAGCACCGAGAACATCCCCTCCGGCAGGTCGGTCTCGGCGAGCAGCTCGCCCAGCAGCAGCGCGGACAGCGGGGTGGCGGGGGCGGGCTTGACGACGATCGGGGCGCCGACCGCGATCGCCGGGGCGACCTTGTGCGCGACGAGGTTGAGCGGGAAGTTGAACGGCGCGATGCCGAGCACCGGCCCCTTCGGCACCCGCCGGACCAGGGCGATCCGCCCGGTGGCGGCGGGGTCGGTGTCGAGGCGTTGCAGCTCGCCGGAGAACCGTCGGGCCTCCTCGGCCGCCCAGCGGAAGGTGGAGACCGCCCGGCCCACCTCGGCCCGCGCCCACTTGAGCGGCTTGCCGTTCTCGGCGGTGATGAGGCGCGCGATCTCGTCGGCCCGCTCGGCGAGCCGCCGGGACACGTGGTCCAGGGCCGCCGCGCGGGCGTGCGCGGGCAGGGCCGCAGCCGTCGCGGCCACCCCGGCGGCTGCCGCGACGGCCGCTTCGACCTGGGCGGCGGTGGCGAGGGTGGTACGACCGACGGCGCGCCCGTCGTAAGGGTGGTGGACGGTCAGCTCGCCCTCGCCGTGGGCGGGGCGGGAGGCGACATAGAAGGCTGCGGACTCCACGTGGAGCAGCGTAGACGACCAACCCTTCCACGGAAACAGTCGCGCCAACCCTTGTCTGCCGCGAATTCAGTGGCCAAGATGGCAGTCAGATTGCGATAACCGCCGCAAACCACCCCCTCTCGGAGTGAGCCCGTCATGAGTGACCAGCAGCAGCTGCGCAACTTCGTCAACGGCGACTACGTCGAGCCGACCGACGGCGGCTACGCCGACCTGGTCGACCCGTGCACCGGAGAGGTCTTCGCGCAGGCCCCGGTGTCCGGGCCCGGGGACGTGGACGCGGCGATGCGGGCCGCCGCCGACGCCTTCGAGACCTGGCGGGACACGACCCCGGCCGAGCGGCAGAAGGCGCTGCTCCGGCTCGCCGACGCGGTCGAGGCCCGCGCCGGCGAACTGGTCGACGCCGAGGTACGCAACACCGGCAAGCCGCGTCAGCTCACCGCCGAGGAGGAGTTGCCGCCGGCGGTCGACCAGTTCCGCTTCTTCGCCGGGGCGGCCCGGATGCTGGAGGGTCGCTCGGCCGGCGAGTACATGGCGGGGCACACGTCGTACGTGCGGCGCGAGCCGATCGGCGTCTGCGCGCAGGTCACTCCGTGGAACTACCCGCTGATGATGGCCGTCTGGAAGATCGCCCCGGCCCTGGCCGCCGGCAACACGGTGGTGCTCAAGCCGTCGGACACCACGCCGGTGTCGACGCTGCTGCTGGCCGAGATCGCGTCGGAGTTCTTCCCGCCGGGGGTGTTCAACGTGGTCTGCGGCGACCGGGACACCGGTCGTACGCTCGTGTCGCACCCGACCCCGCAGCTCGTGTCGATCACCGGCTCGACCCGCGCGGGCATGGAGGTCGCCTCCGCCGCGGCCCCCGACCTCAAGCGGACCCACCTGGAGCTGGGCGGCAAGGCCCCGGTGGTGGTCTTCGACGACGCGGACGTGGCGGCGGCGGCCGAGGCGATCGCGGTCGGCGGCTACTTCAACGCCGGGCAGGACTGCACGGCGGCGACGCGGGTGCTCGCCGGCCCCGGCGTCCACGACGACTTCGTGGCGGCGCTGGCCGAGCAGGCCCGCAACACGAAGACCGGCGCGCCGGACGACGCGGACGTGCTCTACGGCCCGCTCAACAACGCCAACCAGCTCTCCCGGGTCAGCGGCTTCGTCGACCGGCTCCCCGACCACGCCGACCTCCGCATCGGCGGCTCGCGCCTCGGCGACCGCGGCTACTTCTACGCCCCGACCGTCGTCAGCGGGCTGCGCCAGTCCGACGAGATCATCCAGGACGAGGTGTTCGGGCCCGTCATCACGGTGCAGCGGTTCTCCGACGAGGACGAGGCCGTGCGCTGGGCCAACGGCGTCGAATACGGCCTGTCGGCGTCGGTCTGGACGAAGGACCACGGTCGGGCGATGCGGATGACCCGCCGGCTCGACTTCGGCTGCGTCTGGGTGAACACGCACATCCCGTTCGTCTCGGAGATGCCGCACGGCGGCTTCAAGCACTCCGGCCACGGCAAGGACCTCTCGGTCTACAGCCTGGAGGACTACACCCGGATCAAGCACGTCATGCACAACATCGAGGGCTGAGCGCGATGGCCTCCTCGGACGAACTGCACAAGCGGCGCGGCGCGGCCGTGGCCCGCGGCGTCGGCAGCACCATCGCGTCCTACGTGGACCGGGCGTCGGGCGGCACCATCATCGACGTCGACGGCCGGGAGTGGATCGACTTCGCCGCCGGCATCGCCGTCACCAACGTCGGCAATTCCGCGCCGCGCGTGGTCGAGGCGGTGCGGGCGCAGGTCGAGCGCTTCACGCACACCTGCTTCATGGTCGCCCCCTACGAGTCGTACGTGGCGGTCTGCGAGCAACTCAACGCGCTCACCCCGGGCGCGTTCGACAAGCGGTCCGCGCTGTTCAACTCGGGTGCCGAGGCGGTGGAGAACGCCGTGAAGATCGCCCGGCACGCCACCGGGCGGTCGGCGGTGGTGGTGTTCGACCACGCGTACCACGGCCGGACCAACCTGACCATGGCGCTGACCGCGAAGAACATGCCGTACAAGCACCGGTTCGGGCCGTTCGCCGGGGAGGTCTACCGGGTGCCGATGTCGTACCCGCTGCGCGACGGCGGGCTCGACGGGTCGACCGCGGCGGCCCGGGCGATCGAGACGATCGAGAAGCAGGTCGGCGCGGAGAACGTCGCCGCGCTGCTGATCGAGCCGATCCAGGGCGAGGGCGGGTTCGTCGTACCGGCGCCGGGGTTCCTGCCGGCGCTGCGGGAGTGGGCGACGGCGGCCGGGGTGGTGTTCGTGGCCGACGAGATCCAGACCGGGTTCTGCCGCACCGGCGACTGGTTCGCCTGCCAGCACGAGGACGTGGAGCCGGACCTGGTCACCCTGGCCAAGGGCATCGCCGGTGGCCTGCCGCTGGCCGCGGTCACCGGCCGGGCCGACCTGATGGACGCGGTGCACGTCGGCGGGCTCGGCGGCACGTACGGCGGGAATCCGATCGCCTGCGCGGCGGCGCTCGCGTCGATCGCGACCATGCACGAGCTGGACCTGGCGGGGGCGGCCCGCCGGATCGGCGCAGCGATGACGGCGGGCCTGCGAGCCGTGGCGGACCGCGATCCCCGCATCGCCGAGGTACGCGGCCGGGGCGCGATGCTCGCCGTGGAGATCGTCCGGCCCGGCACCCTGACGCCCGACCCGGTCGCCACGGCGGCGGTCTCGGCGGCCTGTCACGCCGCCGGCCTGCTCACCCTGACCTGCGGCACGTACGGCAACGTGCTGCGCTTCCTGCCGCCGCTGGTGATCTCCGACACAGAGTTGCGCCGGGGGTTGGACATCCTGGACGAGGCTTTCCGCAGCTGACGAGGCTTTCGGCAGCTGGCGGTCCGCCGGGCGCCACCGCACCCCTACCCTTGTTCACGCTTCGTTGCCAGATATCGAAGGGTCGGCACCTTCGACGCCCAATCGGGCACCGCCACCATCAGCGGCACCTACGACTGCGGCGACGCGAGGGGCTTCGCCTTCATCGAGGTCAACCTCAGTCAGCGCGTCGGTCGCGTATCCACGGTGACCGGCTCGGCGTTCACCGAGATCCCGGAGTGCACCGACGACACCAGCTCCGGCACGTGGACGGCGACGATCCCGGCCAGCAACGGCGCGTTCCGTGGCGGCCAGGCCACCGCCAGCGCCCGGCTCGTCGTCGACACCACCGCCGTTGCGGAAACCACCGAGCCGGTACGACTCAGTGGCGGCGCCTGATCCTGAGGCGACGTCCGCACGCACACCGGTCCCCCGGGTCATCCGCCCGGGGGATCCGGCGCCGTCGGGTCGGGAGGCGGACGGTCAGGCGATCTGCCGCAGGTCGTTGCCGTAGTCGAAGATGATGCGGAGCCGAGCGCCCAGGGCTGCGGCGTAGCGGCTCAGCGTGGCGACCTCGTTGACATCGAGGTGACCGTTCTCGATCTGACTGACCCGTCCCGGGGTGACACCCATCAGTTCGGCCACCTGGCGCTGGGTCAGCCCCAGTCGCTTACGCTCCTCGGCCAGGTGGAACGCGCTCACCCACGCTTCGGTACGCGCCCGCTCCCTCTCGTGCTCCGTCTCGTCGTCACGAAGCTCGTCACGGACGTCTTCCCAGTCGTAGAACTCGGTCACGACTCCCCCCTTCGCCTGCGCTCGTGGTCGAGCCAAGCCTTGTAAGCGACCTCCGCCAGTGGAATGTGGTCGTGGTACCAGCGCGTCCAGTTGTGCGCCTTGTTGCCTGCCACGAGCAGGACGGCCTGGGACCAGGGATCGAAGACGAACAGCACCCGGACCGCGACGTCCCGTCCCGACCTGGGACGCAACTCCTTGAGATTACTGATGGCGCTACCCCGCAGCGTGTCGACCAGCGGACGCCCCAGCCCGGGCCCGACCTCCGCGAGCATGTCGACGGCCACGCTCACGCTCCGGTACGTGTCCGGATCGGTACGCCGCAGCTCCCGGAGCCACTGCCGGACCTCGCCGGTGACCCGCACGGACCAATGCCCCCCGGCCAGAGCACTCATGATGTAACTATAGCCCGAACTAAACAGGCTCCGTGGTGCCCGGACGGGGTGATCTGCGATCAGCGGGAATCGAGGAGGGGTTGGGTCGGGGTCCAGGGCGGGTGGCCGGCGGCGTCGCGGCGGCGGCGGGCGATGGCCGACAGCGCCTCGAGCACCACGCGGTTGCCCAGGTACGCGGTGATGTCGGCGTGGTCGTACGGCGGGGCGACCTCGACCACGTCGACGCCGACGACCGGCAGCTCGTAGCAGCAGCGCCGGACCGCGTCGAGCAGTTGTCGGGAGGTCAGCCCGCCGGGCTCCGGGGTGCCCGTGCCGGGTGCCATGCCCGGGTCGACCACGTCCACGTCGACGGAGAGGAAGACCCCCTCGCACTCGTCCACCGCGATCCCGAACGCCTCCGTCAGGCACTCGTCCAGGCCCCGGGCGACCAGCTCGGTCATCTCGTACGACCGCATCCGCTGCTCCGCCATCCACGACAGGACCGAGGGGCCGGGCCAGTAGCCGCGCAGGCCGATCTGGAGGAACCGGTCGCCGCGTACGGCGCCGGACTCGATGAGCCGGCGCATCGGCTGGCCGTGCCCGTGCAGGCTGCCGAACTCGATGTCCCCGGTGTCGGCGTGCGCGTCGAAGTGCACCAGCGACACCCGGCCCAGCCCGTGGTGGCGGGCGACGCCGGTCGCGTCGGGCAGCGCGATGGAGTGGTCGCCGCCGAGCACGACGGGGATCGCCCCGGCCGAGGCGACCGCGAAAACCGCCGACTCCAGGGCGGCCAGGGACCGCTCGATGTCGCCGGAGAACATCTCGACGTCGCCGGCGTCGTACACCCGCAGGTCGCGCAGCGCGTCGACGCGCAGCGCGAGGGACGGGCGGGAGCCGTCGTGCGGCAGGTAGCAGGCCTGCCGGATGGCGGACGGGCCGAACCGGGTGCCCGGCCGGTGCGAGGTGCCGCCGTCGAAGGGCGCGCCGACGATCACGACGTCGGCGTCGGCGAAGGACGACGGGTCGTCGAGGGCGCAGCGGTCGACGCCGAGGAAGGTGACGTCGGGGCCGAACATCGGGCCGTAGCGGGTCATCGCTCCTGCATCCCCCAGGGTGAGCCGTAACCGGTGAGCAGATCGAGGAAGGGGCGCGGGGGCAGCGCCTCCGGGCCGATCACCCCCGACCCGGACCACGCGCCGGTGGCGAGCAGTTCCAGGGCGACGACCGGGTTCACGGCGGTCTGCCAGACGACGGCCTGGTGGCCGTACTCCGCCATGGACCACTCGTTGTCGACGACGTGGTAGAGGTAGACCTCGCGCGGCCCGCCGTCGCGCGCCGTGCCACGCACCCAGGTGCCGGCGCAGGTCTTGCCGCGCATCCGGTCGCCCAGGGTCGCCGGGTCGGGCAGGCAGGCCGCCACGACGTCGCGAGGCGCGACGGTCACGCCGCTCACCCGCACCGGGGACGCCGCGTCGAGGCCGAGCTTGTGCAGGGTCCTGAGGACCTCGATGAACTCGTTGCCGAGGCCGTACTTGAAGGTGACCCGCTTCGCCGCGACCCAGCGCGGGATCAGCAGCACCTCCTCGTGCTCGACGTTGACGCACTCGACCGGGCCGATGCCCTCGGGGAAGTCGAACACCTCCGGCTCCGAGAACGGCGGAGTGGTGTACCAGCCGCGGCCGGCCTCCCAGATCACCGGCGGGTTGAGGCACTCCTCGATGGTGGTCCAGATGGAGAACGACGGCGCGAAGTCGTAGCCGTCGACGGTGAGGTTGCCGCCGTCGCGTACCCCGATCTCGTCGATCTCGGCGAACAGCTCGTCGGCGGCGTAGCGGGCGAAGACGTCCGACAGGCCCGGCTCGACGCCGATGCCGCACAGCGCCAGCCGGCCGGCGGCCGACCAGCGGTCGGCGGCGGCGAACTGGTCGTCGCCGAGCTTGACCCCGGTCTCGGCGTACGGCCGGTCGGGGTGCGGCCGGGACAGCGACATGGCCATGTCGAGGTAGTCCGCGCCGGCCGCGAACGCCCCGTCGAAGA
This sequence comes from Micromonospora sp. NPDC047465, assembly GCF_040643125.1. NCBI lineage: Bacteria > Bacillati > Actinomycetota > Actinomycetes > Micromonosporales > Micromonosporaceae > Micromonospora > Micromonospora sp. NPDC047465. The sequence goes on from NZ_JBEYTP010000008.1 coordinate 187,513, forward strand.
TCGGCATGACGAAGCGCGGGTCGACCGCGTTGAGCACGTGGGTGATCCGGTGCTCGCGGCACAGCGCGGCGACCGCGTCCGCCGAGGAGGCGTCGACGGCGGCGGGGACGAACCGGTCGCCGTGGCCGGCCACGGCCCGCGCCGCACGGGCGGGGTCGCGGTCGGCGACGACCATGGTCTCGAAGAAGGAGCGGCGGGCGGCGATGGCGACGGCGGCGGAGCCGACCCCACCGGCGCCGACGAGCAGGATCCGCATCAGGAATCAAACCCCAAACCAAGACGATCGAGCGTACGGAGCCAGAGGTTGCGCCGTCCCGCTCGCGCGTCGGCCCGGGCCAGGGACCAGCGGGTGAGGTGGATGCCGGTGGCCCGCAACGGCTCCGGCGGGAACGGCAGCGGCTTGCTGCGCACCAGGTCGAGCCGGGTCAGTGGGGTCTGCCCGCCGCCGAGCAGATCGAGCACCACGCGGGCGCCGAACCGGGTGGCGCCGACGCCGAGGCCGGTGTAGCCGGCCGCGTACGCCAGCCGGCCGTCGTACGCGGTGCCGAAGAACGGGCAGAACCGGGTGCAGGTGTCGATGACGCCGCCCCAGCGGTGGCTGAAGCGCACGTCGGCGAGCTGCGGGAACGTGGCGAAGAAGTGCTGGGCGAGGGCGGTGAAGGTGGCCGGCCGTTGGGCCAGTTCGGGGGCCATCCGGTTGCCGTAGTGGTAGACGGCGTCGTAGCCGCCGAAGAGGATCCGCCCGTCGCCGGTGAGCCGGTAGTAGTGGAACTGGTTGCCGGTGTCGGCGAGCCCCTGCCGGTTGCGCCAGCCGATCGATTCGCGTTGCGCGGCGGTCAACGGCTCGGTCGTCAGCGCGTAGTCGTAGACCGGCACCAGCCAGGCCCGCAGCCGGCGCAGCAGTGGCGGAAACGCGTTGGTGGCGAGGACGACCCGCCGCGCGCGCACCGAGCCGGGGGCGCCGTGGCCGCCCGGTCCCGGGTCGTCGGCCCCGGGAGCGCCGGACGGTCCACCGCGGGTGGTGGCGCGCAGCGCGGCCCCGTCGCGGCGCAGCCCGGTGACCCGGGTGTGCTCGTGGATCCGCACGCCGAGGTCGAGGCAGGCGCGGCGCAGGCCCCAGGCCAGCTTCGCCGGGTCCAGCATCGCCACCCGGTCGCGGTCCCACAGCCCGCCGAGGTACGTCGGCGAGTCCACCTCGGCGCGTACCTCGTCGCGGTCGAGCAGCCGCACGTCGTGGCCGAACCGGCGGGCCAGGTCGACGTCGGCGGCCAGCCCGTCGAGCTGGTGGGGCTCGACCGCCACGGACAGCTCGCCGGTGCGCTCGAACTCGCAGTCGATGCCGTACGCGGTCACGGTGTCGGCGATGGCGTCCAGGTTGTCCCGGCCGAGCCGGTCCAGCACGTCGATCTCGTCGGGGAAGCGCTCGGCGCCGTTGGTCAGGCCGTGGGTCAAGGAGGCGGCGCAGAACCCGCCGTTGCGCCCGGACGCCGCCCAGCCGCAGGTGCCCGCCTCCACCAGCAGCACGTCCCGGCCGGGGTCGTCCTGCTTGGCGAGCAGCGCCGCCCAGAGGCCGCTGTAGCCGCCGCCGACGACCAGCAGGTCGGTGTCGGTGCCGCCGTGCAGCGGCGGCAGCGGGTCGGGGCGTTCCGGGCGGTCCAGCCAGTACGGCACGGGCGCCGCGTCGGCGAGCGCCCGGCCGGTGTGCGGGGGCGTCACGGCAGCCGCTTCGCCCGCCGGCCGCGCAGGGTGCTGGCGAGCACCAGCAGCAGCGCGATCACGAACATCGCCGTGCCGATGACGTTGACCTGCGGCGGGATGCCCCGCTGGGCGGCGCCCCAGACGTACATCGGGAACGTGACGGTGGTGCCGGCGTTGAAGTTCGTGACGATGAAGTCGTCGAACGACAGCGAGAACGCCAGCAGCGCGGCGGCCACGATGCCGGGCAGCACCAGCGGCAGGGTGATCCGCCGGAAGGTCTGCCACTCGCTGGCGTAGAGGTCCATCGCGGCCTCCTCCAGTCGGGAGTCCATCCCGGCCAGCCGCGCCTTGACGGTGACCACCACGAACGACACGCAGAACATGACGTGCGCGATGACGATGGTCCAGAAGCCCTGCGGCACCCCGGCGGAGACGAAGAGGGCGAGCAGCGAGGTGCCCATCACCAGCTCGGGGGTGGCCATCGGCAGGAAGATCAGCACGTTGATCCCGGACCGGCCGCGGAACCGGTGCCGCACCAGCGCGAACGCCATCAGGGTGCCGAGCACCGTGGCGACGACGGTGGCGATGAAGCCGATCTGGACGCTGCGCACCACCGCGTCACACATGTCGGAGGTGGCGCACGGGTTGCGCCAGTTGTCGAGGGTGAACTCGTTGAAGTCGTACGACAGGCGGCTGGACGGGCGGTTGAAGGACAGGGCGGCGACCACGGCGATCGGCAGGAAGAGGTAGCCGAGCACCAGCAGCGCCACGCCCATCACCCAGCGCTCGGCGAGCCAGCGACCGATGCGGTGTCCCACGGTCAGAGCACCTCCTCCGTGCCGGCCCGGCGAAGGTAGACGAAGACGACCGCGAGGATCGCCGCCATCAGCAGGAAGGACAGCGCCGCGCCCTGCGGGTAGTCCAGCCGGACCAGGAACGCCGAGTCGATGACGTTGCCGATCATGTACTCGTTGGGGGTGCCGAGCAGTTCGGCGTTGATGTAGTCGCCGCTGGCCGGGATGAAGAACAGCAGCGTGCCGGCGACCAGGCCCGGCATGGACAGCGGCAGCGTGACCCGGCGGAACACCCGCAGCGGGCTGGCGTAGAGGTCGCTCGCCGCCTCCAGCAGCCGGTGGTCCAGCCGCTCCAAGCTCGCGTACAGCGGCAGCACCAGGAAGGGCAGGAAGTTGTACGTGAGGCCGAGCACCACCGCGACCGGGGTGGCCAGCAGCCGGCCGTCGGGGGCGAGCAGGTGCACGTCGCGCAGCAGCCCGACGACCCAGCCGTTGTCGGACAGGATCGTCTTCCAGGCCAGCGTGCGCACCAGGAAGCTGGTGAACATCGGCGCGACCACGCAGACCAGCAGCAGGTTCTTCCACCGGCCGGCCTTCTGCGCGATCGCGTACGCCAGCGGGTAGCCCATCAGCAGCGCCAGCACCAGCGCGATGCCGGCGTACACGAACGACCGGGTGAACTGCGGCCAGTACGCCGCGAGCGCGTCCGGGTAGTTGCCGACCGCCCAGGTCAGCGCGTACCCGGTGGCGAGCGAGCCGGCGGGGTCGTAGAGGCTGGCGGCGGCGAGCTGGAACAGCGGCACGGCGAAGAAGAGGAACAGCCACGCCGCGCCGGGCAGCAGGAGGAGGTACGGCAGGAACCGGTGCCGACCGGACCGGCGGGCCGGCGGGGGCGCCGCCGACCGCCCCGAACCGGGCATGTGCGCGAGGGCTGTCACGAGGACGCACCCACCGGCTCGTCCAGGACCGGCGTGGTCCGGTCGTGCTCGCCGGGCGCCCGGGGCAGCAGGAAGGCGTGCCGTGGGTCCCAGTGCGCCACCGCCTCGCTGCCCACCGCCAGCGGGCCGGTCACGCCGCTGTTGGCCACGAAGACCGACAGCTCGCTGCCCCAGCCGGTGCGCAGCAGGTACTGGGTGCTGACCCCGACGTAGGAGGCGTCGGTGACCAACCCGGTGACGTGCTGGTGCCCGGCGGGCACCTGGTCGACTCCGTCGACCAGGTGCAGCTTCTCCGGGCGTACGCCCAGGTGGACCGGCCCCCGGTCGACCCGGGCCCGGCCGGCGGGCACCGAGAAGCGGTTGCCGTGCGCCGAGACCGCCACCTCGCCGCCGCCCGGACCGGCGGCCTCGCCGGCGAGCAGGTTGGACTGGCCGAGGAAGTTCGCCACGAACGCGGTGGCCGGGAACTCGTAGATGTCGGCGGGTGCGCCGAGCTGCTCGATCTTCCCGGCGTTCATCACCGCGACCGTGTCGGCCATCGTCATGGCCTCCTCCTGGTCGTGGGTGACGTGCACGAACGTGATGCCGACCTCGGTCTGGATCCGCTTCAGCTCGATCTGCATCTGCCGGCGCAGCTTCAGGTCGAGCGCGCCCAGCGGCTCGTCGAGCAGCAGCACCTGCGGGCGGTTGACCAGGGCGCGGGCCAGGGCGACCCGCTGCTGCTGCCCGCCGGAGAGCTGGGCGGGACGGCGGTGGCCGTAGTCGTCGAGCTGCACCAGCGCGAGCATGCCCCTGACCTGGTCGTCGACCGATCGGATGCCGCGCCGCCGCAGCCCGAAGGCCACGTTCTCGAAGACGTTCAGGTGCGGGAAGAGCGCGTAGCTCTGGAACACGGTGTTCACCGGCCGCTTGTACGGGCGCAGCCGGGCGATGTCCCGGTCGCCGAGCAGCACCTGCCCGCTGGTCGGCTCCTCCAGCCCGGCGATCATCCGCAGGGTGGTGGTCTTGCCACAGCCGGACGCCCCGAGCAGGGCGAAGAACGAGCCCTGCGGGATGGTCAGGCTGAGGTCGTCCACGGCGGTGAAGATGCCGAACCGTTTGGTGAGGCTGGCCAGCCGCAGGTCGCCGGCCGGTGTCTCGCGCCCCACAGTCGCCCCGCCCATGCCGCCCATGCCGCTCACGCCCCGATGACCTGCTGGAACTTGCTCTCGTACTCGCGTTCCTGCTTCTCGTCCAGCGCCATGAAGACCTTGGACTTCGACAGCATGGTGTCGTCGGGGAAGATCAGCGGGTTGGCGGCCAGCTCGGGGTCGATCTTCTCCATCTCGGCCTTGGCACCCTGGACCGGGCAGATGTAGTTCACGAACGCGGCGAGCTTCGCGGCGACCGCCGGGTCGTAGTAGTAGTTGATGATCTGCTCGGCGTTGCCCTTGTGGGTGGCCTTGTTCGGCACGAGGACGTTGTCCGACCAGAGCATCACGCCCGACTCGGGCACCACGAACTTGACCTTGTCGTCCTCGAAGCCGAGCTGGATGACGTCGCCGGACCAGCCGATGCACGCGGCGATGTCGCCCTTGGCGAGGTCCGGAGCGTAGTCGTTGCCGGTGAACCGGCGGATCTGGCCGGAGTCGACGGCCTTCTTGAGCTTGTTGAGCGCGTCGTCGAACTGCGGGCCGGTGAAGTTCGCCGGGTCGTGGCCGTTCGACTGGAGCAGCAGGCCCATGGTGTCGCGCATCTCGGACAGCGCCGTCACCTTGCCCTTGAGGTCGGGGCGGGTGAGCAGCTCGTCGACCGTCCGAATCTCCTTGGTCACCTTGCCGTTGTAGGCCAGCCCGGCCAGGCCGGACTGCCACGGGATGGCGAGCTGGTTCTCGGGGTCGAAGGACCGGTTGCGCAGCGACGGCAGCAGGTTGGCCTCGACGTTGGGCAGCTTCGACTTGTCGAGCTTCTGGACCCAGCCGAGGCGGATCATCCGCGCCGCCATCCAGTCGGTGAGGACCATGACGTCCCGGCCGGTGCCCTGACAGCCCGCGAGCTGGTTCTGCACCTTGCCGAAGAACTCGTTGTTGTCGTTGACGTCCTCGGTGTAGGCGACCTGGATGCCGCTCTGGGCGACGAACGCGTCGAGGGTCGGCCGCTTGGACTCGTCCTTCTCGTCCACGTCCATGTACTGCGGCCAGTTGGAGAAGGCCAGTTTCTTCTCGGTGGCAGACAGGTCCTCGCTGACGCAGCCGGCCTCCGTCTGGGTGGCGGCCTTGGTGCCGCAGCCGGCCAGCGAGCCGCCGGCGGCGAGCAGCGCGGCCGAGCCGAGGGTGCCGGTCAGGAGTCCACGCCGGGTGAGGGGCCGAAAGGGAGTACGCATGTGACGACTCCTAGGGGTCATCGTCGGCGGCGGGAACGGGGGTGGCGCGCCGGCGGGAGGGTCAGGTGCGGTGGACGACTGATCCTGACATGAGGTGACCTTCCTTACAAGGGATTCCGTTGCCGGAATAGCTCTGCACGACGAAATACGCCAGACTGCCCGGGGGCACTAGGCTCAGCGCGGGCACGGACATGGGGAGCGGTCGATGACGAACCGGCAGCACGACAACGGCAACGGCGGACGCAGGGTCACCGTCCGCGAGGGTGCCAGCCACGTACTGCTCGACGACGTGGCGAAGCAGATCATCGAACAGCTCCAGGAGGACGGCCGCCGGCCGTACGCGACCATCGGCAAGGCGGTCGGGCTGTCGGAGGCGGCGGTGCGCCAGCGGGTGCAGCGGCTGCTCGACGCCGGGGTGATGCAGATCGTCGCGGTGACCGACCCGCTCCAGCTCGGCTTCCCCCGCCAGGCCATGATCGGCCTGCGTACGAACGGCGACCTGGAGGCCGTGGCCGACCGCCTCGCCGAGCTGGACGAGGTCGACTACGTGGTGATCACGGCGGGCTCGTTCGACCTGCTGACCGAGGTGGTCTGCCGCAACGACGACCACCTGCTGGAGATCCTCCAGCGGCTGCGGTCGGTCGAGGGCGTGCTCTCCACCGAGGCGTTCGTCTATCTCAAGCTGCGCAAGCAGACGTACACCTGGGGCACCGCCTGATCAGCGCGCGCCCCCGTCACGCCCGACCGAGGCGACGAACGCCCGCCAGGCGTCGGGCGCGAAGCTGAGGGTGCCGCCGGCACGGTCCTTGCTGTCCCGGACCAGCACCCGCCCGGGCAGGTTGTCGGCCACCTCGACACAGTTGCCGCCGTTGTTGCTGCTGCGGGTGGCGGTGCGCCAGCGGGCGCGGGTCAGGTCCATGTCTTCGCCGCCTCTCGGATGAGGTCGATCGACCGGCGGCGGGGGAACGCCTCACCGGTGACGCTCTCCCACCTGGCGCCCAGGCTAGCAACGTCTGCGCTCTCGGTCACGACCTGACCACGCAACTGATTGTCCAGATAGGCCACTTCGACCCCGTCCGGCTGCCGAACGAGGACGAAGGAGCCTGACAGCCCGGTGCGCCACGGACTGTCAGCGGGGATGACCCGCACCTGCACGTGCGGCAACTGTGCGACCTCCACCAGGTGGCCGAGCTGCCCGCGCATCACCGCCCGGTCGCCGACCATCCGACGCACCACGACCTCGTCGATCACGACGACCAGTTGGGGCGGGCAGTCGCGGCAGAGCACCGACTGCCGGGCGAGCCGGCTGGCGACCACCTGCTCCACCTCGGCCGACGGCAGCAATCCTCCGACCCGCAGCATCGCCCGCGCATAGCCTTCGGTCTGGGAGCAGGCCCGGCACAGCCAGTGGCTCGTAGGTGCGGATCGAGATGGCGTCCTGTTCCAGCTCGGCCCAGGGGCGGAACCATGGCAGGTCGCGGCGGCGGAACGGCTCGGGCCACAGCTCGGCGGCGTCGCGGTCGAGCACCTCGGCCACCGCCAGCCGGGTCCTGGGGTGCGGAATCCGGCCCGACGTGAGCCACCGGCCCGCCGTCTTCGGGTCGACGCGCACCTTCTCCGCCAGCGACTCGACGGTCTCTCCCTTGGCGGCCATCGCCACCCGCAGCGCCTCGTTGGCCATCGGATCCTCCCTCCACGCGGGTTCACGCTCCGGCGCACGATAGCCACGCTCGGTGCCGGCGTCCGCCGCCTACCGGCGTGTCGCGGTGGGATGTGTTTCGCGCACCTCAGGTGCGCCGCGAGCGCGGCCGAAGTGCCCCGAAGGTGTCCCGATCGCGACGCCCTCGACGCGGCCTCACCGACGGGGCAGCTCGACGCGGTCTCACCGGCGGGGCAGCTCGACAGCGTCCGCCCGACGCGATCCCACCCACCGTTCACCTCACAACCCTCGCGATACGGATTCCGTCGTTCACGCTTTGACTACTCGCTGATTCCGTTGCCAGATCGACCACACGCCACCGATCCCACTTGCTTTTGGCTGCCGGACTGTGGGATAACCGTGGGCAGAGCGGCCGGTGTCACCCCTGACCGGCCCGAGACCCGATGGGGCTGACATGGCCGACGCCACCGACCACCTCTGGATGCACTTCACCCGGATGGCGAGCTACTCCGCCGGCGAGGTGCCGACCATCGTGCGCGGCGAGGGCGCGTACGTCTGGGATGCCCAGGGCCGCCGCTACCTGGACGGCCTCGCGGGGCTCTTCGTCGTCAACGCCGGCCACGGGCGCACCGAGCTGGCCGAGGCCGCCGCCAAGCAGGCGGGCGAGCTGGCCTACTTCCCGCTCTGGTCGTACGCGCACCCGAAGGCCGTCGAGCTGGCCGAGCGGATCGCCACGCTCACCCCCGGTGACCTGAACCGGGTCTTCTTCACCACCGGCGGCTCGGAGGCGGTCGAGGCGGCGTGGAAGCTCGCCCGCGCCTACTTCAAGCGCACCGGCAGGCCGAACAAGCACAAGGTGGTCAGCCGGTACATCGCCTACCACGGCACCTCGATGGGCGCGCTGTCGATCACCGGCCTGCCCGGCATCAAGAGCGACTTCGAGCCGCTGGTCCCCGGCGGCATCAAGGTGCCGAACACCAACTTCTACCGCGCCCCCGAGCACGGCGACTCCCCCGAGGCGTTCGGCCGCTGGGCCGCCGAGGAGATCGGCCGGGCCATCGAGCGGGAGGGGCCGGACACGGTCGCCGCCGTGTTCCTGGAGCCGGTGCAGAACTCCGGCGGCTGCTTCCCGCCGCCGCCCGGCTACTTCGAGCGGGTCCGGGAGATCTGCGACGCGTACGACGTGCTGCTCGTCTCCGACGAGGTGATCTGCTCCTGGGGCCGGCTCGGCGAATACTTCGGCGCCGTCCGGTACGGCTACCAGCCCGACATCATCACCACCGCCAAGGGCATCACCTCCGGCTACGCCCCGCTCGGCGCGATGATCGCCAGCGACCGGCTGATGGAGCCGTTCCTGACCGAGACCGGCATGTTCGCCCACGGGGTGACCTTCGGCGGCCACCCCGTCTCCTGCGCGGTGGCCCTGGCCAACCTGGAGGTCTTCGCCCGCGAGGACCTGGTCGGGCACGTCCGGGCCAACGAGGCGGCCTTCCGCGCCACCCTGGAGAAGCTGCACGACCTGCCGATCGTCGGCGACGTGCGCGGCGACGGCTATTTCTACGGCATCGAGCTGGTCAAGGACAAGACCACCCGGGCGACCTTCGACGAGGCCGAGTCCGAGCGGCTGCTGCGCGGTTTCCTGTCCACCGCGCTGTTCTCCGCCGGGCTCTACTGCCGCGCCGACGACCGGGGCGACCCCGTCGTGCAGCTCGCGCCGCCGCTGATCGCCGAGCAGCAGCAGTTCGACGAGATCGAGCAGATCCTGCGCGCCGTGCTCACCGAGGCGTGGGCGCGCCTGTAACCCTCGTCCACCCGGCCGGGCCGGCCGCGCGCCCCGCGGCGCGTGGTCGACCCGGCCGTTCCGCACCCGGAGCGGCCGATGCGCTACCAGGACCTGTCGTACTGGCTGTCCACCGTGGACGAGCCGCTGACCCCGCGCCCGCCGCTGGCCGGCGACGCCGACGCGGACGTGGTGATCGTCGGGGCCGGCTACACCGGGCTCTGGACGGCGTACTACCTCGCCGTCGCCGACCCGACGCTGCGGATCACCGTGCTGGAGGCACAGGTCGCCGGCTACGGCGCGTCCGGCCGCAACGGGGGCTGGTGCTCGGCGCTGTTCCCCACCTCGCTGACCGCGCTGGCCCGCCGGCACGGGCGGGGCGCCGCGATCGCCATGCAGCGCGCCCTGCACGCCACCGTCGCCGAGGTCGGCCGGGTCGTCGCGGCCGAGGGCATCGACTGCGACTGGGCGTACGGCGGGACGGTGGTGCTCGCCCGCACCACCCCCCAGCTCGACCGGGCGCGCGCGGCCGTCGCGGAGGCGCGGGCGTACGGGCTCGGGCCGGAGGACCTGGCGCTGCTCGACGCCGACGAGGCCACCGCCCGCTGCGCCGCCGAGGGGGTACGCGGCGGCACGTACACCCCGCACTGCGCGGCGGTGCACCCGGCCCGGCTGGTGCGCGGGCTGGCCCGGGCGGTGGAGCGCCGAGGGGTGACGATCCACGAGGGCACGCGGGTGACCCGGATCCGGGCCGGTGCGGCGGTGACCCCGGCCGGCACGGTGCGCGCGCCGGTGGTGGTGCGGGCCGCCGAGGGCTACACGCCTGGCCTGCCGGGGCAGCGCCGCACCGTCGCGCCGGTCTACTCGCTGATGGTCGCCACCGCGCCGCTGCCCGCCGCGACCTGGGCGCGGATCGGCCTCGCCGAGCGGGAGACCTTCTCCGACCACCGGCACGTCATCGTCTACGGCCAGCGCACCGCCGACGGGCGGCTCGCCTTCGGCGGCCGGGGCGCGCCCTACCACTTCGGTTCCCGGGTCTTGCCCGGCCACGACCGGGAGCCGGCGGTCTTCGCGGCACTGCGCCGTACGCTCGGCGAACTGTTCCCGGTGCTCGGCCCGGACGTGCCGGTGACCCACACCTGGGGCGGCCCGCTCGGGGTGGCCCGGGACTGGGCGGCCTCGGTCGGTTTCGACCGGGCCGACGGGCTGGCCTGGGCCGGCGGCTACGTCGGCGACGGCGTGGGCACCAGCAACCTCGCCGGTCGGACCCTGGCCGACCTGATCCGGGGCGAGCGGACGGACCTGACCGCTCTGCCCTGGGTGAACCACCGCTCCCCGAAGTGGGAGCCGGAGCCGCTGCGCTGGCTGGCCGTGAACGCGGCCCTGCGGCTGATGTCCTCCGCCGACGCGGCGGAGAACCGCACGGACCGCCCCTCCCGCCGCGCCACCCTCCTCACCCGCCTCCTAGGCCACTGACCCACGCCCCCACCCACCCAGAGCCCGTTGATCATGAAGTTGCCGCGACACGCCGAAGCTCGTGCCAACAACTCATGATCAACGCGCGGAGGCGGGGGTGGGAGGGGGCCGGAGGGCCCGGGGGGCGGCGGGTTAGTGGGTGGGGGGGATGACGCGGAGGTGGCCGCGGCGGCCCGTCTGGGGGGCCGTGTTGAGGCTCTCGTCGCCCTCGGGTGGGCGGGGTGCCACCGGGCGGGCGGCCTCGCGAACGGCCTCGGCGAGCGCGACCAGGTCGTCGGTGGTGGGCGGCGGGGGCTCGAACTCGCCCTCGTGCCGGACCACGTCCCAACCGCGGGGCGCGGTCAGGCTGCGGGCGTGCGGCTCGCAGAGGTCGTAGGTGTGCGGCTCGGCGAAGGCGGCCAGCGGCCCTACCACGGCTGTCGACTCGTTGTAGACATAGGTCAGCGTGGCGACTGCTTGCCGGGGGCAGCCGTTACGGGAGCAGCGCCGTGGTGACCTCACGGCGGCAGGGTATCCCCATTACCGGGTCCGGCGCACTGCTTCGCGTTGCGACACGCCCGTCACGGTGATCACAATTCTGTCCGGCGCGACCCGCGCCGCGCCGCACCCGCCGCGCTGCCGCAGGCCAGGTCGGTACGGGAGCTAACCTGTCCCTCATGACGAGCCCGGAACACCGCCGCCCCGGTCCCGGCCGGCGCGCCCACCGTGACCGGCACGGGCGCGGCCTGCGCGGGCGACTGGTGCCGGCGACGGTGCCGCTGGCGCGGACGAAGGCGGAGATCTTCGACGACCTCGTGCTGGACACCGTCGAGACCCTGGAACGGCGGTTCGCCAAGGAACTGGCCGGGGTCGAGTTCGCGGTGGAGGACGTCCCGCCGGACCTGAACGTCTACGACTCCGACGTGCTGGAGGACGGCGAGGTGCCGCTCGCCCGACTGCTGCCCGGCCGGCCGGGCCGGCAGGAGGTGCCCCCGCGGATCGTGCTCTACCGCCGGCCGCTGGAGTTCCGCGCCATGGACCGCGAGGATCTCGCGG